>CAIPII010000113.1 GCA_903865035.1 uncultured Burkholderiales bacterium | reverse complement strand
TGAGGGACGTGGTTTTGAGGTGGCTCAGGGGCGCTTGGGCCCTGGTCGCATTCACCACTGTATGCGCTCCATCGGAGCGGCTGAGAGAGCGTTGGAGTCAATGATCGATCGACTCCAGTCGCGCATTGCGTTTGGGTCTCCATTGTCCTCTCAGTCCGTATGGCACGAACGCATTGCGCAAAGCAGATGCATGATCGATCAAGCCAGGCTTTTGACGTGGCATGCTGCTCGGCAAATGGATGTGGTGGGCAACAAAGAGGCTCGCAAAGAAATCTCGATGATCAAAGTCGTTGCCCCCCAGGTGTCATGTCAGGTGATCGACTGGGCCATTCAAGCCCACGGAGCAGCTGGTGTGAGCGCAGATTTCTTTTTGGCCGAAGCATACGCCCATGAGAGAACGGTGAGACTCGTTGATGGTCCTGATGAGGTCCATCGCAATGCCATTGCCAAGATGGAATTGGCCAAACGCGCTGGGGATCAATTTTCAGCTTAATGAGGCAGACGTGTTGGATACTTACTCTGCTCTGGTGCCCCAAGAGTCTTTGAGTCCAGTGATGCGGTTGAAAACTGGCTTTTCGCTCGAGTGATCCATTGCGTCTGCAATGAAGTAACCAATCCTCTCGAATTGAAACTTCTCTGCAGCCTTGGCTTTTTTCAAAGAAGGCTCAAGTTTGGCGTGCACCACTTTTAAGCTATCAGGATTCAAAGCACTCAAGAAATCTTTGCCACCGCTGTCTGGACTGGAGTCCATGAACAAGCGGTCGTAGAGCCTGAGTTCTGCTGAGAGTGCATCAAGTTCACTCACCCAAGTGATGACGCCCTTGACCTTCACCGAATTGGCCCCGGGTGTGCCACTCTTGGTGTCGGCAATGATTTTGCAATGCACTTCTTGAAGGGCGCCTTGAGCGTCTTTCACAAAGCCTTCGCACTCCACCACATAGCCATATTTCAAGCGAACTTTGTTTCCCGGAAAGAGCCTGAAGAATCCTGCAGGAGGTTTTTCTTCAAAATCACTTCTCTCGATCCATAGGTTCTTGGAGAACACAAACTCTCTCTCTCCGAGCTCCGGCAGACTGGGGTGAACGGGTGCTTTGACGCTCACGCTTTCCTCTTGTCCCATGATCTCTTGCCAATTGGTGAGAACCAATTTCAAGGGCTCTAGCACAGCCATGGCCCTGGGGGATTGACCCTCCAAGTCCTCTCGGATACAGCCCTCCAGGGTGCTGTAATCGATCCAGCTCTCACTTTTGGTGACACCGACTCGCTCAATGAAGGTGCGCAAGCTGCTGGGTGTGTATCCACGTCTTCTGAGACCCACCAAAGTGGGCATGCGTGGATCATCCCACCCGCTCACCCTTTTCTCACTCACCAATTGAGCCAATTTGCGTTTGCTCGTGATCACATAGGTCAGGTTGAGCCTTGAGAACTCATACTGCCTGGGAGGAGGGGACGACAAAAGGTCAAAGGAGATGAGTTTGTCCAAAAGCCAATCGTAAAAGGGACGTTGATCTTCAAACTCAAGCGTGCAGATGCTGTGAGTGATTTGTTCCAGCGCATCTTCAATGGGGTGTGCAAATGTGTACATGGGGTAAATGCACCAAGCGTCCCCTGTTCGGTGGTGGTGTGCTTTTCGAATGCGGTAGATGGCGGGGTCTCGCATGTTCAAGTTCGGAGAAGCCATGTCAATCTTGGCTCTGAGCACTGCAGAACCCTCCTCCAAGAGGCCGTCCTTCATGGCTTTGAAGCGAGAGAGGTTTTCCTCAACGCTTCTGTCTCTGAATGGACTATTGACACCAGGTTTGGAGAAATCCCCCCGGTTGTCCCTCATCTCTTGGGCACTTTGCTCATCCACATAAGCGTCGCCATGCTCAATGAGCGCCACTGCGCTTTGGTGCATGAAGTCGAAATAATCGCTGGCGTGATATAGATTGTTCTCGCTATGGGCACCTTGGGTTTGTTCCCAATCAAAGCCCAACCAACGCACCACATCCAAAATGGAATCTACGTATTCGGTGTCCTCTTTTTCAGGGTTCGTGTCATCAAAACGCATGTGACACGCGCCTTCATAGTCCTTTGCCAAACCAAAATTGATGCATATGCTTTTGGCGTGTCCGATGTGCAAGTAGCCGTTGGGTTCAGGCGGAAAGCGTGTTCTGATTTTGGCGTGATCCAAACCCGCAGCCTCTTGGTGTGCCTTTCCACCTGGAGTGCCGGCCCAGTGTCGTGTCTTGTAAACTCCGTTTTGGATATCTTGCTCAATGATTTGACGCAAAAAGTGACTGGGTTTTGGCATGTCCTTCGCCCCAGATTTGGCCTCAGCCTGGGGCTTGGAAAAGGAAGATGGGGTTGTGTTGTCTTTGGAACTCATGCCCCTGATTTTAGGCAGTTTTAGAGGGTTTTCATCGAGTGTTGTCTCTGTGCTCAAAATTGCTCATGAATGAGTTGCTCTGGAAAAAAGAAAAAAAGTCCTCCTTCGCACCTCGAGAAGGACAGTAAGCGCGAGATAATCTTGGGTGATCCCCAATTGGGGGGCACCAAAGCAAAAATTCACATTTGGCGTTGAGGCTATACAAGGACTGATTTTGGATACATTGTTACTTTTCAAAGCTGCTCTGATGGGCGTGGTGGAGGGGTTGACGGAATTTTTACCGATCTCATCCACAGGACACTTGGTTTTGATGGGCTCATTGATCGATTTCAACGACGATAGGGCCAAGGTCTTTGACATTGCGATTCAATCGGGCGCGATATTCGCGGTGCTGTTGGTGTTTTGGCAAAAAGTTTGGTACACCGTGCGCTCCTTGACACAACTGAGGTCCTCCAGAGCTTTTGCCATGAATGTGCTCATTGCTTTCATGCCAGCCGCTCTCTTGGGTGTCCTTTTGAGTCACTTCATCAAAGCCCATTTGTTCACGCCAGAGGTGGTCGCGAGCACCTTCATTTTGGGAGGCATCGTGATTTTGTGGGTTGAGAGATGGGGCCGCCCTTTGGGAGTGGATCAACATCCCAACGATCAAGCGCGTGTGCTCAATGTGGAATCCATGACGCCCAAGGACGCTTTGATCGTCGGACTGGTCCAGTGTCTTGCGCTCATCCCAGGCACTTCTCGCTCTGGTGCGACGATCATCGGTGGCATGTTCTTTGGACTGAGTCGCAAGGCGGCCACTGAGTTTTCTTTTTATTTGGCCATCCCAACGCTCTTTGGCGCCGGTGTTTACAGCCTCTATAAAGAACGCGCTTTGCTATCAATGGACGATTTACCCCTTTTCATGGTGGGTTTGGTGGTCTCGTTTGTGAGTGCATGGATATGTGTGAAGTGGCTACTTCGCTACATCTCTACCCATAGCTTCGTGCCTTTTGCCTACTACCGCATCGTCTTTGGAGTCATCATTTGGGCCACAGCCACATTGGGCTGGCTCAAATGGTCGGCTTGAGTTGAATTTGAGGCCTAGAGAGGCTTAAAGCCTTTTTGGGGTTGCCTCAAAAATCAAGTCAGATTAATTTTTCGCTGTGCGATGAAATTTTCTTCAAAGAGCCCGACACTGCGCTTGCGTTGAGGATGGGGGTTTCGGTTTTTTCACCATGCCACAACGGGTCTTCGATCGCATCAAAGACTTGCCTCAGTTTGTCACCCCAACTGGTGTGAAGCATTTTGAAGTAGGGGTTGGTCTCGTCAATGCTGAGCAACTTGTCGCTTTGGAATTGGTTCACCTCATAGACCGCAAGATCCAATGGAAGGCCAACTGACAGATTTGACTTCAAGGTCGAGTCCATGGAGACCAAGGCGCACTTGGTGGCCTCGTCCAAGGGGGTTTCTGGCGTGATCACACGGTCCAAGACGGGCTTGCCGTATTTGGATTCGCCAATTTGGAAGTAGGGCGTCTCGCTCGTGGCTTCGATGAAGTTGCCAGCCGAATAGACTTGAAAGAGCCGCATGTTCTCGCCCTTGATTTGACCGCCAAAAATCAAAGACACATTGAAATCGACGCCTGAGGCTTTCAGGGATTGCGCATCTCTTTCATAAACCCTTCGAACTGCAGCGCCCAAAATGCGAGTCGCATCAAACATGCTCTTGGCATTCCAAATCGTGATCACCTCTTCCTCACCCGTCAGAGCAGAGGTTTCTTTGATCTTTTCGACTTGCAAGATTTCCCTGATCGATTGCGAAATGCTCAAATTGCCCGCCGACAAAAGCACCATGAAGCGGTCGTCCTTTTTTTCATAGACGATCATTTTTCTAAAGGTGCTGATTTGGTCAAGACCAGCGTTTGTCCTGGAGTCGGAGAGAAAAACCAGTCCGGCTTTGAGCTTGATGGCTACACAATAGGTCATAAGAGTTTCTTTAAAGCGTAAAGAGCATCGAGTGCTTCTTTGGGTGAGAGTGAATCAGGATTGAGTTCCCGTAGTTTAGCTTCAAGTGCAGTGTCGCCTTGGAGCACGTCTTCAAATTCGGTCTCAAAAAGATCGACCTGAGAGGTTTGGTTCAGCGCCTCTTGCTCCAAATGTTCCAACAGATGGCGCGCTTGGTTGAGCACGGGCAGTGGGATGCCTGCCAATTTTGCAACTTGGATGCCGTAGCTTTGACTGGCCGGACCGGGCTCGATTTTGTGCAAAAAAGCAATGCCTGAGCTGCTTTGCGTGGCCCCCAGGTGAATGTTCTGAGCTTGGCTGTGTCGAACTGGAAATTCAGTGAGCTCAAAGTAGTGGGTGGCAAATAGAGAGAAGGATTGACACTTGTTGTGTAAAAAGCTTGCAATCGCACTGGCCAAAGCCAATCCATCAAAAGTTGAAGTTCCTCGACCAATCTCATCCATGAGCACCAAACTGTTGGGGCCCGCGCTGTTGAGAATTTGAGCCGCTTCTGTCATCTCCATCATGAAAGTGGACTGGGCATTGGCCAAGTCGTCGGCCGCTCCAATTCTGGTGTGTATGGCGTCGATTGGGCCCAAGACACAAGCCGAGGCAGGGACATGTGAGCCCATGCAGGCCAAAAGCACGATCAAGGCCACTTGTCTCATGTAAGTTGATTTACCACCCATGTTGGGGCCCGTGATGATTTGCATTCGTGCTTTGGCGCCCAATTGGGTTGAATTTGCAATGAAGGTCTTCTCAGACGTTTGCCTAAGCCTTGACTCCACCACAGGGTGACGTCCATCGGTGATCTCAATGCAAGTGTGATTCACGTATTGAGGCTCACACCAACCCAAGGTGTCGCTGCGCTCACAAAGGCTGAGCAATGCATCGAGTTGAGCCAAGGATTGCGCCATTGCTCCCAATGGAGCCACCAGTCCTTGCAGTTGCGCCAAGAGTTCCTCAAAGAGCCACTTCTCTTTGGCAAGGGCCCTTTCCTGAGCAGAAAGGGCTTTGTCCTCGAACGCTTTGAGCTCAGGGGTGATGAAGCGCTCAGCATTTTTGAGCGTTTGTCGACGTTTGTAGTCTTCTGGGATGCGGGCCAGTTGGCCTTGGCTGACCTCAATGAAAAAGCCGTGGACTTTGTTGAATTGCACTTTGAGGTTGGGTATGCCCGTTCTTGCACGCTCAGAGGTTTCGAGTTCCAAAAGAAATGCGTCGCAATTGTTTTGAATGTCTCTCAATTCGTCAAGCTCTTGATCGTATCCCCTTGCAATCACGCCTCCATCTCGAATGAGATTTGAGGGCTCGGGATCAATGGCTCGCTCGATCAAAGTTTGCCATTTGGAGTCAATCCACAAATGGCTTTTGATGTGATTCAACAAAGCACAGTCGGAGAGCTCATTCAAGTGCTCCAAAATGGCTTGTCCTTGAGAGAACGCCCGTGCCAAGGCGTTCAACTCACGGGGTTTGACTTGCGACAACCCAATTCGAACGGAGATGCGTTGAACATCGGAGAGTCCCTTCAATGCACTTCTCAAGGTCTTAAAGGGCGTCTCACTCAGTGCCGCATTGCTCTTGGTCTTTCTTGACGCCTCGCTCATGAGGATTCGCATGGCCTCAAGCCTTGCCTTGGGCAACTCACGAGAAATGGGAGGCTCCAGTAGCCAGCGCTTGAGCTCTCTAGAGCCCATGGAGCTCATGCAAGTGTCCAACAAAGAAAACAAGGTCGGTGAGTCCTCGCCTCTCAAGGTTTGGGTGATTTCCAAATTTCGTTTGGTGCTTTGGGGCAGATCAACACCCTCACGTTCTTGGACCATGCACAATGTGTTGACGTGGGGAAGGTGTTGACCTTGGGTGTGCTCGGCATAACTCAAAAGCGCCCCAGCTGCGGCATGCGCGTTGGACATGCCTTGGGCTTGCCACGCATCAAGGGTATTGGTTTTGAGTTGCTCCAAGAGCTTTCTCTCACCCAAGGCTTTCTCAAACTGCCAATCGGTGCGAGGGCAAAGTGTGTGCGCTCCAATCAGGTTTTTTTTGAGCGCTTCGCTCAGGCCTTGCGGGTAGATGATTTCCTTAGGGGCGATTTTGTTGATCCAAAGCGGCCAATCCTCAGCAGTGCATTCCGTCAGGTACAAGGTGTTTTGTGTGAGACTCATCCAAGCCAAGCCACATCCAGCCGTTTTTTGGGGTCTGTCACTTGGATAAACGCTCAGCAAAAACGATTCACTCTTGTCTGGTAAGAGCTCGCTCTCGGTGAGGGTTCCCGGCGTCAAGACCCTCACGACTTGGCGCTTGACAGGTCCTTTGGCTGGGACCTCGCCAATTTGTTCGCAAATGGCCACCGACTCGCCAGCTTTGAGCAGCTTGGCCAAGTACCCTTCAGCCGAGTGAAAGGGCACACCCGCCATTGGGATGGGTTCACCGCCACTTTGCCCTCGGTGAGTGAGGGTGATGCCTAAAAGCTCTGCTGCTTTGTGGGCGTCATCAAAGAACAATTCATAGAAGTCCCCCATGCGGTAAAACAAAAGCGTTTGAGAGAACTCAGCCTTGATCGCTTTGTATTGCTGCATCATTGGCGTATCGCTCTCGCCCTTAGGAGAAGGGGCTTTGTTGGCATGAGCAGGCAGCGCACTCGCCTCAGACGCGTGTGCTTGGGGCTCTGTGCTTTTAGGGGCGTCTTTCATCTTTCACACCGAGAAAAGGGCGACAGATCGCGAACGCCTTAAAAGGATTTCTTAACGCGGGTGGGCCGCGAGAGGGTTGGTTTTTTGCTCAAAGGCTCAGGGTGAGCACTGTGTTCTTGCTCAATTTCAAGCGAGGCGCCCACATCGTGATGGGCAGTCAAGTTGGTTTTGCTCGTTTTGACGATTTTCGTGTAGGGCTTGAGCACGGGGACCATTTGTGCGTAAATTTTTGGATTGCCTGCAACGCACTCATGTTGATACAAAAAGTCGCTCTCTCCTGTGTAGTTGCCAACCAAGCCTCCTGCCTCTGTGATCAGCAATGAGCCAGCCGCCATGTCCCAAGGGTGCAAGCCTGATTCAAAAAAACCATCGCTGAATCCTGCAGCCACATAGGCCAAATCGAGTGCCGCAGCGCCTGGTCTCCTGATGGCTTGGACCTTGGGCGTGATGTCTCTCAACAGGTTCAAGTACGATTCCAAGTCGTCTCCTGCGCGAAATGGAAATCCCGTGGAGAGCAAGCAGTCTTTCAAATGGATGCGTTTGCTCACCCTCATCCTGCGGTCGTTCATGTATGCGCCGCGTCCTTTGGTTGCGCTGAAGAGATCGTTGCGAGTTGGGTCGTAGACCACGGCTTGTTCAATTTTGCCGCGAACTTCCAGCGCAATGCTCACACAATAAACGGGAAAGCCGTGAATGAAGTTGGTGGTGCCATCCAAAGGATCGATGATCCAAATGTGGTCAGAATTGGGGTTGCCCAGTTCACTACCGGACTCTTCGGCCAAGATGGCGTGGTCGGGATACGCACCAAGAAGTGTTTCGATGATCACGTTCTCACTGGCTTGATCGATTTCGGTGACGTAGTCGTTGACTGATTTTTGCGAAATGCGCACCGACTCCACATCCAACGCGGCACGGTTGATGATGGCCCCAGCCGCTCTTGCTGCTTTGATGGCCACGTTGAGCATTGGATGAAGGGTGTTGGAAGGCATCATAAGGAAAACATCAATTCAAAAATTGGCCCAAAGGCGCAGGTTGCTAAACGAAAAAATATGACACTTCAATGAGAGGGCCGCAAAGCCGATCAGGGTTAAATCGAGGACAATGCACCCTTGATCAGAGAGACCTTGAACCGGTAGGCAACTTCAAGCGACAAAATGCTTGAGAAAGGATCTGGCAAAGCGATTGATCAAGACCCTCAACCCTTTAGGGCCAAAACCCTTCAAAGAAGAACGTATTTTAAGGCACTGTGTGGGCATTTCACCCAGTCAAAAGAAACTAAATTGTGCGATCTTTCAGCTCAAACACAAGAACCATGAAAACCAGATTTGTATTGATCGAGACGAGCCACGCTGGCAACGTGGGAGGAGTGGCCAGGGCCATGAAAGTCATGGGCTTTGACGATCTGGTTTTGGTGAGACCTCGCTTTGACAATGTGCTGCGCCGAGAAGAGACCCTTCAGCGTTCCAGTGGCGCACAAGACGTTCTCAAAAATGCACGGGTCGTCCAAACATTAGAGGAGGCCCTCACCGACATGACCCATTGGTGTGCCACGGCCATGACACCCAGAGATTTTGGACCGCCTACTCGCACGCCCAGGGAGCACTTTGAAACCCTCAAAGCCGAGGAGCCTCAACCCAAGGGCATTGCATTTTTATTTGGCTCTGAGCGCTTTGGCATGACCAATGAGGATGTTTATCGATGCCATGTGGCTTTGAGCATTCCGACCAACCCCAATTTCGGATCATTGAATTTGGCCAGTGCCGCGCAAGTCATTGCCTACGAATGGAGGCTCCGTTTGGGTGGGGCCACTTCCTACTTGGGTGCTGATGCAATGAAGAGCACTGCAGCGGACCAAGCAAGTCGAGAATTGGCAGATGGTCCTGCCATTGCTGGGCTACTGGCCCATTGGGAGGCTTCCTTGGTTGAGATCGGATTTTTAGATCCTTTGGCACCCAAAAAACTCATGCCCAGGCTGCAACAGCTCTTTAACCGAGCACATCTCTCGCCCGAGGAAGTCCACATCCTCAGAGGTGTTGCTAAGCACATGGCGCTCAAGAGAGCCTCAAAAGAGCTAGACTAGAGGCCTATGTTTACCAAATTAAGAGACGATATCCAGTGCATTTTTGAGCGTGACCCTGCGGCCAAGAGTCGTTTTGAGGTGCTCACCTGTTACCCGGGTTTACATGCCCTGGTGTTGCATCGCCTCTCGCACGCCCTTTGGGGTGTGGGGTTTCATTGGCTTGCGAGATTCATCGCTCATGTGAGTCGTTTTTTGACTGGCATTGAGATCCATCCCGCTGCCAAGATTGGTGTGCGCGTCTTCTTTGACCATGCCATGGGTGTGGTGGTGGGCGAGACCGCTGAAATTGGAGATGGATGCACCATTTACCAAGGTGTCACGCTTGGGGGCACGAGTTTGTACAAAGGCGTTAAACGCCATCCCACCATCGGTCGCGATGTGGTGATTGGAGCTGGTGCCAAGGTCTTGGGTGGTTTTGAGGTTGGAGATGGTGCAAAGATTGGCAGCAATGCGGTGGTGACCAAACCCGTGCCTGCAGGAGCCACCGCCATTGGGAACCCCGCTCGCATCATTTTGCCGTCCTCAAGTTCTGAGCATTCGGGCCAGGACCAAACACCTGAGCAGTACGATGTGTTTGGCGTTGCCTTGAGTCCCAACCCTTCTGATCAAAACAAACCTTTCAGCGCTTATGGCGTCACCAGTGCAGACGATCCTGTTCTCCAAACCCTCAAAGAGTTGAGTGAACTCACCCAAGTTCAAGAGAGAAGGATCGCTGATTTGCAAGCGAGCTTGGCCGAGCTGCTTGAGAAAAAGCAGCACTGAATTCAATTTCTCTTGGCTCCTTGTCCTTGAGGGGCTTGAAATCTTGGGGATCAAACCCAATTGCACAAGAGCTTTTATTTTTCCTTTTTCCTTTTTTTTCAACCCCACTGGAGCCTTCATTCATGTCAGACGCCATCAGCATCATCAAAGAGCGCACATCAGCCAACAATTTCGATTCCACCCATCACCTGAGTCAAGCTGAAATTGAGGAATTGGTGCAGCTCACCATCAACACCCCCACCTCCTTTAACATGCAAAACTGGAGACTCATTGCGGTGAGCTCCAGCGAGAAAAAAGCACAATTGAAAGCTCTCGCTTTCAATCAACCCAAGGTGGGAGATGCCGCAGTCACCTTCATCGTGGTTGGCAACACCATGGGTTATCAAGATTTGCCCCACGTGATCAAGCCCATGCTGGACGCGGGTGCCATTGATCAAGCCGCTTATGACGGTTGGATTGGAATGGCCAACGGCATGTACGACAACAACTCACAATTGCAGCGTGATGAGGCCATTCGCTCTGGCGCTTTGGCCTCGATGACGCTCATGTACGCCGCTCAGGCCAAAGGTTTGGTCTCGGGTGCGATGATCGGATTTGATGCCCCAGGCGTTGCCAAAGCCTTTCATTTGGGTGAGCACGAGGTGCCCGTCATGTTGATCGCAGTGGGCAAGCCCGCAGCAGGCAACTGGCCAAGAAAGGCCAGAAGAGCTTTGTCTGAAGTGTTGAGCACACTCTAATTGCCCCTCAGACCTGGGGCTCTGGGTGTCATCATGAGGAATCGCAGTCTTGAGATGGAGGCTGCGATTCCTTTTTTCATGGGTGATTAAATTCGCTTGGAGTGAAGTGCGTTTTTGGGGCGGTGAACTTTGCAAAAGTCCTCTTTGGCCTCCATGTAGGGGCCGCCGATCAAATCGACGCAATAGGGCACTGCAGCAAAAATGCCAGGTACTCTTTTTTGGGTGGGCGACTCAGGCAAACCACCCAAGGTCTCTTCAATGGATTTGGGTTGTCCCGGTAAATTGATGATCAAAGTTTGGTCTTTGATCACGGCGACTTGTCTGGACAAAATCGCTGTGGGCACAAAATTCAAGCTGATTTGACGCATTTGTTCGCCAAATCCAGGCATCTCTTTGTCACCAACAGCGAGCGTGGCCTCGGGTGTCACATCTCGCTTGGCAGGACCTGTGCCGCCAGTGGTCAGCACCAAGTGGCAACCTTTTTCGCACATGAGCAGGAGTTGCTCTTTGATGAGTGGGATTTCATCTGCAACCAATGCCTCGTGCCACTCAATGGGGTTCCACAGTGCGTGTGAGAGCCAAGTTCTGAGTGCGGGCAGTCCTTTGTCTTCGTAGACACCACTTGAGGCTCTGTCGCTCACCGAGAGCAATCCAATTTTCAAGGTGTCACAGCGGGGGTCGATGTCCATGGTCACTTGTATCCAAATTTCAAAGGGGTTTGATTGAAGTCAAAGTCTCTTGATTGATAAGCGAGCTCAATGCTCAGTCTTCAAGGGCGGGGGCATCTGAGGGGTTTTGGTCCTCGTCGGCACTTTTGAGGGCTTGACGAATCCATTGAAAAATCTCTCGGTACGCGCGAGATTGTCTTGGGGCTTTGCCCTCTGAGACCTCGCGCGCGCTCAAGGGGACTGCATCCTTTTGCGCTTGGCGAATGAGCGCTCTGAGCGCTTGAGCATCCGTTTGGGGGTGCTCGCTCACCCATTGGGTGAGTGCATCTTCGTTGGTCAAGAGCCTGTCTCTCCAACTCTCGGCCAAATGCAAGGCTTGGGTCTCTTTTGCCGAGCCACCGTGTTGCAACAGCAAAGCCTCTTGCAAGGCCACCACATCCTCATCTGAGAGTTTTCTCATGAGTTTGCCCACGTACTGCATTTGACGGCGTTTGCCCTCAAAGTCCGTGATTTTTTTGGCTTGTGCCAAGGCCTCAACCAAAAGCTCATTGAGGTGGCCTTTGGAGAGGAGTTGATCGCGCAAATCGGCCCTCAACTCCAGGAGCTCTACACCTAGTTTTTGCCTCTCGGTGCTCTCACGCTTGAGGTCCGTTTTGCTGGCACTATCGCTGCCTTTTAATTCGCGCTTGTAAGCCAAGTCAAGCTCACTGCCTTCGGCAATGAACTCTCCTCGCACGTAATAGCCTTTTTTGGGTTTTCTTGACATCTTGAGCTCAATTATCGCCTTGATTGGGGCGCAAGATTGGCCCATCAGTAGGATAATAAGGGCATGAGTAAACAAAAATCATTTTCATCCACCACCCCTACCGATTCCAAGGCACCCATGCCCGGATTCAGCTACTCTCAAAGTCAATTTGAGGGCTTGGTGGACCATGCGCTCAAGCACGCTTTGAAGCTGGGCGCGACCGATGCAGGCGCTGAGGCCTCAGAGGGTTGTGGTCTGTCCGTTTCGGTCAGAAAGGGCTCTCTTGAGACGGTCGAGAGAAACCAAGACAAGGGGCTGGGCGTCACTGTTTATTTGGGCTCCAAAAGAGGCAACGCCAGCACCTCTGATTTTTCAGGTGCTGCCATTGAGAGAACGGTGCAAGCGGCCTTTGACATAGCGCGCTTCACCGCCGAGGACCCTGCCGCGGGGCTACCCGATGCTGATGTCATCAGCCACCATCACCCTGAGCTTGAGCTCTTTCACCCCTGGCCCATCACCAGTGAGGCCGCCTTTGAGCTCGCCTTGGCTTGTGAACAAGCTGCTTTTGCGGTCAGCAAAAAAATCACCAACAGCGAAGGCGCTGGAGTGTCAGCCCAACAAAGTCATTTCTTCAGCGCTCACACCCGCGGTTTCAGGGGTGGCTATGCAAGTTCCAGACACAGCTTATCTGTGGCACCCATTGCGGGCAAGGGCGAGAACATGCAACGAGACGCTTGGTACACGTCCATGAGGGAGCCTGAGCTCATGGCCAAACCTGAGGAGGTGGGCCGCTACGCCGCTCAAAGGGCGCTCAGTCGCTTGGGGTCTAGAAAAATCAAAACGGTGCAGTGTCCCGTGCTCTTTGAGTCCACTTTGGCCTCGGGCATATTGGGTCACATGGTGCAAGCCTTGAGTGGTGGATCGCTTTACCGCAAGAGTTCTTTTTTGCTGGACTCTTTGGGTCGCGAGGTCTTGCCCTCGCACATCCAAGTGCATGAGGACCCTTTTGTGAAAGGGGGCAAAGGCAGTGCGCCCTTTGATGACGAGGGTGTGATCACCCAAGCGCGTGATGTCATCAAAGATGGTCGAGTCATGGGTTATTTCTTGGGAACTTACTCTGCTCGCAAACTGGGCATGCAAACCACGGGCAACGCAGGTGGCTCTCACAACTTGGTGATGAGCAGTCGCTTGACCCAAGCGGGAGATGACTTGGAGAAAATGCTTAAAAAGCTAGGCACAGGTCTTTTTGTGATCGAACTCATGGGCCAAGGCGTGAACTATGTGACGGGAGATTACTCACGTGGCGCCAGCGGGTTTTGGGTGGAAAAGGGCGAGATCGCTTTCCCGGTTCAAGAAATCACCATCGCGGGCAATTTGAAAGACATGCTCAAAGGCATTCAGGCCGTGGGCTCAGATGCCTACAACTACGGCGCCAAGACGGTTGGATCCTTGCTCATCAACCGCATGAAAATTGCCGGCTCCTGAGCCATTTTTGGCGCCCAATCGCCACGCACTTTTTTTGAGCGTGGCTTTGACTCAGCTCAAGGGTTCAAAGCGGCCTTCACGGCTTGAGAGACGACACCCATGTCGGCTTTGCCAGCTAGACGGGTTTTGACTTGACCCATGACGCGTCCCATCTCTCCAGGGCCCGCAGCATTGAGTTCACTCACGATCGCTTTGACTGCGGCATGGATCTCCTCATCGCTCATGCGAGCAGGTAAATAGGCTTGGAGCACAGCCATCTCTTGTCTTTCCACCTCTGCCAAATCCTCTCTCGCCGCTTGCTCATAGGCCTGGACAGAGTCTTTCCTTTGTTTGATCAATTTGTCCACGATGGCGATCACCTGCTCATCGTTCAATTCAATTCTTTCATCCACCTCTTTTTGCTTCATGGCCGATTGCAGCAAACGGATGGTGCCCAAACGAAAGCTGTCCTTGGCTTTCATGGCTTGCTTCATGTCTTCTGTGATTTGTGCTTTGAGTGTCATCTTGGTGCTCGGATCTGTAAGGGGAGAGGTGTGTCGTCAGGGGACGAAAGTGTTAAAAAAAGCCCGTGCGGTTTGACCCGAACGAGCTTTTTGGTGGATCTCGATGCGGCTTAAAAAAGGCGCATCGACTCCAGGGATCAGTACAGTTTTTTGGGCAACTGCATGCTGCGAACGCGCTTGTAGTGACGCTTGACAGCAGCTGCTTTTTTTCTCTTGCGCTCAGCTGTGGGCTTTTCATAAAACTCACGTGCACGCAAATCGGTCAAAAGACCTAATTTTTCGATGGTGCGCTTGAATCTGCGCAGTGCCACATCAAAGGGCTCGTTTTCTTTTACGCGAATGGTTGTCATTGACGATCAAATTTGAATTGTGCGCACAAAAGTGTTCAGAGAAGATCGGGCTCCAAAGCCTTTGTTCGCGGTTGTCCCCAACTTAAAAATTTTTTAGGCGTTGGGGTATTGCCAGCAAAGACCACCATTATAGCGGTTTTATTTGATTTGCCAAGCCCATTGCGCATGCGTGTGCACTCGACCACGCCCACTGAAAGTTATAACCCCCAAGCCAACCCGTGATATCGACCACTTCACCTATGAAATATAAACCTTTTTGCTTAGATTCCATGGTTTGTTGTGACAAGTCTCTGGTGTCCACGCCTCCAACGGTGACCTCGGCTTTTTTGTAGCCCTCGGTGCCGCTGGGCAACAAGGACCACTGTTTGAGGGCGAGAGCAAGGCTCTCGAGCGCCTTTTGTGAGGTGTCGGCCATGGATTTTTGCCACAAGGGGTTGTGATCGGTCCATGCGTGGATCAATCGATTGGGTAACCACGTGGAGAGCTCATTGCTCAGGGTCTTTTTGGACTGTTGTTTTAATGCGATCAATTGAGGCAAGACATCAAGTTCAGGCAACAAATCGACTTCAATGCGCTCTCCAGCTTGCCAGTAGTTTGAAATTTGCAAGGTGGCAGGTCCCGATAAGCCTTTGTGGGTGATCAAGAGATCGTCTTCGAAGCTGATTTTTTTCTTGCCCTGGCAGCTTGAGACACATGCTTTGAGAGAAAGGCCTGAGAGGGTATTGAATGGTGCCCACTCTGGTCCACCCAGGGTGAGGGGGACCAAGGCGGGTTGAGTTGGGGTGAGCCGGATGTCAAATTGCTGGGCCAAAGTGTAGCCAATGCCGGTGGCTCCAATGGCTGGGATCGAGAGTCCACCCGTTGCCACCACCAAGGCTTGGCATTGAACCGAGCCCATGCTGGTTTGCAAGGTGTAGTGGGCAAGCGGCGCATCGGAGAAGGTGACAGAGTGGAATTCGCAAGGTTGCCACCTCTTGACCTCTCCTGAGGAGGCGCCTGACTCGCACTCAGTCAAAAGCATTTGGATCAAGTCCTCGGCCGATCGATCGCAAAAGAGTTGGCCCAAATGCTTTTCATGAAAGGCGATGTTGTGAGATTTGACCAGTTCTACAAAATGCTGAGGGGTGTAGCGAGACAGAGCACTTCTGGCAAATTGGGGGTTTTGTCCGACGTAGTGTCGGTGTGGCATTTGGGGATCAATTTGAGCGTTGGTGAAGTTGCTCCTGCCTCCACCAGAGATGCGAACCTTCTCAGCCAATTTCGGGTAGTGGTCCAAAATGAGAACTTTAAGGCCTTGCTGCTGGGCAACGCCAGCGCAAAATAGGCCTGCAGCACCCGCTCCCAAAATCACCACATCGGTTTTAAACATGGGTCACGCTGCTGCTTAAAAAGGGTTCAATGGCTTGTGCCACCGCACGTGGTTGGTCATGGTGAAGCATGTGGGCGCAGTCGCTGATCTCTTGGTGGGTGAGTTCTTTGACGGCTTTCATGCGCTCCAAGTATTCTTCAAAATCGTAAGCACCGCCCAGTCGCTTGAAGACATCTCTCTCGGCTGCATGCAAGCTCAGCACTGGAGCCTCGATGCATTTGAGTATCTCCTGCATCTCCAGAGTTTGGTAGAGATAGGGGTTGACCACTTTGTGAGCGGGATGCCCCAATATTTTCCAGGTGCCCTCTGGTGTTTGTCCAGCCCAGTGGGGTGCCAGCCACTGGGCTTGGTCCAAGCTCAGGCGAGGGTTGTTGAGTTGCAAGCGGCGCACCACGCCCTCTAAATTTTCATACGCTTTGAGCTCCAGGCTGCCCCTTTGGAGTGCATGCAATTCGTCCAGCCATCTCGCAAGCCGCTTGGGTGCCATGGTGGGTTTGGTGCTGGGCAGGCCAAAGCCCTCGAGGTTCACGACTTTGTCGATTCTGTTTGGGCGAATGCCCGCATAGGCCAGCGCCACATTGCCACCCATGCTGTGGCCGATCAAATGAAAGCGCGAAGTGCCCAATTGAGATTCAAAATGATCCAACAAAAAATCCAAATCGGCCAAGTTATCTGGAAACCAAAAGTGGTCCTGCTCCAGCGCCTGGGTGGGTCCAAAACCCCTCCAATCGGGCGCGATGATGAAAGGCGAGCTTTGGAGTTGGTCCACCAAAAATTGAAAAGATGCGCTCACATCCATCCAGCCGTGAAGCATCACCCAAGGGGTTTGTCCATTGGCATGAGAGCCCCAGGTTCGCACATGTTGATCGTGCCGTCTGATGCGAAGAAAATGAGTGCTGGAGGAACGTTGGACGCTGTACATTGGAAAAATCAAGGGGTTGCGAGACAACGCAATTTTGAAAGCTCAATTGCAAAGAAGGATGAACTTTCCTGTTTTGCAGAGGTTCTATACTACCTGTTTTTATCCCAACTCTATGCTTGGGGCCCTGCAAACCAAGCTCGCGCACACCTTTGACAACATGAACTCTGATGCTTTCCTCTCCTTACCCTCTTGGGTCATTGCCTTTGGGGCGTGTGTGTTGGCCTACTTGATGGGCTCTTTGTCCTTTGCGGTGCTGGTCTCCAAGGCCTTTGGACTTGAGGATCCAAGGACATTTGGCAGCAAAAACCCGGGAGCCACCAATGTGCTCAGAACAGGCAACAAAGCTGCTGCTGCGCTCACGCTCCTACTAGATGCTTTCAAAGGCTGGTTGCCGGTTTTTTTGTTTGTCCATGGCTTGGACCTTTTGCCGCTTAACAGCCCATTGGGGCAGGACTGGTTGTGGTTGGACATGAATCCGCGTGCGTGGATGGGTGCCGTTGGACTCAGTGCATTTTTGGGACATTTGTTTCCCGTGTTTTTTGCCTTCAAAGGCGGCAAGGGTGTGGCCACAGCGCTTGGGGTGCTCATTGGGTTTGAGCCGATTTTGGGACTCCTCACCCTGCTTTGTTGGTTAGGGGCTGCCAAGATATGGAGATACTCTTCGCTCTCCGCTTTGCTCGCCTCTGTCTTTGCTCCGCTTGCTTACTTGCTTTTGGATGGAGCGCTTTGGCAATCGGAGTCCTTGGTGCTCGTGTGCTCAGTGATCATGAGCGCTTTGCTCCTTTATCGACACAAGGCCAATTTGGAGAGGCTCTTCAAAGGACAAGAGGACAAAATTGGGGCCAAAAAAAATCAACCCCAATGAGGCGAGTCTAGGGCTAGAGGCCTCAATTTGCTGGCCTCACTGCAGTGCTGCTAGTCTCTGAAGTTGTTAAAGCTCAAAGGCAAATCAGGCATGTCTTTTCTGATGATGGCCATTGCCGCTTGCAAGTCATCTCTCTTGGCTCCACTCACCCGAACCGCTTCGCCTTGAATGGAGGCTTGAACCTTGATCTTGGAGTCTTTGATCAAGCGTTGAATCTTTTTCGCATCCTCGCTCTCGATGCCCTCACGCACTTTCAAGGACACTTTGACCTTGTCGCCACCAATTTTTTGAACGTCCCCTTTTTCAATGAATCGAACGTCAACCTCGCGCTTGGTGAGCTTGGCCCGAAGCACATCCTCAATTTGGTCCAATTGAAATTCAGCGTCCCCTGTGAGGATGATCGCTTTGTCTTTGAACTCAACGGCCGCCGCCGTTCCTTTGAAGTCAAAACGAGTTCCGATTTCTTTCGCAGTGTTTTCAACTGCGTTTTTAACTTCTACCAAATTGGCTTCACAAACGGTGTCAAATGAGGGCATGGTGATTCAAATAAATGGGTTTTGAGCTAAAAGCAATGAGACAATTGTATTCATGATGGTCGAACACAACCAATCCCTTCAATCGTATAACAGCTTTGGCATTTTGGCTAGGGCTCAAGTCTTGGTGCGTGTGCGCTCAGAGGATGATTTGCGACAGGCCTTGCACGATCCAAGCCTCAAATTCTTGCCTAAATTTGTCCTGGGTGGAGGCTCCAATTTGGTGTTGACGGGGGATTTGAAGGTTTGTGTCTTGAAGATGGAAACACTGGGGCGTGCTTTGGTGGGCGAGGACGAGCGGGCTTATTACGTTCAAGCCGAGGCGGGTGAGAATTGGCACGATTTTGTTGCATGGACCTTGGAGCAGGGTTGGGCGGGGCTGGAGAATTTGGCAATGATTCCAGGCACCGTGGGCGCGACCCCCGTTCAAAACATTGGTGCTTATGGGGTTGAATTGCAAGACCGCTTTCATGAGTTGGATGCCATTCATTTGGAGACAGGAGAGAGCTTCACCCTGAACGCAGCGCAGTGTGCATTTGGCTACCGAGACTCGGTTTTCAAACACGGACCAAAGAGCCATTGGGGGGAGCTCAAAAGGGGCTCTGAGGAGCTCAAGAGCAAAACGTCCTTCAACGCTGAGCAGGCCTTCATGGGATTGGCAGGACAGTCGGTCATCACCCGAGTGCGGTTTCGATTGCCCAAGAAATGGGTCCCAGTTTTGGATTACCAAGATCTTCAAAAGCGAGTGAAGGATTTTGGGGTAAGCAAGCCCAGTGCCCAAGATGTGTTTGGTTGGGTTTGTGACATCAGGCGAGAAAAATTACCCGACCCCAAAGTGATTGGCAATGTGGGGAGTTTTTTCAAAAACCCAACGGTGAGTGAGGAGCAGTGCAAGGACATCATTGCCCGAGAGCCCAGCTTGGTTCACTACGCCTTGCACGACGGCAATTACAAGTTGGCCGCGGGCTGGCTCATTGATGCTTGTGGCTGGAAGGGAAAAAGCGTTGGGCAAGCCGCTGTTTACGAAAAACAAGCCCTGGTCTTGGTCAACAAAGGTGGTCTAGAGATGCCTTGCACAGGAGGCGAGGTGATGACCTTGGCTCGTGCCATTCAAACCAGTGTCTATGAGCGTTTTGGCATTCGGCTTGAGCCTGAACCTTTGGTGCTTTAGTTCGCCATATCAGTGAAAACGCTCTAGCCCATTTGGGGATAAGGCCTATGATGCTTTCAATGGCTCTTTGCCTCCAGAGTGAGAGGTGCAAGAGTTTTTTTTCGAATGCATCAAAGGTCAAACGTGATACCCCAAAATCCCCATTACAAGAGAATTGCCACTGAAGAGGGCTGGATGACGCCTGAGCTCATGAAGATGTACCTCCACATCTTGGAGAACAAGACCATTCACGATCCAGGATTCTTTAACCTGTGGGGGTTTTTTGCTCAAAACTCCTCGCCCCGCGCAAAAGATTTGTTTGCACGCATTCAAGACTTGGGAGAGCGTCGATTGTCTGACATGGATGCCACGGGCATTGACATGCAGTTGTTGATGCTGACCGCTCCAGGTGTGCAAGTGTTTGAGAAAAACATTGCGGTTGATTTGGCCCGTTCAACCAACGACCAATTGGCGCAAACCATCAAAGCGCATCCCACTCGCTTTTGCGGCTTGGCGGCCATTGCCCCCCAAGATCCCGAAAGTGCGGCCAAAGAGATGGAGCGAGCCGTGCATCATTTGGGGCTCAAAGGTGCGTTGATCAACTCCCATACCCAAGGCGAGTATTTGGACGATGAGAAATTTTGGGCCATTTTCGAGGCGGCTGAAGCTTTGGATGTTCCCATTTACATCCATCCCAATTCACCTTCTCCTCAAATGGTAGAGCCTTACCTCTCGCGTTGCTTGGATGCAGCCATTTGCGGGTTTGCCGCAGAGACGAGCCTTCACGTGCTGAGGTTGATCGTCTCGGGTGTTTTTGATCGATTCCCCAAGCTCAAAATTGTCTTGGGACACTTGGGCGAGGGGCTGCCTTACTGGCACTACAGAATTGACTTCATGCACGCTGGCATCGTGCGCTCCAATCGAAGCGAGGGCGTGAAGCCTTTGAAGAAAAAACCAAGTGAGTATCTGAGGGAGAATTTTTGGTACACCTCCTCTGGCATGGCATGGGAGCCGGCCATCACCTTTGCTCAAAAAATCATGGGCATGGATCGCGTCTTGTATGCCATGGACTATCCCTATCAATACGTGGAGGAGGAGGTCTTGGCCATGGATCAACTCCCTCTCACACTGGAGGAGAAGAAAATGTTTTTTCAAACCAATGCCCAAAAGCTCTTTAGGTTGGAGTGATCGAATGAAGCAAAAATTGATGAAAACCGCTCTGGGCTTGATGACTGCAGCGTGTCTCATGGCGTCACACAACGCCAGCGCTCAAAGCAACGCTCCATGGCCCTCCAAGCCCATTCGTTTTGTGGTCACCTTTCCCGCTTGAGGCAGCAGCGATGCGGCCGCCAGGATCGTGGCCCCCAAGCTCTCCAAGCGTCTAGGTCAGCCTGTGATGGTCGACAACAAGCCCGGTGCCGGGGGAGGGGTTGGACTCGATTTGGTCGCGAAAGCTCCTCAAGACGGCTACACCATTGTCTTGGCCTCAGCGGGCGGCTTGGCCGCCAATCCAAGCCTGTATCCAAATTTGAGCTACAACCCAAGCACTGACTTTGCGCCCATCACTTTGTTTGGAACCAGTCCCTTTGTGTTGATCGCCAATTCAACCGTGCCCGTTAAAAGCATCAAAGATGTGATTGAACTTGCGAAAACCAAAGACGCCAAGTTGAGTTATGCCTCCGGGGGCAATGGAACTGCAATGCATTTGTCTGGCGAGTTGATCAAATCCATGGCCGGGATTAATTTGTTGCATGTGCCTTACCGGGGAAGTGCTCCAGCTTTGATGTCAGTCATGGGAGGGGAGACCTCCTTGGCCATTGCTGACATTGCGACGATCGAGCCGCAGATGAAGTCGAGCAAAATCAAGATTTTGGGTGTCTTGAACAAACAGCGTTCTGCACTGGCGCCCGATCTCCCAACATTGGCCGAGAGTGGGCTGCCTGGCTTTGAAGCCAACGGGTGGTTTGCTGTATTGGCCCCCGCAGGTGTTGCTCAGACCACCGTGGCTCGACTCAATGCTGAAATTGTGGGCGTGCTGCGTGAAGCTGATACGGCTGAAAAATTCGCACAAGCTGGCCTTGAGCCCTTGAGCAGTTCTCCAGAAGAGTTGGCGCAGTACATCAAGAGTGAGACCATCAAGTGGAGCAAAGTGATCGCAGTCTCTGGAGCGAAGGTCGACTGAGATCAATAAAGCTGATGGATTAAAAAGAAGGCAAAGCTCAAGCTGGCCATCCCAAAGAGCGTGGAGAGCGTGACGAGTCCCGCCACATAATGGCCATCAAAGCCCATTCTGGATGTGAGCACAAAAGAGCTCGATGCCGTGGGCAGAGCTGAAAACACGATCAAGAGAGACCCCTCCATGGGTGGGAGCCCCAATTGAGTGGCCAAGAAAAAGGCCAACACGGGGGCTATGGCGTGCCTGATGCTCAAGAGTCCCGCACTCAGCGGGAGTTCCTCTCGCAATTTACCCAAATGCAAGCTAGCCCCCGCTGCCATGAGTCCCAAGGGAATGGAGGCAGCGCCCACCTTGGAGAGTGAGGTGTCAATCAAGCTTGGCAAGTGAAGACCCAAGAGATTGAAAGCCATGGCCGAGAGGGTTGCCAAGACCAATGGGTTGCGAGAGAGCTCTTTTAAAAATCCAAGTTCTGAGTTCTTGGCCATGGGCCACACTGCAGCGACATTTAAGAGCGGTATCGTGATGCCCAGCAAAATGGATATCTTGATGAGCCCCATCTCCCCAAACAAGCGCTGTGCCAGTGCCAGCGCGATGAAAGAGTTAAAGCGAAAGGCCACTTGTGCACTGCCTGCGTGCATGGAGAGATCGATTTTGGATTTGATCCAAGGCAGATGCACCAAAGAGTAGCTCAGCGCGATTGTGCACAAGGCCAACATCAGACCCGCCTCGATGAGGGGAGCAGAGACCCAAATGTCCAGCGGACTTTTGTTGATGGAGGAGAACAAAAGTACAGGAAACAAAAGGAAATAAACCAATATTTCGACGGATTTCCAAACCTCTTCGTTCAGTTTGGTGTAATGCCCCAAACCATAGCCCAACAAGATGATGCCAAAGTCAGGCAGCAAAAGATCAATTGTGTTCATGCCCCAAGGATAAACCATGCACCAGCGTTTGCCAGATCGGTGTAATATCTGACCATGGACCATAGAGCTCATCTGTATTGACGATTGTTTGACAAGGACATAACCATGAAAATGTTTCCAATTTTGAAGACTTGTGCATTCTCTTCACTCTTGGCGTTGAGCCTCTCGCTTTTGAGCTTGAGCGTGCAAGCCGCAGAGGCTTACCCCAACAAACCCATTCGTTTGCAAGTGCCTTTTGCACCTGGGGGCACCACGGACATTGTGGCGCGCGTGATCGCTGAACCACTTGGGCGTGTTTTGGGGCAAACGGTCTTTGTCGAGAACAAACCTGGCGGTGGTGGTGTGGTTGGAGCAAACGAGACGGCCAAAGCCATCCCCGATGGTTACAACTTGGGGGTGGCCACGGTCTCCACCGTAGCGGCCAATCCCGCCATCAATCCCCACACGCCCTACAACTCACTCACTGACTTTACGCCCATCATCAACATCGCGGCCACTCCCAATGTGATTGCGGTTCATCCCAGTTTTCCTGCACGCGACTATGCAGGATTCATTGCTGAGCTCAAAAAGAATCCAGGCAAGTATTCCTATGCTTCCTCGGGCACTGGAGGCATTGGACATTTGCAAACCGAGTTGTACAAAAGTCTCTCTGGGGCTGACATCACCCACATTCCCTACAAAGGTGCAGGTCCTGCGCTCAATGACACTGTCTCGGGTCAAGTGCCCATGATTTTTGACAACTTGCCCTCTGCTTTGCCCTTCATCAAGGAGGGTCGTTTGGTGGCGATCGTGGTTGCCGCTCCTCAACGCTTGGCCGTTTTGCCCAACACACCCACCTTCAAAGAGGTGGGGCTTGAGCCCGTCAATCGCATGGCTTTTTACGGCATCTATGGCCCCAAGGGCTTGCCCAAAGAGGTGGTTGAGCGCATCTCCTCAGGGGTCAAAAAAGCTTTGGAGGAGCCCGGTGTCAGAAAGCGCATCGAGGACACTGGATCCTTGGTCATCGCCAACACACCCGAGCAATTCCAAGCGCAGATCAAGGCGGAGTTTGAGATCTACAAAAAAGTTGTGGACACACAAAAACTCACCTTGGATTGATGGTCTTGGCGTCTGAGTCCTTGGAGGTCCAACCCGAGCTTGAAGGGCTGGACCCCTTGATTGAGGTCTTCATCAACGCCATGTGGCTCGAGGACGGTTTGTCCAAACAGACCTTGAGTGCTTACACACAGGACTTGAAGGCCTTCTCCGCTTGGCTTCACACCCAAGGCGAGAGCTTGTTGGGTGCAAACGATGGCTCATTGAATGCGTATTTTGCCCATGCACACGCCTTGACCAAACCCAGCACGGCCAATCGCAGGCTCACGGTTTTTAGGCGCTTTTACAGGTGGGCTTTGCGCGAGAGGCGCATTGAACTGGATCCAACCTTGAAGATGCTATCGGCCAAGCAATCGCTTCGAGTTCCCAAGGTCATGAGCGAGGCACAGGTGGAGGCCTTGCTTGAAGCCCCCGATGTCAAAACCCCTTTGGGTGTTCGAGACAGAACCATGTTTGAGCTCTTGTATGCTTGTGGTTTGCGAGTGAGCGAATTGGTGGGGCTTAAAGTGTTTCAAATTGGCTTGAACCAAGGTGTGCTCACTGTGACGGGCAAAGGGAGCAAGGAGAGAATGATTCCCTTTGGACAAGAGGCGGGTTGGTGGCTTGAGCACTACCTCAAGGGGGCCAGAAACGAGTTGCTGGGTGAGCGCAGTGAGACTGCACTTTTTGTGACCCAAAGAGGCTCCAGTGCAGGAAGTGCCATGACGCGTGTGATGTTTTGGTCTTTGGTCAAACGTTATGCGTTGAAGGCCGATATCAAAAGTCCGATTTCACCGCACACTTTGAGGCATGCTTTTGCAACCCATTTGCTCAATCATGGTGCAGATCTGAGAGCGGTTCAAATGCTTTTGGGTCACGCCGATATTTCTACGACCACCATTTACACCCATGTGGCCAAGGAGCGGCTCAAAGCCATGCATGCTGCTCACCACCCTAGGGGTTGAGCAAAACGGCTGGGGCCTTAGAGAGGGTTTGATTGCAGCAAAAGACGCAACTCTTCTTGGGTGAAACCAGCTTGTGCCCTGGCCTCTAAGTTGAAGGGAGGTTTGAGTCTGGGTGCATCGTGCAAAAGGCTCAACTTCGCATACAAAGCATTGGGCTCGGTGTTTTGCAATTCACAAAGCCACAAGTACCAGCGGTTGCCAACGCGCACGTGGGTGATTTCGTCGCGCAAAATGATGTCCAAAATCTCATGGGCTTCTTGAGCAAAAGGAGAGTTGAGCCCAATGAGTTTTTGTTGAATAAGAGGACTTGCATCAAGCCCTCTGGCCTCCAAGGTTCTGGGAACCAAGGCCATTCGAGCGGTGATGTCGTGTTTGGTTTTCTCGCACATCTCCCACAATCCATCGTGCGCATCGAAGTCTCCATAACCGTGGCCCATTTTGTTGAGCAAGTTGCTCAACAAGTCAAAATGGGTGGACTCCTCATAGGCCACTTGAATCCAGTCGCTGTAATAAAGGCTTGGCATGCCCTCAAATCGCCAGACCGCATCGAGTGCCAAATTGATGGCGTTGAATTCGATGTGGCAAATGGAGTGCACCAAGCCAGCAAGCCCCAAGGGGGTTGAGAGTTTTCGCTTGGGAATGTCTCTGTGAGAAATCAGCTTTGGCGTTGGTGGTCGACCGATGGGTTTGCAAAGCTCCTCTAGAGTGGGGCTCCAGGGTGGCTCAATGAGCCATTGTTCTTTTTGCGCCCAAAGTTGCGCCATCCCAAGAACTTTTTGAGTTGGATTGGATTCACAAAAAAGAGAATGGGCTTGGCGTCTGAGATCGATCATGGCCCAAGGATTGTAAGCTTCTTGAGCCAGATCAAGGCACTAAAATCGAGGGCTCAACGTTTGCAGGAGACCGGTCATGGCCATTTATCGTTTAGGCAGTCATAGTCCTCAGTTGGATATGGGGGCATGGGTTGCACCCAGCGCACAAGTCATGGGAGATGTGCATTTGGGCGCTGATGCAAATGTATGGTTCAACGTGGTCATTCGTGGTGACAATGAGACCATTCGGGTGGGGCAGGGCACCAATGTTCAAGATGGGAGTGTCTTGCACAGCGATGTGGGCTCGCCGCTGAGCATTGGAGACTTTGTGACGGTGGGTCACCGGGTGATTTTGCATGGCTGTACAGTGGGTGAGGGTTCTTTGATCGGCATGGGAGCCGTTGTGCTCAATGGTGCGAAAATTGGTGCCCACTGTTTGGTGGGCGCAGGCGCCTTGGTGACCGAGGGCAAAGAGTTCCCTGAGGGCTCGATGATCTTGGGCTCACCGGCCAAGGTCGTGAAGACCTTGAGTGCTGAGCAAATCGAATCCCTCAAGCAAAGCGCCATCAGTTATGTGAAAAACGCCAAACGTTTTCAGGCTGAGCTGAGCGAGTTGGATTCCAAACCTTAAAGAGAGACTTCAATCATGTCCGAAATGCATCAGTTTTTGTTTGACGGCTTGCCCGTTCGTGGGCAGTTGGTCCGTTTGACAGAGTCTTGGCAGGAGATTCTTCACCGCAGAGCAGAAAATGCAGAAACGGGCGCTTACCCTTTGTCGGTGCAAGTGCTGCTTGGAGAGATGACGGCAGCGGCCACGCTCATGCAAGCGTTGCTCAAATTCGATGGAGATTTGGTGCTGCAAATTTTTGGCAATGGTCCGCTCAAGTTGGCCGTGGTCGAGGTCAAAGCCGATTTGTCGCTCAGGTCTACCGCCAAGACCATCGGCAGCGTTGATGAGGGAGCAACCCTCACCCAAATGGTCAATGTCAATAACCAAGGCAAGTGTGCCATCACCTTGGACCCCAAGAACCGCTTTCCCGGGCAGCAGCCCTACCAAGGCGTGGTCCCTTTGTTTGATGATTTGGGCCATCCCATCGACCACATCAGCGAAGTGTTGGAGCACTACATGCTGCAAAGTGAACAGCTCGACACCAAATTGATTTTGGCAGCCAACGACAAAGTGGCCGCGGGTTTGTTGGTGCAAAGAATGCCGGTTCAAGGCGAGGGAAATTTATCGGCCAAGTCCACCCAAGCCGACGAGGACCAAATAGGCGTGAACGAAGACTTCAAGCGCATCGCCATGTTGGCTGCAACTTTGACGCCAGAGGAGTTGCTCAGCTTGGAGCCCGATGCGATATTGCACCGACTCTTTTGGGATGAGCCTTTGATGCGCTACGAACCCCTCAAGGGCTCAAACGCCCCTCGGTTTGTGTGCTCATGCTCCAAAGAGCGGGTCTCTCAAATGATTTTGGGTTTGGGCCAAGAGGAGGCGGACAGCATTTTGAGTGAAATGCCCAACATCGAAGTGGGTTGTGAGTTTTGCGGCCGTCAATACGTCTTTGATGCCATTGATGCTGCGCAGATTTTCACGCCCCCTCTTGTCAAGCCCCAAGTTCTGCCCCCAGAGCTTTTGCATTGAGTCTCTCTTTAGGTCGCTGCTTGGGTCAAGAAATCAAATAGCTTTCTCTCGCATTCGACGCTTGCGCAGCACTCACAAGGCCCCATGCGGGGTCTTTCTTTTGGGGGTGGTCTAAGGACGTTTTGGGTGAGCCCGAGCTTTTGGGCATGCGCACTGAAGGCGAGCAGCACTCGCTCACTCAAATCGTCGGGGGCGCCATGAATGACTTGGTAAGGCAGTTCATTGGCGTGGAGCATCTCTCTCCACTCGGCCAAAGACTCTTGGGGTTCACAGCAAGCCAAAAGCAGGCACAAGCCTTGATCGAAGGCCTTGTATTTTGTGATGAAGTGTGGGGTGAGTTGCTGAATGCGACTCACGCCCAATACCGGACCCAAGAGCCCCTGCAAGGAGGGTGTCAAGGCGAGGTTCTCAATGTCTGAGACAAAATTGGACAACCCAGTGGGGCAAACCGATTTCAATTCCCCAGAGTGGGTTGGTGTTGGGCTTGTGTTTGGGGGGGGAGGTGAGCTGGGTTCAAAGACAAACGCATGCTCAAAAGGGCTGGGAGTGCCCAGCAGCATGAGGGGGATCATTTGCCCAGTTGAACAAAAATCTCGTTGGACTTGACCATGCCAATTTCTTTTCTGGCGCGTTCCTCAACCATTTCAAGCCCAACTTTGAGATCCAAGAGCTCTGCGTTCAAGCGTTGATTGGTGATTTGGGCCTGGCGATTGAGGTCTTGTTGTTGAGCAATTTGTTGCTGCAATTGAATCACCTCTGGCACGCTACCACGCCCAATCCACAATTGGCCCTGCAGCACCAACAGCAAGGTGAGCAAGGTCCAAGTCATGGGGCGTTGCATGGTGAGGAGGTCTATTGATCAGTGTTTAGAGGGCAATGGACAAGCAAGCAGGTTTGTAGAGCTTGTCGACAAGACAAGAATCACAGCTCTGCCTATTATCATAATGCAAGGCGACTCATCCCCGCAAGTTGTAAAACGCTGAGCGTCCTGGATAAGACGCAACATCGCCCAAGTCCTCTTCAATGCGAAGCAATTGGTTGTATTTGGCAATTCGGTCGGAGCGACTCAGTGAACCCGTTTTGATTTGACCAGCGTTGGTGCCCACCGCAATGTCAGCAATGGTGGTGTCTTCGGTCTCGCCTGAGCGGTGGCTGATCACATTGGTGTAGCCAGCGCGTTTGGCCATCTCGATGGCTTCAAACGTTTCGGTGAGGGTGCCGATTTGGTTGATTTTGATCAAGATGGAATTCGCAATTCCTTTGTCGATGCCTTCTTTGAGGATTCTCGTGTTGGTGACGAACAAATCATCCCCAACCAGTTGTACTTTTTTACCCAATTGGTCTGACAAGGTTTTCCAGCCTGTCCAATCCGCCTCAGCCATGCCGTCTTCAATGCTGATGATCGGGTATTTGTCGCACCACGCGGCCAACATGTCACTCCATGCGGGGGCCTCTAGGCTCAGGCCTTCACCACTCAAGACGTACTTGTTGTCTTTGAAGAACTCGCTGGAGGCACAGTCCAGACCCAGGACAATTTGTTCTCCTGCTGTGAAGCCCGCTTTGTCAATGGCTTGAAGAACCAGCTCAATGGCGGCTTCATGGTTTTTGACATTGGGAGCAAAACCGCCTTCATCACCCACTGCAGTGCTCATGCCTTGGTCGTGCAAAATGCCTTTCAAAGCGTGAAAGACTTCAGCGCCATAACGCAAGGCTTCTCTGAAGCTGGGTGCGCCAACGGGGATGATCATGAACTCTTGCAAATCCAAATTGTTGTTGGCGTGAGCGCCGCCGTTGATCACATTCATCATGGGCACGGGCATTTGCATCTTGCCCATGCCGCCAAAATAGCGGTAAAGGGGGAGCCCAGCTTCCTCGGCGGCTGCTTTTGCCACAGCCATAGAGACGGCCAAGGTGGCGTTTGCACCCAAGCGAGACTTGTTGTCTGTGCCGTCAAGATCGATCATGGTCTTGTCAAGAAAAGCTTGCTCGCTGGCATCCAAGCCCAAGACCGCTTCAGCGATTTCGGTGTTGATGTGATCGACAGCCTTTAAGACGCCTTTGCCCAAGTAGCGGCTTTTGTCACCGTCTCTGAGCTCAATGGCTTCGCGAGATCCGGTGGAGGCTCCAGAGGGCACGGCTGCACGTCCCATGATGCCGCTCTCCAAGAGAACATCACACTCAATGGTGGGGTTGCCACGGCTATCTAAGATTTCACGACCAACGATGTCAACAATTGCGCTCATAGGGGTAAGACTTTCGAAAAAACAAAGGATGAAATGGACGGCGTGATTTCAAGGGTTGAAGTCAAGTTCTAAAAAGGGACGACTCTTGGTGATGCGGTCAAGCTCTTGAAGACTCTCGAGCAAGCTTTTCATGTGTTTCAAAGGCACTGCGTTTGGACCGTCGCTCATGGCCTCATTGGGGTTGGGGTGTGTTTCCATGAAGAGGCCAGAGATGCCAACGGCCACTGCTGCTCGGGCCAAGACGGGGACCATCTCGCGCTGTCCGCCTGAGCTCGTTCCTTGACCACCCGGGAGTTGAACGGAGTGCGTGGCATCAAACACCACGGGTGCTTGGGTCTCGCGCATGATGGCCAAAGAGCGCATGTCAGAGACCAAATTGTTGTAGCCAAAGGTCGTGCCGCGTTCGCAAGCCATGAATCGATCGGTACTGAGTCCTGCCTCTTGAGCAGCGTTGCGGGCTTTCTCGATCACATTCTTCATCTCCATGGGGGAGAGGAATTGCCCCTTTTTGATGTTGACGGGTATGCCAGATTGAGCAACAGCGTGAATGAAATCGGTTTGTCGGCACAAAAAAGCGGGCGTTTGCAAAACGTCCACCACTTGGGCCACTTGAGCGATGTCGTGTTCGTTGTGAACATCGGTCAAGATGGGCACATGGAGCTCTCGCTTGACTTTGGCCAATATCTCCAATCCCCGCTCCATGCCTGGGCCACGAAAACTCTTGCCACTGCTGCGGTTGGCTTTGTCGTAACTTGATTTGAAGATGAAAGGAATCCCCAAGGCTTGTGTGATTTCTTTCAAGGCACCCGCAGTGTCCATTTGAAGTTGCTCAGACTCCACCACGCAGGGGCCAGCTATCAAAAAGAACGGATGGTCCAGTCCCACTTCAAAGTCGCATAGTTTCATGGAGTGGTGCTTTCTTGGAATGACAAGTTGCAATGGGGTTCACGGCAAAACATGTGGGGGCTCTTAAAGGGCTTAAGCCATCAATTCTTCTTCAACGCCAATGCACTTTTGACAAAGTCATTGAATAAAGGATGGCCATCCCATGGGGTGGATTTGAACTCGGGGTGAAATTGAACACCCATGAACCAGGGGTGAACGCTTTGTGGGAGCTCGACAATTTCGGTGAGTTGGTCCTCTTGTGTCAAAGCAGAGATCACAAGTCCTGCTTTCCTGAGGGTGTCGAGGTAATTGACATTGGCCTCATAGCGATGGCGATGGCGCTCGCAGACCACACTGCCGTAGATCTTGAAAGCCAAGGTGCCAGCAGACACGTCTGAGCTTTGAGCGCCCAGTCTCATCGTGCCGCCCAGATCAGAGTTGGCGTCTCTCACATTCAAGGACCCATCTGACCCTCTCCACTCATTGATGAGGGCAATCACGGGGTTGGGCGTTTGAGGATCAAATTCTGTGCTGTTGGCGTCCTTTAAGTGAGCCACGTGACGAGCGTACTCGATGGTGGCCACTTGCATGCCCAAACAAATGCCAAGGTAGGGGACCTTGTTCTCACGGGCATACTGCGCTGCAGCAATTTTTCCTTCAATGCCCCGCTTGCCAAAGCCACCGGGCACCAAAATCGCGTCAACATCTCTCAAAGGCTCCAAGTGATCTTTGTCCAGTGTTTCGGAGTCGATGTAGTGAATTTTGACTCGAGCTTGGTTTTTCATGCCCGCGTGTCGGAGAGCTTCGTTGAGAGATTTGTAGCTGTCGGAGAGGTCAACGTATTTGCCCACCATGGCAATGGTGAGTTCTGCTTTGGGTAGCTCAACCTCGCTCACCAGTCGATCCCACATGGAGAGGTCAGCCTCAGGCGTGATCAAATTGAGCTTGTTGCAAATCAGTTGATCTAGTCCTTGCTCGTGCAACATGCGTGGGACTTTATAGATGACGTTCACATCCCACATGGAGATGACGCCAGACTGAGCAACATTGGAGAAAAGAGAGATTTTTTCTCTTTCCTCATTGGGTATGGGGCGATCGGCGCGGCAAATCAGCGCATCGGCTTGGATACCGATTTCCCTGAGCTTTTGGGCCGTGTGTTGAGTGGGTTTGGTTTTGAGTTCACCGGCTGCTGCAATCCAGGGCACGTAGGAGAGGTGAACGTAGGCTGCATTGCTGGGCCCAAGCTTCAAGCTCATTTGACGAGCGGCTTCTAAAAAGGGCAAGGACTCGATGTCGCCCACGGTCCCGCCAATTTCAACAATGGCGACATCCACCTCATCGGGGGTGCCAACTGCTGCGCCCCTTTTCACAAATTCTTGGATTTCGTTGGTGATGTGCGGGATGACTTGAACGGTTTTACCCAGGTAATCTCCCCGGCGCTCTTTTTCAAGCACGCTTTGGTAAATTTGCCCAGTGGTGAAATTGTTGGCACGACGCATGCGGGTCGTGATAAATCGTTCATAATGACCCAGATCCAAATCGGTCTCGGCACCATCTTCGGTCACAAAAACCTCGCCGTGCTGGAAGGGTGACATGGTGCCTGGATCCACATTGATGTATGGATCGAGTTTGATGAGGGTGACTTTTAGACCCCGCGACTCAAGAATCGCGGCTAGTGAGGCTGAGGCGATACCCTTCCCAAGAGAGGACACCACACCGCCGGTGACGAAGACAAATTTGGTCATGCCATTTCGGGCTCGATGCCCAAGGAGGTGGTAAACGCAGATTATAGACTGTCTGATATATTGTGATCATGAATGAGCTGTTAAATAAACGAATTGTTTTGGGTCTGAGTGGGGGAATTGCTTGCTACAAGGCGGCAGAACTTTGTCGCGCCTTGGTCAAAGCCGGCGCACAAGTTCAAGTGGTCATGACCCAAGCTGCCACCCAATTCATCACACCCGTGACCATGCAGGCCCTCTCCAATCAACCGGTTTTTGAGTCTCAGTGGGACGCGCGCGAACCCAACAACATGGCTCACATCAACTTGACTCGCCAAGCGGACCTGATCTTGGTGGCTCCAGCAAGTGCAGACTTCATGGCCAAGTTGCTGCATGGGCGAGCCGATGATTTATTGAGCCTCATGTGTTTGGCCAGACCCAGCTCCACCACGCAACTGGTGTTGGCACCAGCCATGAATCGTGAGATGTGGTCCCACCCAGCCACCAAACGCAACGTGGAGCAACTGCGCTTGGATGGCGCTCATGTCTTGGGGGTCGGCTCGGGAGATCAAGCTTGTGGAGAGACGGGAGATGGCCGCATGTTAGAGGCCGATGAGATTTTGCAAGATGTGATCTGCTTGCTGTCTCCCAAAGATTTGCAGGGAAAGCGGCTCTTGCTCACTGCAGGACCGACCTTTGAGGCGCTTGATCCAGTTCGAGGGCTCACCAATCGTTCAAGTGGAAAAATGGGCTATGCTTTGGCTCAAAGTGCCCATCAAAGGGGGGCTCAAGTGGTCTTGGTGAGTGGACCCACGCATTTGCAAGTGCCAAGAGGTGTGAACGTGATTCAAGTTGAATCTGGTCAACAGATGCACCACGCAGTGATGACCCATTTGGAGGAAAGCGACGTCTTCATTGCCTGCGCTGCAGTCGCTGATTGGAGAGCTTTGGAGCCAGCCACGCACAAGCTCAAAAAGAACGACAAGCAAACCCCTCCCACCTTTGAGCTCACTGCCAACCCAGATATTTTGGCTGCGGTTTGCAAGTGTGAAAAAGCCTTGAGTGGGAAATTATTTTGTGTGGGATTTGCTGCAGAAACAGAAAATTTGGAGCAAAACGCGAAAACGAAATTGGAGCGAAAAGGTGCTCAAGTGATCTTGGGCAATTTGGCGCAAAACACTCTGGGTCGAGATGACAACACGTTGTTGTGGGTTGATGCCAAGGGCACTTTTGAGATTCCCAACAACACCAAGGCGGCTTTGGCCGATGAGGTCATGAAACAAATTGCTCAGCGTTTGAGCTGATCCTGCAACAACTGTATAAAAAAAGAAGCGAGTGACATCACATGAAAATAGATGTGAAAATATTAGATGAACGCATGAGAGATCAATTGCCTCAATACGCCACACCAGGCAGTGCTGGGCTTGATTTGAGGGCTTGTCTGGATGCACCCATCACGCTTGGACCCAACGAGTGGCAGCTGATCTCAACTGGAATCGCCATCCATTTGGCCGACCCAGGCTTTGCTGCGATGATCCTGCCCCGCTCTGGACTGGGTCACAAGCACGGCATCGTGCTTGGCAATTTGGTGGGTCTGATCGACAGTGACTACCAAGGTCCTTTGATGGTGAGTGCATGGAACCGAAGTGCGACTGCTTTTGTGCTCAACCCCATGGAGCGCTTGGCTCAATTGGTGATCGTTCCTGTGGTGCAAGCCCAGTTCAATTGCGTGGATGACTTCAATGCGCCAAGCGAGCGAGGCGAGGGCGGGTACGGCTCGACTGGAAGGTCTTGACGACTCAGTGCAGCAACTTCGGTGTGGAGGAGCCATCCTCTTGACTGGAGTCAAGATCCTCATCGTCTTCGAGCTCTTCGTCTTGCATGCCAAGAGGCGTGAAAAATCCAACGCCCAGGGTTCCTTTTTCAATCTCCTCTGGCGTGGCCGCTCTCACTGAGTTCACCTTCAAATGCAGTCGCAGCGCGATGCCTGCCAAGGGGTGATTGCCGTCGAGCACAACGTGCTCGGGGTAGATTTCTGTGATGGTGTAAAACAAATCCTTTGGCGCATCCGCACTCAAATGCCCTGGAAGTGCGGTGCCCTCCAATGTCATGCCCTCTTCGATCTCTTTGGGAAAGGATGATCGAGCTTCTAGGAACACTTTATTTTCATCGTAGTCGCCAAAGGCCTCTTCTGGCTCCAGGTGCAAATCTAGGGTTGAGCCCGCTTCGTGTCCCATCAGTGCGTGTTCGATTTTGTGCAAAAGATCATGGCCTCCGACCAAAAACTCAACGGGTTCATCAAGCACGTCGAGCTCCTGCCCTGTGGTGTCGCTCAAGGTCCAAGTTAATTCAACAACGCAAGGGGCAAAGATGTTCATGCTAGGTATGATGTGTGTCTTCTTGTAAAAAGACGGATTGAAAAATGAAAAAGCAATCAATGGACAGCCCACTCGTGCTATTGGGAGGACTCACGGCCAAGGCATTCATGACAATGCATTGGCAAAAAAAGCCATTGTTGGTGCGCAATGCGTTCAAGGATTTTAAACCCATCATGAATCGCCAAAGTTTGTTTGACTTGGCCAAGAGCGAAGACGTGGAGTCTCGCTTGGTGGTTCATTCAAACGATGCCCCTAAAGGGACAGGCCAGTGGTCACTAGCTCATGGGCCCTTTAGGACAAAAGACTTGCCCAAATTGAGTCAAAAGGCATGGACCCTATTGGTTCAAGGTGTCAATTTGCACAACGACCAAGCCGCTGAGATTTTGAATCAATTCAACTTCATTGCGCGAGCGCGTTTGGACGATTTGATGATCAGTTATGCGACCGATCAAGGCGGGGTGGGGCCGCACTTTGATCGCTACGATGTGTTTTTGTTGCAAGCCCAAGGGGTGAGGAGGTGGCGGATTGGAAAGAATAAAAACCACCAATTGGAGCCCAATGTCCCATTGAAGATTTTGAGCAATTTCACCCACACACATGAATTTCTTCTGCATCCAGGAGACATGCTCTACCTGCCTCCGCAGTATGCGCATGAGGGAGTGGCAATGGGAGAGTGTCAAACGTATTCCATCGGGTTCAAAGCCCCACAAGCCCAAGAATTGACTCAAGAGCTGTTCTCTTTGATGTCTGAGACCTTGGGCGAGCAGCCCTGGTCGGCCAATCCCCTGTACCAAGATGCCAATCAAGCACCCACCCAATCACCTGGCGAAATTCCCCTTTCTTTACAATTCTTTGCACATCAACAGTTTCTCAAAAAAGCCTGTGACAGCGAACTCTTTCACGAGGCTTTGGGCGTTCATTTGAGCGAGCCCAAAGCCCATGTTTACTTCAATCCTGTTGAGGCACCAAAGAGCGTTCAAGCCATGCTCTCGCGTCTTAAAAAAGGTGCTCCTTGTGTTGTTCGCTTGGCTCGTCAATCGCAGATGCTCTTTGATGAAAAACGCATTTACATCAATGGTGAAAGCCTCAAAGCGAGTGGATTTGAGAGAACGCTTTTAAGAAAACTGGCCAATCAAAGGGTGCTTCAGTCAGAGGACTTTGAGCCTTTCATGAATGACCCATTGGCGTCTCGCATGAAGGGTCTTTTGGAGCTCTTGCACGAATGGGCAGAACAAGGATGGGTGCTGATCGATTTCAGTAATATGAATGAAAATCTCGATAAAGCGGGTAAACCATGAGAATCCTTGTTTTGCCTTATAATAATGAGCTGAGTTGGAGGATCATATGAAAGCCTTCGCCTCAGTCACATTCAGTGTGTGACACTTTCCGGAAATTGTTTACCTTACCCTCAAAGGATATTTGACATGAAAAAGACACTTCTTTTGGCCTCCCTTTTGGCCATCGCCGCTTTAGTTGCTTGCAGCAAAAAAGAGGCTCCTGCTGAAGCCGCTCCTGCTGCTGCTCCTGCCGCTGACGCTGCTGCTCCTGCAGCCGCACCTGCTGCTGACGCTGCTGCTCCTGCTGCTGCTCCTGCACCTGCTGCTGAAGCCGACAAGAAGTAATTTCTTCCACGCGACGCAAGTCTCGTGAAAGCCGCCTTTGGGCGGCTTTTTTATTGTCTGTGCTTTCATCAGTCAAGAGCCCTGCTTGGGGCCCTAGGGGTGAATGCACTACTCCAAGGTGACCCAAGGACAGCCGTGCTCGGCGTGAGCGATGATGAGCTCATTGGGCTCCCAGCCCAAAACCGGACACAAGGCATCGATCACCAACTGAGGGGTGTTGTTTCTCTCGCTCAGGTGAGCAGCGACCACGTGTCGCAAATTGGGGTTTAAGAGGTTTTTCAAGAGATTGGCCGATTCAATGTTGGACAAATGTCCCAAGGGGCCAGAAATGCGCGACTTCAAAAAAGAGGGGTATTTGGACATGCGTAGCATGTCACTGTCGTGGTTGGACTCAAGGACCAGTGCATGACAGTCTTGTAGAGCTTGGACCACATGAGCACTTGCATGACCCAAATCCGTCACCAGCCCCAGTTTGAATGTGCCATCGGTCAACGTGACCTGTAGGGGTTCTCTGGCATCATGGGGTACGGTGAATGGGGTGATTTTCAAAGATCCAATCTCAATGACTTCGTGGTCCTTGGCGGTTTGAATCTGAGAGGTCTCAAGACCCCAGCTCAAAGCCTGTGTTGCCAATTGAGTGCCTTGACTCATCCAAACGGGACGATTCGATTTGAGGGCGAATTGACGAGCATTGCCAACGTGATCCGAGTGTTCGTGTGTCACGAACATGGCATCTATGTCAGTGAGTGAGAGGGAGAGCTCAGCAAGTCGAGCGCTCAACTCGCTGATGGATAGACCGCAATCGATGAGGACTCTGGAGGCGCTACCATTTGATTGCGCCTCCACGAGCGTTGCATTGCCAGCACTGCCTGAGCCTAAACTTTTAAAACGCAGCACCGACGCAAAATCTCGTGGATCAACTTATTTCAAATCTTCGACCAATAGCTGAGCAATCTTCTTGCCTGCGCTGGAGTGATCTTCCTCACCGGAGGCGTTCAGAATTTGAACCACAGACGATTTGCCAGCTCCTTCAACGATCTTCAATCTAAAACGCTGAGGTCCCTCGGGGGTGGGTGTGTTGGTGAACCAGCGCACCAAAAAGTTGGAGTCTGATTTGGTGTTTCTCTCCACAAAACGAACATAGTAAATGCCCAGTTTGCGATCGCGATCTTCAACCGTGAAGCCAGAGCGGTCTAGTGCAACACCGACACGTCTCCATGCGGTATCAAAGCCTTCTTGGTATGAGATGCTGGTGCTTTGATCATTTGCGTTCACGACAGCTTTAGAGGCCACAGTCAGAGCTTTTGGATCAGAGGACAACGCACTGTTGGCGCTTGCCTCAGGGGCTCCAAGCTTGACCATCAAGAGTCTGAGAAATTTGTTTTCTTGTTCAGTGTCAGCGGCCTTGGCACGCCAAGTTGAAGCCGTGGACGATTGCAACACATTGGGTGTTCCCTCTTCTTGCATTGCTCGTTGAACGATGGTGATTTGAGTCTCCTTGGGTCCCAAAGATTCAACTCGGGTGATGTACTTTTCTTTGATGCCGTTGGAGATCAAAGTGCTCATGACTGAGCTGAGCGTTCTGGAGATGAAGTCATCTGGCAGCTTGCTCTTGTTGTCAGCCCAATTGGTCTCAAGGTAGCCGGTTTGTTCGTTTTGCTCTTCTAGGGTGAATCCATTGTCTTCCCAGAACGATTTAAGAGCAGGCCATAGTGTTTGCGCGCTTCTTCCCACAACCAACCAGCGATCTGGTCCTTGTCGTTCAATGCGAACGTCATTGATTTTCATGGGAGCGACGGTGGACTCCTTGGGCGCATTGGACAGCCCAAGTCCAGAGGCACTGACCTCTTCGCCAGGCACCAAATAGCGAGTGTCGCGGGCAAGTTGTGTGAGATCGGGAGGGATTTCGAGTGAGAGAGGCTTGCTGCTGCTTTGTGCTTTGTAGTTCACATGGTCGTTGCTGAACATGGAGCATGCTCCCAAGAGCGACATGCACACCAAACAAACGCCAAGGTTTGTTAATTTTGTATAGAGCGAGTGTTTCACGTCAAAAGATTCCTAAATGGATGAGCGATAAATGTTGGATGAAAAAAGGCGGAATAAGCGTTCAGGTTAGCAAGCCGCATGCTTTGAGAGCGGCCAAAACCACGGGTTCACAGTTTTGGGCCAGGGGTGTCATGGGTAACCTCAATGTGGGGCCGCACAAACCCATTTTTGACATCGCCCATTTGATGGGGATGGGATTGGATTCCACAAACAAGTGCTTGTGTATGGGGAGCAACTCCATTTGAATCTTCATGGCCTCATGCGCATGACCTGCAATGGCGGCTTTGCAAAGTTCGTGCATCTTGCGAGGTGCAATGTTGGCGCTCACACTCACGTTGCCTTGCCCACCACAAAGCATCAAAGCAACAGCAGTGGCATCGTCTCCGGAGTAGACAGCAAATTCTTTGGGCGTTTCCTTGATCAACCACTGGGCTCGTTCAATGTTCCCGGTCGCCTCTTTGATGCCAATGATGCCGGGGACCTTAGACAAGCGAAGTACCGTGTCGTGGGTCATGTCTGCCACAGTTCTCCCTGGTACGTTGTAGAGCACCATGGGAAGATCAACGGCTTCAGCAATTGCCTTGAAATGTTGATATTGACCCTCTTGGGTCGGCTTGTTGTAATAGGGAACGACTTGGAGTTGGCAGTCAGCGCCAACTGAATGAGCAAAACGAGCCAGCTCAATGGCTTCGTGGGTCGAGTTTGCACCACATCCAGCCATGATGGGCACTTTCCCTTTGGCTTGTTCAACGCTCACACGGATGATTTCTTTGTGTTCCTCTGGCGTGACAGTTGGGGACTCACCGGTGGTGCCCACCACACCAATGCAATCGGTGCCTTCTTGGATGTGCCAATCAATGAGTTTTCTGAGTGTTGCGTAGTCAACGCTCCCGTCTGTGTTCATGGGGGTGACGAGAGCCACAATGCTGCCAGTGATGGGTGCCATAGGGATTGAATGGTTTCTTGAGTAGAAGTCTCGCATTCTAACTTTTTAGTGGGCTTGCTGACGGCTCAAGAGCTGAAATCTCGCATTTTTGAGCCACTATTCTTTGAACAACCCGTTTGGGGCAATCCAATTGTCCTTCCTCATAACAAACGATTCGAAAATCTTTGAAAACACTCAGCAATTCGCCAGTTTTGAGCAGAAATTCAGGCCTTTTGGGTGAGCCGTGTTGTTCGTTGCCAGCGCTGAAGGTTTCATAGAGGACCCAGCCCCCAGGCTCAATGCACTCAATCAAATCTCCCCAAAGAGGCCGCCACAGGTAATTGGTGATGACCAATGCGTCAAAGCGCTCCCCACTCAATGGCCAAGATCCGGCCTCCAGGTCCAAGCAGCGGGTTTTGATGTTTGAGTTTTTTGCCTTCTCGATGTCAGCCAAAGCCGCTTCATTTCGGTCAACGGCCAAGACTTGACATCCTTTTTGGGCAAACCACTGAGCATGTCTTCCTTGGCCACAAGCCAGGTCCAAGACGTTGCATGGGCTGGGAATCAAATGGGACCAGCGCACCACCCATTCACTGGGTGGCTGTATTTCGTTTGGGACAAGTGAAGAGATCAATTTGAAGACAAATAAGGATTGAAGTTCGGGGTCAAATCATAGGGTTTCAACGCGTGCCTGTCCAAAGTGTTTCTTTTGTGTTGAGCGCCAATGATATATTGTGCGCATTGAAAAAACACACCAGAGGTGGCTTGGGCATGAAACAGGTTTTAAAAAAAATCAACCTCATCTCTTACATTTATCAGGCCTTGGTCTCTTTTGCCCAAGCAAACCGAGGCAAGACGGTTCGCCAAAAAGTCTACGCGATGTTCAATCCCACTCCCACGTCTGGGCACTTGCACGGCATCATTGACAATGTGATTGTCATCAGCGTCTTGGTCTCGGTCATTTGCGTGATCCTTGAGACGGTGAGCTGGATTCATCAACCCTTGGAACATGAGTTTTGGGCCATTGAGGTGATCACGGTCATCATCTTCTCCATTGAGTACTGTGCTCGTCTTTATGCTTGTTGTGAGGAGGAAGAATATCGCCATCCGGTGCTGGGACGCATCAAATACATGTTCACACTGAGCGTGCTCATTGATTTGTTGGCCATCTTTCCTTTCTACATTGGATTGGTGTTTCAAGAAACCTTGGATTTGCGTTTTCTGCGGGTCTTCAGGCTTGCCCGATTGTTAAAGCTCACCCGATACACCGGGACGATCAACACACTTTATAAAGCGGTCATGCGTGAGGCTCGAGTCTTGGTGGCGGCCGCATTCATGATGATATTGTTGGTCATTTTGACGGCAAGTTTGGGGTTTGAGTTTGAACACAATGCTCAGCCCGCCAACTTTGACAGCATACCTTCGGCCATGTATTGGGCTGTGATCACCCTCTCTAGCGTGGGCTATGGCGATATGGTGCCTTTGACGCCCATTGGGCGCACGATGACCGCCATCATCAGCTTGATTGGTATCGGTATCTTTGCGATTCCTGCCGGTTTGATGGCCTCAGCTTTCACCGATCAATTGCGCATTGACCGTGAGGTCTTTGAAAACGAATTCAGAGATCTGATTGTCAAAGGAAAGCTCTCCTTGCATGATCAAGAGGCATTGCGCGCTGAGGCAGAGCGATTGCACTTGAATGAGGAGAACATCGAGGCCATCACCACGCGTGTCAAACAAGAGCTCATCCAAAGCGGCGAGGCCATTGCAGAGGACATCGCGCCTGAGCTTTTGATGGAGCATTACCGACAAAAGGTGAGTCAACTCAAGCTCTATGTTTTGGCCTCTCAAGCTCAGAGCATTGAGGATCTTTTGATGCAATCCAAGCAAGATCGGAAGAGCACACG
>CAIPII010000112.1 GCA_903865035.1 uncultured Burkholderiales bacterium | reverse complement strand
TTGGGCGAGATGAGGAAGATCTCGGAAGAAGGGGTGCGCTTTGCCTCTCCCGTGAATGGCGACAAATTGATGTTGACCCCAGAGGTGAGCATGCAAATTCAAACCGTGCTCAACAGCGACATCGTCATGCAATTCGATGAGTGCACGCCCTACGAAACCCATGGCATCACGACCTCAGAGCAAGACGCCAGGTCCTCCATGGAGTTGAGCCTTCGCTGGGCCAAGCGCTGTCAGATCGAATTTGAAAAACTCTCCAACCCCAATGCGCTCTTTGGCATTGTGCAAGGCGGCATGTTTGAAAACCTCAGAGAGGAGTCCTTGAATGCATTGGTGGAGATGAATTTTCCAGGCTACGCCGTTGGCGGCGTGAGTGTGGGTGAGCCCAAAGCAGAGATGCTCAAAATCATGGCCCACACCCCCCACCGCCTGCCCCAGAACAAACCGCGTTACCTCATGGGTGTCGGCACGCCCGAAGACTTGGTGCAAGGTGTCCTAGATGGTGTGGACATGTTCGATTGCGTGATGCCCACCCGAAACGCGAGAAACGGACACTTGTTCACGCGCTTTGGAGACTTGAAGATCAGAAATGCACGCCACAAAACCGATCATGCGCCTTTGGATGAAACTTGTACGTGCTACACCTGTCACGGATTCAAACGAGACGACGGCACGACAAGCGGGGGCTTCAGTCGCGCTTACTTGCACCACTTGGATCGCTGTGGTGAAATGCTGGGCTCCATGCTCAACTCCATTCACAATTTGCATTACTTTTTGAACCTCATGCGCGAGTTTCGTGAGGCTTTGGACGAAGACCGAGTTGAGCAATTTGTGAGCGCTTTTCACGCCAACCGCGCCCGAGGCGTTTGATCAACAAAAGCCAATAGAGCCGCAGTTGAACATCCGTTGAACAGGGTTTGAGGGAGTGGATTGGCTCTGCTCAACCCGTGAAAACGGTGAGCACGCCCGTGTAACCATAGAGGTTTTGGTGAGCGATCTCGCCTCCAGCAAAAAACCCCACCAGTGGCACGTCACCAAGCGCACGCCTGAGCACTTGTAGCTCGGCACTTGGAGCACCAAAATGCGGTCCGCCCCTTCCCGCGCAACTGACGTAAATGGCCCCCAAGACTCGTCGATCGGGATGGGGCTCAGAGAAGTCTCCTGAGGAGAGCTCTCGGGCCATCTCCTCGCTCAACTCATCGGGCTCCAAGCTTGCCCTGATCTCGGTGCCGATGCGCGTGAGATCGGCCTTGGCCGCTTGCGCATTTCGCTCGCAAAAGGACATTTGCATTCCACTTCGAAGGAGCTCGGCCACGGCCACACCCGACCTTGCTGGGTCCACGCCAATGATGTGTCGCACCGTCACCGCATCCTTGTAGTGCCCCGTTTTCTCAAGTGCACTTTGTGTGTTTTCGCTCAAGCCCACAAAAGTCTGGCGAAGCCGAGACACGAGCAGTTCGGGCTCCTCCATGGACACGCTCAACTCTCGCTCCAAGACGCCCAGTGCGGGCTCGTGGTCCAACTCTAAAATCAAGTTTTGATCAAAGGCCGTGATCTCGTGAGAAGCACCTAAAGGCATACACCCTTGCGTGACGCGAGAGACCAACGCCACGCCCTCTCCAAATGCAACGCCAGATAACCCGCCTGAGAAGACACCCCGCACCATGCCTTGCCCTTGCACATTGCCTTGACCACTGAGTGCGAATTGAACTTGTTGGTTTCGACTCGATGAGAGCCCGCCAAACACATATCCGGTTTGGGTGCGAGCGGCCAACTCTTGGATCAGCTCTCCCAAATCAGGCATGCGGGCATCTGCATGGATGAGCGCAGTGTGCGCCTCAAAGCCCGACATCTCCAATTGAGCCAAAGGGCTCACGCCACTGAAAACCCGGTACTGATCGCTTGGGACTTCGCACAACATCACGGCCAGGGCTGGCTCATCAAAGTACTCCACATTGTTCGCTGCAATGCCCACTCCAACACTTCCCACCCAATCGGTGACCCAAGGCAGCTCTGCACTCAATTGGTCAAGCACCTCTTGAGCCTGCAAAGCGTAATGGTCCGTGATGTAGAGAACTCCCAAGGTTGGCGCATTGGCGTAATGGACCTGGGACATTTGTGACTTGAGTTGCGCCAAAACCAATTCACACGCCACCCCAAAGTTGGGGTGCGTTGCATGTGCAAAGGGAAACAAAGCCTGGTTCATCTCAGCATGCCCCAATGAGGTGGCACACCAACCCTTTGGCCTCGAAACTAGCGAGCATGTTTGCGGGCGTTGTTTTGAATGGGATTGGCATCTGAGTCGGCAATGGTTTTGGCCAAAACACTGGACAACGCGCTCTTGGCCACCTTGGCCTTCGAGGGTGTGGGCCCCTTGGCTGCAAGCTGACGAGCGCTTGATTTGGCAGGGGGTTTGGCCCTTGACTTGGGCGCAGCTTTTTTCGCTGGTGCTTTCGCTTTGGATGGCGCGCTCACGGCAGAGGGCGCCCTTTCAGTGTCTTTGCCCTTTGGTTTTCCAATTGCTTTTCCATTTGCTTTGGTATTTACTTTTCCACTTGCTTTGACTTTGGCCTTTGCTTGGGGCTTGAAGGCTGGTTTGGCTTTTTCAGCACTTTGAGGTGAAAGAGGTGCATCGGCTTTCTTGGGCAAGGAGGCACTGTGCTTTTGAATTTCCGCCAGGGTCTTGGTGGCAATTTCTGAGAACTGCTCGGTGAGCGCGCCCCACCACTGCATGGGGTCGGGTGCAAGACCTGAAGCGGAGCCTCTTGGGCCTTCGTCGACACCCTCTGGCTTGGCCTCCTGGTGGCCTTGATCGGTTGATGCTTGATGAGCTGCGCTCTCATTGCTTGTGGGGTGCTCTGCCCCTTTTGCATCGTGGGTGGAGCTTTGGTTTGGAGCGCTGTGCTCCTGGTTGGAGGCCTCTTGCCACATGGCAACCGCTTTTTCTTGCATGCTCATCCAAGATTGCTGTGCATCTTTCAAAAACTGCGCGCCTTGTGCAGTTTTTGAAGCGGCTTGATCACTCTGAGCCTCATTGGGACTTGACTTTTCTTGGGGCCCCTCCCGCGAAGGGGTGTGTGCAAAGGAGGCGGCAAAGGGGTTGGTTTTTTTCTCGGAAGAGCCACTCTCCTTGGCTTTTTCGCCCTCATCTGCAGCGGGCGTTTTGATCTCCATGCTTTTGAAGAGATCTCCCATGCTCATGTTCATGCCCTTCAAGGTCTTCAAAGTCATCAACTGAACTTCCAAAGCCTGAACCGTGGCCCCCACCGCTTTTGTGTTTTGCTCCAACCAAAATTGCACGGTTTTGAGCTCTTGGATGCGTTTTTCGATTTCCTCAGGCTCCAAAGTTGGCGCCACCCACTGGTTCGCCGTTGGGGCGTTTTGCCCAGGCTGGGCCATTTGCTTTAGGAAATCAAAGCCTGGCACGAACTTCAAATAATCGAACGATTCATTCATTGGAGATGGCCTTGTGTGGGTGGATCAAATGCTTCAATGCGACATGTGCATGTGCTCTGGCGCAGCACTTGGGGCCTGGGGTGCACTCATGGAGATGGGCACTTCAATTTCTTTTTGGACTTCCTCGCCCTTCATGTCTTTGAAGGTCAGGGTCAGTGGCACAGTCGTGGCTTTGGCAAATTCAGGCTTCAAATCCATGAGCATCAAGTGGTATCCACCTGGCGCCAATTGAAGGGGCACCTGAGGTTCGAGCTTCATCTCTGCAACTGGGGCCATTTTCATGGTGGTGCCCTCCATGCTCATGCTGTGCAGTTGAGCCACGCCCACCAAAGGAGAGCTCACCTTCACCAAACTCAAGGGCTTGATTGAAGTGATGGTCATGAAGGCACCCGTTGCCTTTTGGCCCGCCACGATGGGTCTCGCCCAAGCGCCACTGACGCTCACTTGAGCCCAAGCAGAGCTCACAGCAATGCACCCCATCACGCAAACGGAAAAAAAGCATTTGAAAAAAGTTTGAAGCACTGGACTGGCCTTTGAGCTGAATGGTTTCATGTTGATCGATCTTAAAAAAATCTTATCCCAAGCCTTGGAGGCAATCGGTTGTCGTTCACAAGAGTTGATCTGATGGTATTCAGACCGACCTCTTGCCCTCGCAATTCATGCGCTTATTATGGGCCCATTGTGTTGAATTTCTCTCACGAGGTTTTGCGACTTGCGCGCATCTCACCCGCACCTCAGGTGACAAGCAAGCCAACAGTCTGATAGCATAACGTCATGAAACCCATTTTTCACTTGGCCTTTAACGTTCGCGATTTGGATGTGGCGCGCACCTTCTACGTGGGCTCCTTGGGTTGTGTGGAGGGCCGGTCCACTGACACTTGGGTGGACTTTGACTTCTTCGGCCATCAAATCTCACTGCACTTGGGCGAACCCTTTCAAAGCGCACCCACTGGCTTGGTGGGCGAGCACAAAGTGCCGATGCCTCATTTCGGGATCATCTTGCCCACACCCCAGTGGCAAGCCTTGGCTCAAAAGCTCAAGGACTTGGGCCAAGGCTTTGTGATCGAGCCCCACTGCAGGTTCCCTGGTGAACCTGGTGAGCAGTGGACCATGTTTTTGCTGGACCCCTTTGGCAACCCCATCGAGATCAAAGGGTTTGCCAGTGAAGAAGCGGTGTTTGCCCACTGAAAGTGGGTTGAGGGTTCGAGGGTTTTAGCGCTTGAGCTCAGCCTTGGGTTTGCCTTGTAGCCACCCTTTGCTCAATGGCTCCAAACACCGATTGTCCGGACTTCGATTTGAATTCGGCTTTGAACACATCTCCTGCCTTCAAGAACTCTGTGATGGGCCCAGATTGATCTTGGGCCTCCATTTGCCTTTTCTGGGCCAGACTTGAAAAACCGTTGTGCCAATCGGTCTTGCCTTGGGCGTCCAACATCGGGTTCATGATCGCACCACTTCCAATCACGGTGCCCGCAGACAAGGCACGTGTCTTTGCAGCTCTTGCAATCAACTCCCCAAAACCATGGCGCATGAAAGATCCCGTGTCCAGCAAGCCCACTTTTTTACCGTTGAGCATCAGGTGCAGCACCCCTTCCAAACGACCTGCGCTCCACGCTGCACCCAACTCGTCTGGGGTCACTGCAACCGGTGCAAAGTAGGCGCCTAGGCTTTGCGCATGATTCAAAGTTCCTGGGTCTGCATCATGAAGGCTTCGCAACTGAACGGCATTGGTGAGCATGACCAAGCGCACACACTGCACCGCTTCCTCGGCTTCAGTTCCAAGGGCCACATCGGAGGTGACGACCGAGAGCTGGGCCTCAAAATCCAATCCTAAGCTTGAGTCCTCAGCCACCAACTCCTGTGTGGGGCCCAAGAGCGAATCGCTTTGCAATTGGTGCAACCCCAAGGATTCACCTGGATCTGAATAGGCATCAAAACCCAATCGCTGGAAGGTTCTGGGCAAAGGCGCCATGCACATCTGCGGGTTAAAGGGAAAAGCATGGCGAGCCTTGCCTTGGTTCAAGGTTTGGGAGATGTCTTGGAGCTGAGGAAAAATGAAATTCCAGTCTTCAAGCAGCTGTCTCAAAGTGTGTGCGCACTCGCTCACAAAATGCGCCATCTCCAAGTCCTCAGAGACCACCACGAGTTGTCCGTCTCTTGATCCGTCTTGATAGGTAGCCAGTTTCATTGTTGTATCTCTCTCATTGAACCCGTTGATGCATCTCTTGCCTGATGTGGAACTGCAATGCAATTGACCCCATCAGCTCACTTCTCTTGGTGCCCATTCTAATGAAGAGATTGGACACCCCATAAGCCTTCCTCACCCGCACCCATGGAGAGGTGTTATGCTTTGCTGCAAAACCTTCCCTCAAATCCCTTGGCAACGATGAAAACCTCACTGCGACGCCCCGATGTCAACACCCACTCCTGGGTGCGTTGGTGTTTAGGCTTCTTTTGCTTGGCTCTCTCAAGCCTGTCTTGGTCCGAGACGAGCACACCCTCGCAGCCCAGCTTTCACCGCTTGGGCAACATGGCCTATGTGGGACGCGCCCAATTGGAATACAAAATAGAGGGCAAAACCCATGGGTTTGCCTACCCAGCTCGTGCGACCATGCGCTGGATCTCTCAAGACAACAGCTACCAAGCCTCTCTCGAGGTGGGACTGCCATTGATTGGCAACCGCAACCAACATTCAGAGGGCGTGCTTGGGGCCTCTGGACTCGAGCCCACGGTCTTCAAAGACCACCAAAGGCGTGACTTTCAGGTCAACCTGCAAAAAAAAGAGGGCACCATTGTCTGGAGCGATGCATCCCCCCCAAGCGCTCCACTCGAAGCC
>CAIPII010000111.1 GCA_903865035.1 uncultured Burkholderiales bacterium | reverse complement strand
CGTTGGTCGAAAAAAAGACTCATGCCACGCAACATTGGGCATTTGATGGGGGCCTCCAATTTGAGAAAAATCGTCAAAGCGTGCGTGAACCATTCGGTCAAGCACTTGACGGTGTTTGCCTTCAGCACGGAGAATTGGAAAAGACCCCCTGAGGAGGTGGCCATCCTCTTTGACTTGTTCGTGCGCTATTTGAAGACCGAGATCCAAGAGCTTCAAGATCAGGGTATAAGGCTTCGGGTCATCGGAGACCAGTCAGCTTTCCCCAAAGAGCTCAAAGACCAAATCGACTTTGCGTGCAAAGCAACCGAGCGTGGCACCAAACTCGATCTCACGGTTGCGATCAACTATGGCGGGCGCTGGGACATTTTGCAAGCGGTTCAAGCTTGGCAACAAGCTCACCCCTACGAGTCCTTGGACCAATTGGGTCAAGACCAGTTGGAGCCCTATTTGGCAACTCACCCCTTGCCCGAGCCCGATTTGCTCATTCGCACGGGTGGGGAGTCTCGTTTGAGCAACTTCCTCATTTGGCAATGCGCTTACACCGAGATGTATTTCACCAAAGAGCTTTGGCCTGACTTTGGAGAGAGTTCATTGGCCCAAGCCATCGAATGGTACGGCCAGCGCATCAGGCGCTTTGGCAAGACCGATGAACAAGTTCAAGCCAGCCTTCAAAGGGCTCAGTCTCAGAGCTCGCACAACTGAGTGTTTTGCTGCAATTGTGAGCTGGGTCCTCTAAAAGACCCCTACCTTGAGCTGCCCAGAGTCTCAAAGGGGAGAAGCCCCTTAAAATGGGCGCCATGTTACAAATCAAAGCACAACTACTGACTGAGCTCGCTCAGATCTTGGAGCACATGGGAGAAGGTTTTGGCGCTCGCGCCTCCTTTGAGTCACCCAAGATGGCGTCCCATGGCGACTTGGCGCTCACCGCCGCCATGGGTCTGGCCAAGGCCTTGAAGACCAACCCAAGGGAGCTTGCCACGCGTTTGAAGTCCGCACTGGAGGCCTCAGAGGTCTATCGGCAACATGTGCAAGACATTGAAATTGCAGGACCCGGTTTTTTGAATTTGAGGCTCAAGCCCAGCGCCAAACAAGCGGTGATCTCTGAAGTGTTGAAGGCAGGGGACAACTTTGGCACCAAGCCCAAAACCCAAGAGCAGTTGTTGGTGGAGTTTGTCTCGGCCAACCCAACCGGTCCTTTGCACGTGGGGCATGGAAGGCAAGCGGCTTTGGGCGACGCGCTTTGCAATCTTTTTGAGACCCAGGGCTATTCGGTACACAGAGAGTTCTATTACAACGATGCGGGCGGTCAAATCGACACCTTGGCCCACAGCACGCAGTTGCGCATCCAAGGCGTGCATCCTGGAGACCCCAAGTGGCCGGAGAAGGCCTACAACGGCGACTACATTTTGGACATCGCCAAGGCCTTCTTGGCCGGTGAGACCGTGGTCTCCAAGGACCGCTCGGTTAAAGCGAGTGCGAATCCTGAGGACCTGGAGGGCATTCGCAACTTTGCGGTGGCTTACCTCAGGCGTGAGCAGGATTTGGACTTGGTGGCCTTCAATTTGAACTTTGACGAGTTCTATTTGGAGTCGAGTTTGTACACCTCAGGGCGTGTTGAGAAAACGGTGGATCAATTGATCGAGTCGGGCCACACCTTTGAGGCCGATGGTGCGCTGTGGCTCAAATCCACGGACTTTGGAGACGACAAAGACCGTGTGATGAGAAAGTCTGAGGGTGGGTACACCTACTTTGTGCCCGATGTGGCCTACCACTTGAGCAAGTGGGAGCGTGGCTACCACCATGTGATCAACATTCAAGGCACCGATCACCACGGCACCATTGCCCGCGTGAGAGCGGGCTTGCAAGCGGTCTCCGATTTGAAGGGACTGGGGATTCCAAAGGGATACCCCGATTACGTGTTGCACACCATGGTGCGTGTCATGCGTGGCGGCGAAGAGGTCAAGATTTCCAAGCGCACGGGAGACTACGTGACGCTCAGAGACTTGATCGACTGGACCAGCAAAGACGCTGTGCGCTTCTTTTTGCTCAGCAGAAAGCCCGACACGGAGTACATTTTTGATGTGGATTTGGCGATTGCCAAAAACAACGACAACCCTGTCTTTTATGTGCAATATGCGCATGCGCGCATATGTGCGATTTTGATGAAAGAGGGCTTGATGCAGGCGGGAGAGGCAAGCGTTGACTCTGCCTTGAGGGAGGCAAGCCTGGATCAATTGTCCTCAGATGTCGCCATGTCGCTCATGCTGCAATTGGCCAAATACCCTGAGGTGCTTGAGAGTGCAGCAAGGGATTTGGCGCCGCATGACATCACGTTTTATTTGCGTGAGTTGGCGGCAAGTTACCACTCTTACTACGACCAAGAGCGAGTGCTCGTTGATGACTTGCAACTCAAGCGCGCCCGCTTGGCTTTGATTGCGGCGGTGGCACAGGTGCTCAGAAGTGGTTTGGCGCTCTTGGGCGTTTCAGCGCCTCAGAGCATG
>CAIPII010000110.1 GCA_903865035.1 uncultured Burkholderiales bacterium | reverse complement strand
TGAGTGTGAGGATTTTGGGACATGAATGCAATAAGTTTGACTTTTGGTGCTGATTTCAACTTGTTTTTTGGCTCACAATAGGAGTCAGGCCGATTATTTTGGAAGTGATATGACACACAAAAATGAACCTCTTGATCCCAAAGCCCTGCAAGCTTGGGTGCAAGCTGCACAAAAGTCAGCACCCTCTGGGGACTTGCAAGCGTTGAATTGGGTCACGCCAGAGGGTATTGTGGTCAAGCCCTTGTACACAGCGCAAGACATTGAGGGGCTGGAGCAGGTCAACTCACTCCCCGGTTTTGAGCCATATTTGCGTGGCCCTCAAGCCACGATGTACGCCGTTCGTCCTTGGACAATTCGCCAATATGCAGGATTTTCTACTGCACAAGAATCCAATGCTTTTTACAAAAAAGCCCTTGAAGGTGGGGCTCAAGGTGTATCGGTTGCTTTTGATTTGGCCACACACCGTGGATATGACTCGGACCATCCAAGGGTGGTGGGTGATGTGGGCAAGGCGGGTGTGGCCATCGATTCTGTGGAGGACATGAAAATCCTTTTTGATGGCATCTCACTTGAGCGTGTGTCTGTGTCAATGACCATGAATGGGGCTGTGTTGCCTATCTTGGCCAGTTTTATTGTTGCAGCCAACGAGCAAGGGGTTTCCAGCAGTGCGCTCACCGGCACCATTCAAAATGACATTTTGAAAGAGTTCATGGTGCGCAACACCTACATCTACCCGCCTGAGCCCTCCATGCGCATCATTGGTGACATCATTGCTTACACCGCCAAAGAGATGCCCAAGTTCAATTCCATTTCCATATCGGGTTATCACATTCAAGAGGCGGGCGCCAATCAGGCACTGGAGTTGGCGTTCACGTTGGCTGACGGATTGGAATACGTCAAACTGGCCATGGACAAAGGGCTGGCAGTTGATGAGTTTGCGGGCAGGCTTTCATTCTTTTGGGGTGTGGGCATGAACTTTTACTTGGAAATTGCAAAGATGAGGGCCGCAAGGATGCTTTGGTGTCGAATCATGAAAGATTTCGGTGCCAAGTCTCCCAAGAGCTTGATGCTTCGCACCCATTCGCAAACCTCCGGTTGGTCTTTGACCCAACAAGATCCCTACAACAATGTGGTTCGCACCACCATTGAAGCCATGGCAGCGGTTTTTGGCGGAACTCAATCTTTGCACACCAATAGCTTTGACGAGGCCATCGCTTTGCCCACGGCCTTCAGCTCCAGGATTGCCAGAAACACGCAACTGATTTTGCAAGAGGAGACCCACATCACTCAAGTGGTGGACCCTTGGGCAGGCAGTTTCATGATGGAGCGCTTGACGCAAGACATGGCGGACAAGGCTTGGGAGATCATCGAAGAGGTCAAAGCATTAGGGGGTATGACCCAAGCGGTTCAGTCGGGTTGGGCGAAATTGAAAATTGAGTCCGCTGCCGCCTCTAAGCAAGCCAGAATCGACTCTGGCCAAGACGTGATTGTGGGTGTCAATCAATACCGCCTGAGCAAAGAACAAGAGGCCAATGAAACACCGGTGGAGTTCTTGAATGTGGACAACGTGCGAGTGCGCCAAGAGCAAATTGATCGCTTGGCTCACATCAAAAAAACCAGAGATGAGGTGCGTGTCAAAGCGGCCTTGGCTGCACTCACCGAGGGCGCCAAATCAAAAGAGGCCAATTTGTTGGCTTTGAGTGTGGAGGCCATGCGGCTCAGAGCCACTGTGGGAGAGGTCTCCGATGCCTTGGAGGAAGTCTTTGGTCGCCACCGTGCAGACACCCAAAAGGTGACAGGTGTTTACGCCCAAGCCTATGACTCTGCGCAAGGCTGGGAGCAACTCAAGGCTGAGATCAATGACTTTGCCAAGGCTCAGGGTCGCCGTCCTCGAGTGCTGATCGCCAAGTTGGGGCAAGACGGACATGACCGCGGTGCAAAGGTGGTTGCAAGTTCCTATGCAGACCTTGGGTTTGATGTGGACATTGGTCCTTTGTTTCAAACGCCTGAGGAGTGCGCCAGACAGGCCATTGAAAACGATGTGCACGCTGTTGGTGTCTCCACCTTGGCCGCGGGGCACAATACGTTGGTGCCCGCCATCATTGAACAACTCAAAGCGCAAGGCGGGCAAGAGATCATCGTGTTTGTGGGTGGCGTCATACCCCCCCAAGACTACGATGCATTGTTTGCACAAGGGGTCAAAGGCATCTATGGTCCTGGGACTCCCATTGTTGCAAGTGCCAAGGACGTGTTGGAAAACATCAAGGCGAATTTGGTTTGAGTCCGCAAGAAATGCTCGAGGCATTGCAGTCAGCAGATCCCGTGGTCTCTAGACGTGCACTCTCTAAAGCGATCACGCTCATGGAGTCCACAAGGGCGGACCATGCGCTGCAAGCGCAAGACTTGCTGGAGCAAATCACGGCCAGGGCTCACCTCACCAGTTCCAAAACTTTGCGCATTGGCATCAGTGGAACTCCAGGGGTGGGTAAAAGTACTTTCATTGAACGCTTCGGACTGAGCCTGATTGAGCAAGGTGCGCGAGTCGCAGTGCTTGCCGTTGACCCCTCTTCCTCGTTGTCTGGAGGGGCCATTTTGGGCGACAAGACCCGAATGGAAAAGCTCTCAGTTCATCCCCAAGCCTTCATTCGACCGTCACCCAGCGCAGGCAATTTGGGCGGGGTGTGCGCCAAAACCCGAGAGAGCATGTTGCTTTGCGAGTTTGCTGGCTATGAGGTCATTTTGGTGGAGACCGTTGGTGTGGGGCAAAGCGAGGTTGCAGTGGCCAACATGACCGATGTTTTTATGCTCATGCAATTGCCCAACGCAGGGGATGACTTGCAAGCGATCAAGAAAGGTGTGATGGAGTTTGCCGATTTGGTGGTCATCAACAAAGCCGATTTGGATGCAAATGCTGCCATGCAAGCTCAATCCATGATTGTGAGCTCACTCAGAATTCTCGCTCACAGTCCTTCAAGCCACCAATACACTCGAAGCTCTCCCCTTGATGCATCTTTTGCACAAGATGCAGACGCCTCGGCGCTTGAGTCAGTGGTTAGACCCTTTGGCGTTGGGGAGTCGAGCGCCATGATGATTGAGCCGAGCCAACGCGTTTTCAAAATCAGTGCTCTCAGTGGTCAAGGCATTGAGGAGTTGCTGCTCGGACTGAACACCTGGGTACATGAGCAGCAGCGAAGTGACAACTGGCATGCCAAGCGAAGTGAGCAGTCATTGGCTTGGTTTTGGGAAAGGGTGGAGAGTGGATTGCGAGAGAGTTTCAGTGCAAACGCTGCCATTCAAGAAGTGTTGCCAGAAACTTTACGCAAGCTTCGTGAGGGACAAGCGCACCCCTCTTTGGCAGCTCGAGCGCTGCTTCAATTGCTCACGAAACAGATCAAGGAGAACCCTTAGATTTCATGAAAATCACGCTACTGATGAAAAAGGAGTCCTCATAGTGATTAAGATATCTTCAGGTGTCCAGTCGAGGATGCGCGTTCGAACTCAAATTTTGCAAGAAGCTGGTCTATAAATTCAAATGATGATTCCTCTCTTTCCTTTGGGCACCACATTGTTTCCCGATGGGTTGTTGCCATTGAAGATCTTCGAGCTCAGGTACTTGGAGATGACTCGAGAGGCCTTTGAGAAAGGCACGCCTTTTGGGGTGGTGAGTCTTGAGCAGGGCTCGGAGGTCCGTGTGCCCGAGCAAGACGTGGTGTTTTCTCCGATTGGTGTCATGGCCCATTTGCTTGACTTTGAAGAAATTGAGCCCAGCTTGTATTTCATACGATGCCAAGGTGGCAAGCGCTTTCAAATCAAGGAAACACAAAAAAAAGCCAACGGCCTTTGGATGGCCGAGGTGCAAGAAATTGAACCCGATGAGCTCACTGCTTTGCCTGTGGAGTTGGAGGAAGCTGCCAACAAGTTGGGTCGTGTCATTGTGTCATTTCAAAATCACGGTGTAAGAGCCAAAGACATGCCTTTTAGTCAACCTTATCGCCTTGATGATTGCGGTTGGGTGGCCAATCGTTGGTGTGAAATGTTGCCATTGAATGCGAGTCAAAAACAGCACTTGCTGGGACAAACCAACCCAAGGTTGCGTTTGGATTTGGTCAGTGAGATTTTGGATGGACTGCAGATCTCCATTCAATTTCCGAACGAATGAATTTGCACCACAAGGTTTTTGCAATTCCTCAATCCACATTCTTCTTTTATTTTGTCTGCTTTTTTGAGGCTTTAACTTATGCCAAATATTGATCAACAACTGTCTCAAAAGAGATTGGCTGCCCATATGGGTGGTGGCGTCAAACGCATTGAGGCTCAACACGCCAAAGGGAAATTGACCGCCAGAGAGCGCTTAGAGGTGCTCTTGGACCAAGGCAGTTTTGAAGAGTGGGACATGTTTGTTGAGCACCGCTGCAATGACTTTGACATGCAAGACCAAAGGGTTCCCGGAGATGGTGTGGTCACGGGATACGGCACGATCAACGGGAAATTGGTGTTTGTGTTCAGCCAAGACTTCACCGTCTTTGGTGGTTCTTTGTCCGAGGCGCATGCCGAGAAAATTTGCAAAATCATGGACCAAGCCATGAAAGTTGGAGCACCTGTCATCGGTTTGAACGACTCAGGGGGGGCTCGCATCCAAGAGGGCGTTGCCTCTTTGGGTGGCTATGCTGAGGTTTTTCAGCGCAACGTTCTCGCCTCCGGTGTGGTGCCCCAAATCAGTGTCATCATGGGACCATGTGCTGGAGGAGCGGTTTATTCACCAGCCATGACTGACTTCATCTTCATGGTCAAAGACAGCTCTTACATGTTTGTGACAGGTCCTGAAGTGGTCAAGACCGTGACCCACGAGGACGTGAGTGCACAAGACTTGGGCGGAGCTTTGACCCACACCACCAAAAGCGGTGTGGTCGATCGAGCGTTTGAAGACGATGTGCAAACCTTGCTCATGGTCAGGAAATTGATGGATTATTTGCCCTCCAACAACCGTTCTCCTGTGCCCTTTGTCAAAAGCCTTGATCCAGTGAGTCGAACCACCGAGAGTTTGAACGATTTGGTGCCAAGTAATCCCAATCAGCCCTACGACATGCATGAGCTGATTTTTAAAATGGTAGACGACGAAGACTTCTTTGAAATTCAGCCTGAATACGCCAAAAACATCATCGTTGGTTTTGCGCGCATGGGTGGCATGAGTGTGGGCATTGTGGCCAATCAACCACTGGTGTTGGCGGGCTGCTTGGACATCAAGAGTTCAATCAAAGCGGCTCGATTTGTTCGCTTTTGCGATGCATACAGCATCCCGATTGTGACTTTGGTGGATGTGCCCGGCTTCATGCCAGGCACTGCCCAAGAGTACGCAGGAATCATCAAACATGGCGCCAAATTGCTCTATGCATACGCAGAGTGCACCTCTGCAAAAATCACATTGATCACGCGAAAAGCATATGGTGGTGCATACGATGTGATGGCTTCTAAGCACTTGCGTGGTGACGTCAACTTTGCTTGGCCCCAAGCGGAAATTGCGGTGATGGGTGCAAAGGGTGCAGTGGAGATCATTTTCAGAGAAGATAAAAATGATCCTCAAAAGTTGGCCGATCGCGAGGCGCAATACAAGGCTCGCTTTGCAAACCCCTTTGTGGCTGGGGCAAGAGGTTACATTGACGATGTGATCGAGCCCAGCGAAACACGAAGAAGAATCTGTCGCTCCCTCGTCATGCTAAAGGACAAGAAGCTGGAGAACCCATGGCGAAAGCATGGCAACATCCCACTTTGATGGATCTCTTTCAGGCTCGCTTCAGCCTTAACTTTTGAGCTTTTAAGAAAGCGTCAACATGTTCAATAAAATTCTCATTGCCAACCGAGGTGAAATTGCTTGTCGTGTCATCAAAACAGCCAAGCGAATGGGCATCTCCTGTGTAGCCGTTTACTCAGAGGCCGATGCAAATGCACTCCACGTGAGACTTGCAGATGAAGCCTATTTGTTGGGTCCTGCGCCTTCAAAGTCCTCTTACTTGAGAGCTGACAAGATCATCGAAATCGCCAAACTCTCGGGCGCTCAAGCCATCCACCCAGGGTATGGATTCTTGAGTGAAAACGAAGCCTTTGCTCAAAGTGTCGAAGACCATGGTCTGGTCTTCATTGGTCCCAAGGCGGCTTCAATTCGTGCCATGGGTGACAAAATCGCATCCAAGCACCTGGCCAAGCAAGCTCAAGTGAGCACCATTCCTGGCTACAACGAGGTCATTGCCGATGCCAATGAGGCGTTGAAGATCGCCAAAGGAATTGGTTTTCCTGTGATGATCAAGGCCAGTGCTGGGGGAGGGGGTAAAGGGCTTCGAGTGGCCTACAACGATCAACAAACCATTGAAGGCTTTCAAGCTTGTCAAAACGAGGCACGTGCGAGTTTTGGGGATGATCGAATTTTCATTGAGAAATTTATTGAGCAGCCTCGCCACATCGAGATTCAGATTTTGGGGGATGCACACGGTCATGTGATCTATCTCAATGAGAGGGAATGCTCCATTCAGCGCAGGCATCAAAAGGTGATTGAAGAGGCTCCCTCTCCTTTCATCTCGAGCGCCACTCGAAAGGCCATGGGTGAACAAGCGGTTGCCTTGGCCAAAGCGGTCCATTACCAGAGTGCGGGCACTGTTGAATTTGTTGTAGACAAAGATCAGAATTTTTATTTTTTAGAGATGAACACTCGACTCCAAGTCGAGCATCCTGTGACAGAGTGCATCACGGGTTTGGACTTGGTGGAGTGGATGATCAAAGTGGCCGCAGGTGAGGCGATCACCCTCAAACAAGAGGACGTCAAAATCAATGGCTGGGCCATGGAGTGTCGAATCAATGCTGAGGATCCACTGCGTCAATTCTTGCCCTCTATTGGCCGCTTGAGCCGTTTCACTCCCCCCCAAACCACGCTTGAAGCCTCTAGGGTCGACGCTCATCACGGTGTTCGAGTTGACACAGGTGTGAGAGAGGGTGGAGAAATCTCCATGCACTATGACTCCATGATTGCCAAGTTGATCGTGCATGCTCCAGATCGTGAAAGTGCCATTCAAAGCATGAGAGAGGCACTCAACGCTTTTGTGGTCCGAGGTGTACAAAGCAACATTGGATTTCAATTGGCTTTGCTCTCGCACCCAAAGTTTGCCTCAGGAGAATTCAACACGGGTTTTATCGCTGAGCATTTTCCCAACGGATTCACCCAAGACCATCTCACGCACCCCAACCCGAGCTTGATGATGGCTTTGGCTGCTTGTGTGCAAGCTCAACTGGTCCAAAGAAATCTGCCCACCGATGGACATCCCAACTTGGAGAGTGCCGACGCCTCTGTGCGATTTGAAGTTGTGGACATGGACCACAAGTCGGCTGACGGAGCGAGGGCTTCTCACCAAGTGGAGTTCCTCAATTGGATTGGCCTGGGTAAGGTTCAACGCGTCAGGGTTGGATCGCAAGTGTTTGAAATCGAAATCGATCTCTCGCTGCATGAAGGGCTGGTCAAGGGCGTGCTCAACGGTGTGCCATTCATGGCTCAATTCGATCGTGGAGACGCCTCCAACCCAATGGTCAATACATTGACCCAATGGGGTTGCACCCTGCACCACATGGTGTTGTCCAATAGACATGCTGAGCTCTACCGCATGATGCCTGTCAAAGAGCCACCTGATTTATCCAAATTTTTGTTGTCTCCAATGCCCGGATTGTTGACGCAGATTTTGGTCAAAGAAGGTCAAAAGGTCATGCCAGGTGAGAGATTGGCGATCATTGAGGCCATGAAGATGGAGAACGTTTTGCTCGCTCACAGTGAGGTTCAAATCAAGTCCATTGCGCCTGCTGTGGGCGAGTCATTGTCGGTCGATCAAATCATCATGGAGTTTGTATGACGCAAGCGACTCGTCCTTTTCGCGTGTTGGGACTGCAACAAATCGCTTTGGGCGGTTTGCACTTGGATGGACTTCACCACTTGTGGGTGAATTTGTTGGGACTCAATCACGTGGGGAATTTCCAAAGTTCGAGCGAGAACGTGGTTGAGGAAATTTGTCACTTGGGCTCTGGCTTGGGTCGAGTTGAGGTTGATTTGATGCGCCCCTTGGTTGAAGACGCCAAGCCTCAGGTTCACGTGCCTGCTTTGAACCACATTGGATTGTGGATTGACGACTTGCACAAAGCGGTGGAGTGGTTGAGTGCGCAAGGTGTTCGGTTTGCACCTGGTGGCATTCGACTTGGTGCTTCAGGCCACGAAATATGTTTCATCCATCCCAAGGGAAACGACCAGTTTCCAAAAGGAGGAGAGGGCGTGCTCATTGAGTTGGTGCAGGCCCCTCAAGCGCTCATTGCCGCGATGAACACAGACTTGTCCAAAGACATCGATTGGTGAGTCGAAATCAATCTCCAAATGATGGGGCACTCAACTGTGATGTGAGCGATCACTTGCGATTTATTCTCGCGCTTTGAGCAAGGCCGCCTTGAGAAGGTCTTGGGCAAGTGACTCTCGGCTTTGATCCTTTTCGCCTTGTTCTGCACCAATGGTGGTGTTTTGGCGCTTGGCTTCAACGTGATTTTTGGGCGCTGAGGAGGCTGGGTTTTGGAGGCGAAGGGTGTGCAAAGCATAGCGGGACTGGGCCCTTTGAGCTTGCTCTGAACTCCAGGCTTTCCAGCCTGTTTCATGCTCAAAGGTGGCCCACTCAAGCTCAATGCAGTCCACCGGACACACGGGCACACACAACTCACAGCCCGTGCATTCGGCCTCGATGATCGTGTGCATGCTCTTGTGAGTGCCAAATATGGCATCGGTTGGACAAGCCTCAAGGCACAACGTGCAGCCAATGCACCAGTTTTCATCGATGAATGCCACTCGCCTAGGTGACTCCAATCCAAACTCGGGATTGAGAGCGGTGGAGCTGACACCTAAAAAATGAGCGATTCTCTCCACCCCTTCTTGGCCACCGGGCGGGCATTGGTTGATGGGGGTGCCCTCCAAGACAATGGCTTTTGCATAGGCTTGGCAGTCCTCAAATCCACAGCGCTTGCACTGTGTCTGAGGAAGCAAGGCGAGCAGCTGTTGAGCCTTAACTTCTTCGTTCATGACTGGTCTGGTGCAGCTTGGGTGTTGCGCTTGAGCATCTCAGCGCTTTTTTTGAGTTCAGCTCTTTTGCGCTTTGGCGACTTTGGTCGCGACTTTTTTGGCAGGTGTCCTTGAAGCACTGGACGTCAATGTCTTTTGGGTGCTGGATTTTTTGGCAACTGCTTTTGTGGGCGTTTTGGCCACTTTGGACACAACCTTGGAGGCGACTGCAGCGCTGGGTTTTCGAGTGGTTTTGACAGAAACCAATTTGCGCTGATCTTGCTCGTGACTTTGGATGAAGTCTCTGACCGCGGGGTAGACCACCTCTCTCCATCTTCTGCCACTGAAAATGCCGTAGTGTCCTGCTCCCTTGGCCTCTAAGTGCTGCATGTTTTTGGCAGCAATGCCCGTGCACAATCCTTGTGCTGCTTTGGTTTGACCGGAACCGGAGATGTCATCGAGTTCACCTTCAACGGTGAACAAAGCGGTGGTTTTGATGTCTTGTGGGCGCACACGCTCTTTGGCGCCTGAGCTTGATATGACATCCCAAGTGCCTTTGACAAGTTTCATTTCTTGGAAAACCACGTTGATGGTTTCTAAGTAGTAATCAGCATCCATGTCAAGCACAGCGTTGTACTCATCGTAGAACTTTCTGTGATTGTCCGCACTCGAGTTGTCGCCCTTGATGAGGTCTTTGAAGAAATCGTAGTGGCTCTTCAAGTGACGCTCAGGGTTCATGGCCACAAACCCGGTGTGCTGCAAAAAGCCTGGGTAGACCCGTCTGCCCGCACCAGGGAAGTTCATGGGCACTCTGAAGATGACATTGTTTTCAAACCAACTGTGACTCTTGTTGAGCGCCAAGTTGTTGACTGCGGTTGGTGACTTGGAGGCATCGATGGGGCCTCCCATCATGGTCATGGTGATGGGGGTCTTCAAGCCTCTGGAAGCCATCAAGGAGACGGCTGCCAAAACAGGTACGGTGGGTTGGCACACGCTGATGACGTGGCAGTTACCGTAAATGCTTTGGATGTGGCTTAAAAACTCTTCAATGTAATTGACGTAATCGTCCAAATGGAATTCGCCTTCGCTCAAAGGAACGTTTCTGGCATTTTTCCAATCGGTGATGTAGACCTTGTGGTCTACCAAGAGGCTGTTGACGGTGTCTCTCAAAAGCGTTGAGTAGTGGCCTGACAAGGGTGCCACCAATAGAACCACGGGTTGCTGCTTGAGCGTGCCCAAGGTTTTGATGTCGCTCGTGTATCGCTTGAAACGCAGCAGTTCACAAAAAGGTTTGTTGATCTCCACCCTTTCGTGAATGGCCACTTCCACGCCTTCAATTTCAACGCAATTGATACCAAACTGGGGCTTTTCGTAGTCTTTACCAAGGCGGTAAATCAAATCATAAGTGGCGGATATTCTGTGAGCCAAAGCGGTTTGAGACAATGGCGAGATGGGGTTGTTGAACAACTTGGCTGCGGCTTGAGCAAATTCGGCGAAAGGCTCCATGATGGAGCGTTGTGATTCATAAATTTGATAAAGCATGTCCGAAATTCCTTGATGACCCAAAAACAGCTAGAAATATAGCAGTTTGGAACCCTTAAAATTGGAGTCCAGCACCCAATTAAGGTCAATCTCAGGATTAAATTGACACAAATCCTTCTTAATTGCGTTGATCAAGCCCATTGAACTGATCCGATTTGCAGCAAAGCACACCATGAACGCAATTTTTGCCGAGAACTTTCCCCCCAATCTTCCCCAAAACAGAGACAAACAGCCTGTTTTGTTCGTGGGTCATGGGAGTCCATCCAACATCATTGGTGAAAACATCTTTCGCCACACCTTGGAGTGCTTGGGGGAGTATTGGGGCGAGGGCAAGGCGTTCAAGACCCCAGCGCTGATTTTGTGCATTTCAGCCCATTGGTGTACCCATGGATCGACTTTGACCGCCATGCAAAACCCCAAGACAATCCACGACTTTGGTGGGTATTCAAAGGAGATGTTTTCCCAGCAATACAGCGCACCAGGCAGTCCCGAGTGGGCTGCCAAATTGTCCGCTTTGCTCAAGAGCGCGCAAAGCGGTGAGCCTCTTGACCTAGATGCATCTGAATGGGGCTTTGATCATGGTAATTGGACAGTTTTGAAGCCCATGTTCCCCAAAGCCTTGGTCCCAGTGATTCAATTGAGTTTAGATGTTCGTGCCAATTTGACGCAGCACTTGAGCTTGGGCCAGCAGTTGGGAGTCTTGCGCGAGCAAGGTGTGTTGATCGTTGCCAGCGGCAACATAGTCCACAACTTGGGTGCCTCTGCACGGCACGCAGGAGATGAAGAGGCGCATCCTTGGGCCAAAGCCTTTGACACCTGGGTGTCTGAGCAAGTTGAGGCCAGAGACTTGAAAGCCTTGTGCATGGAGGGTGTCTCTGGCGAGGTGCTGGACTTGATCAGGATTTCACACCCCAGCATTGATCATTACATACCGCTTTTGTATGCCATGGGCGCTAGCACCTCAGAGGACAAAATGAGCTACTTCAACGATCGATTTCAATGGGCCTCAGTGTCCATGAGGTCCATGCTTTGGCATTGAAGGTGATTTCATCAATGCTCACCTCATTGAGGGCCAACACGCTCTTGGCGTTTAACCGATGAGCGTGTAGGCCTACTTTGGGTCAAGGAGGGAATCAAAGAACCTTGGCAATGCTTTCGCAAACGTGGTCGATGTTGTGAGCGTTCAGTGCGGCCACACACATGCGGCCTGTGTCGGTGCCGTAAACCCCAAATTCTTGGCGCAAACGAACCATTTGGTCCTTGTTGAGACCTGAGTAGCTGAACATGCCCACTTGAGTGGTGATGAAGCTCATGTCAGCTTTGACGCCAGCTTTTTGAAGTCCATCCACCAAGAGTTGACGCATTTGTTTGATGCGCACTCTCATGTGACCCAACTCCTCTTCCCAAAGTGCTCTGAGTGTGGGGTTGCCTAAAACGGCAGCCACCACTGCACCGCCATGAATTGGGGGGTTTGAGTAGTTGGTACGAATCATGATCTTCAATTGTGAAAGTACACGCTGGGCCTCTTCCTTGTTTTCGCATAAGACTGATAAAGCGCCCACACGCTCTCCATACAGGCTAAAGCTCTTGGAGAAAGAAGTGGATACCAAGAACATCAAGCCAGCTTTGACAAATTTACCCACCACAGCGCCGTCTTCCTCAATGCCTTGTCCAAAACCTTGGTAGGCCATGTCAAGAAAGGGTGTGAGGGCGTGAGCTTTGATCACTTCAATGACTTGATCCCATTGGCTGGGCGTGATGTCATATCCAGTGGGGTTGTGGCAGCAAGCATGAAGAATCACGATGGTGCCGGGCTTGGCCGCTTTGAGGCTTTCAAGCATCCCAGCAAAATCCACACCTTTTCGCTCGGCGTTGTAATAGGTGTAGGTGTTGACCTCAAAGCCAGCTTGGGTAAACAAGGCTTTGTGGTTCTCCCAGCTTGGGTCACTGATCATTACGCTTGCGTTGGGCAACAGCTTCTTTAAAAAGTCCGCACCAATTTTGAGTCCACCAGTGCCACCAATGCCTTGAACGGTGGCGACACGCTCGCTCTTGAGCGGTTCCGAATCCATCCCAAACACCAATCCTTTGACGGCCTGGTCGTAGGCTGCAATGCCATCGATGGGCAGATAGCCCCTGGCTGTGGGGGTGGACATGAGCTGTTTTTCAGCTTGTTGAACGCAATCGAGGAGTGGCAATTTACCGTTTTCATCAAAATAAACGCCAACTCCCAAATTAACCTTTTTGGGGTGTTTGTCTTGAGCGAATTGCTCATTAAGTCCTAATATGGGATCTCTGGGCGCCATTTCGACGGCGGTAAAGAGTGACATCTTTGATTCCTTGGTTGGGGGCTATTGAAAACCGATTGAATGAGAATGCCCTTTTTGCGTTAGGCTATAGGGTTGCCATTGGATTTTATCCGAATCCCCTCAAGGATCTGGACGTCTTCAATGGATGAGCTGCACAGTAATAAAAATCGAGATCAAACATGACCCGTGTCGTTGAGCTAGAAGAGCACCAAAAAGAGGGAACCTTTGTCAGTTTCCCCAACTCTCCTTTTGAGTTGTATCAGCCCTATGCGCCAGCAGGCGATCAGCCTCAAGCGATTGAGAAACTGGTTGAAGGTTTGCGCGATGGAGAGGCTTTTCAAACGCTCTTGGGGGTGACGGGCTCGGGCAAGACCTTCACCATGGCCAACGTGATTGCCCAAATGGGTAGGCCCGCGATTATTTTTGCCCCCAATAAAACCTTGGCCGCACAGTTGTACAGCGAATTCAGAGAATTCTTTCCTAAAAATGCGGTGGAATATTTCGTGAGTTATTACGACTATTACCAACCAGAGGCTTACGTTCCACAGCGAGACTTGTTCATTGAAAAAGACAGCGCGATCAATGAGCACATTGAGCAGATGCGTTTGTCTTGCACGAAAAGCATTTTGGAGAGACGCGATGTCATTGTGGTGGCCACTGTCTCAGCCATTTACGGCATTGGTGAGCCAGAGAGTTATCACCAAATGGTCATGACCACAAGGGTGGGAGATAAAGTCTCTCAGCGCGATTTGATTGCGCAGCTCGTGCGCATGCAGTACGCAAGAAACGATCAGGACTTCTCACGCGGGTGTTTTCGCGTCAGGGGAGACACCATTGATGTGTTTCCAGCGGAGCACAGCGAGCTTGCGATTCGCTTGGAGTTGTTCGATGACGAGCTTGATAGTCTGCAACTCTTTGATCCTTTAACTGGGCGTGTCAAGCAAAAAATACCTCGCTTCACGATTTACCCCTCCAGTCATTATGTGACACCCAGGGACCGTGTGGTGGCCGCTGTGGAGAGCATCAAAGTTGAACTCAGAGAGCGCGTTAAATTTCTCCTGGGGGAAGGCAAATTGGTTGAGGCTCAGCGTTTGGAGCAAAGAACGCGTTTTGATTTGGAGATGCTCACCGAAGTTGGGCACTGCAAGGGCATTGAGAATTACACGCGCCATCTCTCTGGTGCCCAGCCTGGTGATCCTCCAAGCACACTCACTGACTATTTACCCAAGGACGCATTGATGTTCTTGGACGAGAGCCACGTTTTGATGGGGCAGTTTGGCGGCATGTACAACGGGGACCGTGCTCGCAAGACCACCTTGGTTGAATATGGATTCAGACTTCCCAGTGCATTGGACAATCGACCCTTGAAACTTGAGGAGTTTGAAAAGCGAATGCGCCAAGTCGTGTTTGTCTCGGCCACTCCCGCAGATTATGAAAACACCCATGCAGGTCAGGTGGTTGAGCAATTGGTCAGGCCCACTGGCCTTGTTGATCCTTTGGTGGAAGTTCGTCCAGCGACTCATCAAGTGGATGATGTGCTGCAAGAAATTCGCATTCGAGTTGAAAAATCCGAGCGAGTGCTCATCACGACCCTGACCAAACGCATGGCGGAGCAATTGACCGACTACTTGTCTGACAATGGTGTGAAGGTTCGCTATTTACACAGCGACATTGACACCGTGGAGCGAGTCGAGATCCTTCGTGATTTGCGCTTGGGCGCCTTTGATGTATTGGTTGGAATCAACTTGCTCAGAGAGGGCATTGATTTGCCTGAAGTCTCTTTGGTGGCTATTTTGGATGCGGACAAAGAAGGTTTCTTGCGTTCTGAGCGCAGTTTGATTCAAACCATTGGACGTGCGGCCAGGAATCAAAACGGCTGTGCCATCTTGTATGCCGACGTGATGACCAAATCGATGGACAAAGCCATAGGTGAGACAAAAAGACGACGCGAGCGACAAATCAAACACAATTTGGAGCACGGCATCACCCCTAAATCGGTGGTCAAACGCGTGAGGGATTTGATAGACGGTGTTTACAGCGAAAAAGCGGGCAAGGAGTTTGAGCGTCTTGAGATGCAACGCATCCAGGTCGAAGACATGAGTGAGAAAGACATCTCAAGAGAAATCAAGCGACTTGAAAAACTCATGATTGAACACGCCAAAAACCTCGATTTTGAACGAGCCGCTCAAATCCGCGATCAACTCACCAACCTCAGAGCCCAGGTCTTTGGCGGACCAGAGCGCGACAATGTGGTTCCCATATTGAGCAAAGCCTCTTGATTTTTAAAGATTGAGGCTTGGTTTTTAAGGGTTTACCCTCATCTATCAGGGACTCCAATGACCTGGATGTCCTTGGTGACAAGAGGCCATTGGCTGATTACCCGAGCAAATTGATTGGGTTTATGCTATACTTGACTTAATCAGTCGACAAAGGGTTTGAACCTCTTTGTTCATTCATCAACCGGATCCCAAAAGGAGCTTGTTAGCATGCGTCTCACCACCAAAGGCCGCTTTGCGGTCACTGCCATGATTGATTTGGCCTTGCGTCAAAACACGGGCCCCGTGACTTTGGCTGCCATCAGCCAGCGCCAACAAATTTCTCTGTCCTATTTGGAGCAGCTTTTTGGGAAATTGCGTCGCCACGACTTGGTTGAGTCCACACGTGGACCTGGAGGTGGGTACACCTTGGGCAGAAAACCTCAAGACATCACGGTTGCAGACATCATTGTTTCGGTTGACGAGCCCATTGATGCGACACATTGTTCTGGCAAAGAAAATTGCTTGGGTGAGGGCGGACGTTGCATGACGCATGAGTTGTGGTCCTCATTGAATCAAAAAATGGTTGAGTTTTTGGACTCGGTGACTTTGCAGAAATTGGTTCAAGACCAATTGGAGAAGGGTGTTCATGTTGAGGACAAGCCCAACATGAGGCGCGCCATCTCTGCCACTCCAGTTTTAAAACCCATGCGAGTGAACGCACCCAATTCGGTGTTTGCGCTGGGCAACGTGTTCGCCAAAAACTGAGCGCATCCATTCTTCTGCCCCCAAGCATTGATTGCGGGTTTGTTTTGAATTTAAACCATTAATTATTCGGATTCGATTCTCATGACACCTCATTTCCCCATTTACATGGATTACGGCGCGACCAACCCGGTTGATCCTCGTGTGGCGCAAGCCATGATCCCTTGGCTGACCGAGCACTTTGGAAACGCTGCATCGCGCTCACACGCTTGGGGCTGGGAGGCTGAGGAGGCTGTGGAGAAAGCGCGTCAAGATGTTGCTGCATTGATTGGTGCCGATCCACGGGAGATCGTTTGGACGAGTGGAGCCACCGAATCCAACAATTTGGCATTGAAGGGTGCTGCGCACTTTTATCAGTCCAAGGGCAAGCATCTGATCACGGTCAAGACCGAGCACAAAGCGGTGTTGGACACCATGCGAGAGCTCGAGCGTCAAGGCTTTGAAGTCACTTACCTTGACGTTCAAGCCGATGGTTTGCTTGACCTGGATGTGTTTCGCGCAGCGATTCGCCCCGACACCATCTTGGCCAGCGTGATGTTTGTGAACAATGAAATTGGTGTCATTCAAGACATGACCGCTTTGGGTAACATTTGTCGTGAAAAGGGCGTTTTGTTCCACGTTGATGCTGCTCAAGCAACGGGAAAGGTTGAGATCGACCTGACGACTTTGCCCATTGATTTGATGAGTTTGGCTTCACACAAAACCTACGGCCCCAAGGGTATTGGTGCACTTTATGTGCGTCGCAAGCCGCGTGTTCGCCTTGAGGCGCAAATTCATGGCGGTGGTCATGAGCGTGGCATGAGAAGCGGCACTTTGCCTACGCATCAGTGCGTTGGCATGGGAGAGGCATTCCGTTTGGCAAAATTGGAGATGGCCCAAGACAATGCGAAGGCTATGGCACTGCACAAAAGACTTTTGGCTGGACTCACCGACATGGAGCAAGTGTTCATCAACGGGCACTTGGAGCTCCGTGTACCCCACAATTTGAACATCAGTTTTAATTTTGTAGAGGGTGAGTCATTGATCATGGGCATCAAAGGCTTGGCCGTGTCGTCTGGCTCAGCTTGTACCTCTGCCTCGCTTGAGCCCAGCTACGTGTTGCGTGCTTTGGGCCGCAGCGACGAGTTGGCTCACAGCAGTTTGCGAATCACACTGGGTCGTTTCTCCACAGAGCAAGAGATTGATTTTGCCATTGAGACGATTCGCTTGAATGTGAATAAATTAAGAGAACTCAGCCCATTGTGGGAGATGTACCAAGACGGAGTGGACATCAGTTCCATTCAGTGGGCAGAACATTGAAAATTGATTTTGGAGTATAGACATGGCTTACAGCGAAAAAGTGATTGATCATTACGAAAACCCCCGCAACGTGGGCTCCTTTGACAAGGGAGATGATTCAGTTGGAACGGGCATGGTTGGCGCTCCTGCATGTGGAGACGTGATGAAGTTGCAAATCAAAGTCAATCCACAAACGGGTGTGATTGAAGATGCAAGATTCAAGACGTACGGATGCGGATCTGCCATTGCCTCCTCCTCACTTGTGACCGAGTGGGTCAAGGGCAAGACGCTGGATCAAGCTGCTGCATTGAAGAACAGCGAAATCGCTCAAGAATTGGCTTTGCCACCCGTTAAGATTCACTGCTCCATTTTGGCTGAAGATGCCATCAAGGCTGCAGTTGAAGACTACAAGAAAAAACACGTTGTCAGTGCTTGAACTGATGACCTTTGAGCCAAAACACAACCGACACCAGTATTCATCATGGCCGTTACACTGACTCCTTCCGCCGCAAATCATGTCACCCGTTATCTCAAAAAAAGAGGCAAAGGTGTGGGTGTTCGCCTTGGAGTGAAAACCACTGGATGCTCTGGTTTGGCTTATCAGCTTGAATATGTGGATGAGTTGACCCCTGAGGACGTTGTCTTTGAGGAGCTTGGTGTGAAAGTTTTGGTGGACCCTAAAAGTTTGGCCTACATCGATGGAACTCAATTGGACTTTGTCAAAGAAGGTTTGAACGAGGGTTTTCGATTCAACAACCCCAACGAGCGTGATCGATGCGGGTGCGGTGAATCTTTCAGGGTTTAGAGAAGAGCTCTGTTTTGGAACAAGCTGCAGGTGCCAATCGCACCAACAATCCTTTGCATCAAGATGATTTTGCGCTTTTTCACTTGGAGCGCAAATTTGATTTGGACACTGCGGCATTGGATGAGAGATGGAAAGCCATGCAGCGCTTGTCGCATCCTGATAAGTTTGCCACCCAAAGTGCTGCCGAGCAACGCGTCGCGCTGCAGTGGTCAACTCGAATCAATGAAGCTTACCGCAGGTTGAAAAATCCATTGAGTCGTGCCCTTTACCTGAGCGAATTGTTGGGGCTGAATGTTCAGTTGCAAACCCAAACTCGAATGCCAGAGGATTTTTTGCTCAAACAAATGTCTTGGCATGAATCGCTAGATGAAGCTCAAGAGCTCAGTCAAGTTGAAGAGTTGTCTCAGCAAGTACTGCAAGCCATTGAGGTTGAGATGAGTCAGTGTGAAAAGATGTTGAGCCCTGGATCAAATTTGGATTCAGAGCGTTTGGGCGAGAGCTTGAGGGCATGGGTTTTCATGGATCGTTTTTTGGAGAGCGTGAAGTCTCGCGCATCTTTGCTCCAAACGCGTTCCTGAGAAGTGTTTTTTTAGGACACAAGGACTGTTAGTTCCGAGAGGTCACTTTATCGTTTTGTGCAGTGAAGATACCCATGAGGTTGAACATTGTCAGCATGGGTTGAATTTTAAAAATGGCTTTATTACAAATTTCAGAACCAGGACAAGCGCCTGATCCTCATCAGCGCCGAATCGCAATCGGCATTGATCTGGGCACCACACACTCATTGGTGGCTTGCGTTAGAAACGGTTTTTCTGAGTGCTTGCCTGACTTGGATGGAGAGGTCATCTTGCCCTCTGTGGTGAGGTATTTGGACAAGGGTCGAAGAGAAATTGGACGCAAGGCATTGGAATCACAAAATTCCGACCCTAAAAACACGGTCGTCTCTGTCAAAAGACTCATGGGTAGAGCCCTTGGTGACATCGCCAATGCTGAAAAACTCCCCTTTGAATTGCTCGATACCCCTGGAATGGTTTGCATTCAGACCTTGGAGGGCCCCAAAACACCTGTTCAAGTGAGTGCTGAAATTTTGGCCACCTTGAGGCAGCGTGCAGAGGAAACTTTTGAAGATGAAGATCTCTTTGGTGCTGTGATCACCGTACCCGCTTATTTTGATGACGCACAGCGTCAAGCCACCAAAGATGCGGCTCAGATGGCGGGTATTCATGTGCTCAGGCTCATCAACGAACCTACAGCCGCTGCCATTGCCTACGGACTTGATCGTTCAAGTGAGGGGGTATATGCGATTTACGACTTGGGTGGAGGCACATTTGATGTGTCCATCCTTCGATTGACCAAAGGCGTTTTTGAGGTTCTCGCAACAGGTGGTGACTCTGCTTTGGGTGGGGATGACTACGATCAAGCATTGGAGCAACTCATACTGCAGAGGTCTCATCTTGAATTGGTCCACGCGCAGGACAAGTCAAAAATGCGTCAAGCCGCAAGAAAAGCCAAGGAGGCTTTGAGTGCTGCTGAGAAAGTGGATTTTGAGCTAAAGCTATCTGTTGGTCAAATCAAACTGCAATTGACAAAGACTGATTTTGAACAGTGTTCAAGCGCCTTGACGGCAAGAACTCTTAACAGTGTTGATCAAGCCCTCAAAGATGCAGGAATGGGCGTTGCTGACATCAAAGGTGTGGTGATGGTGGGCGGATCCACTCGCATGCCTCAAATCCTAGAAGCAGTGAGACAGAGGTTTTCTCAAGAACCATTGATCGATTTGAATCCAGATGAGGTTGTCGCGCTTGGTGCAGCCATTCAGGCCAATCAACTCGCTGGAAACAATCCTGATGGTGAATTGCTTTTGTTGGATGTCATTCCATTGTCTTTGGGTCTAGAGACCATGGGTGGATTGGTCGAGCGCATAGTGCCCAGAAATCAGACCATTCCAGTGGCAATGGCTCAGGATTTCACAACCTATCAAGATGGCCAAACCGCTTTGGCACTTCATGTGGTTCAAGGCGAAAGAGATTTGGTGCAGGACTGCAGGAGCCTGGCTCGCTTTGAGTTGCGAGGCATCCCGCCTATGGCAGCAGGCGCTGCTCGCATCCGAGTGACTTTTACCGTTGATGCCGATGGTTTATTGAGTGTCAGTGCAATTGAGACGGGTTCAGGTGTTCAAGCCAGCATTGAGGTCAAACCCAGCTACGGTTTGAGTGATGAGCAAATCACTCAAATGCTCAAAGAGGGTTTTGAAACGGCTCAGCAAGACATGAAAGCCCGAGCATTGGTTCAGGCTCGTGTGGATGCACAGCGATTGATCATCTCCACCGAGAGTGCACTCAAAGTCGACGGACATCTCTTGAGCTCAGAGGAGTTGACTCAAATTGGTAAACTCATGGATGTGTTGCGTGAACAAATTAAATCAGACAACGCCGCATCGATTGAGGCTGCGGTTTCTGATTTGTCAAACGGAACTGAGCACTTTGCTGCTGAGAGAATGAATCAAAGCATACAGATGGCTCTATCTGGTCAAAACATCGAGAACATCTAATGACGTTGATTAAAATTTTGCCCCACGCTGAATATTGCCCTGAGGGCATTGAGTTTCAAGCGCTACCTGGCGACTCTTTGTGTGAAGCCATGCTTGATCACCGTGTTAATATTGAACACGCATGCGAGATGAGTTGTGCATGCACAACTTGCCATGTGGTGGTGAAACAAGGGTATGACTCACTTGGTGAGCTCGATGAGCTAGAGGAGGATTTGCTTGACCAAGCATGGGGTCTGACTCCAACCTCTCGGTTGAGTTGCCAAGTCAAAGTCGGCAGTGTCCCGTTGGTCATTGAGATCCCAAAATACACCATCAACCACGCCAAAGAGAATCATTGATTCTTAGAGGATAACTCTTTTTTGATTTAGATTTTTGATTTCCCAATGCGCCAAGTTGTACTAGACACTGAGACCACTGGACTGTCGGCTGACAATGGAGACCGTGTCATCGAAATTGGTTGTGTTGAGTTGTTCAATAGAAAGCTCACTGGCCAGCATCTCCATCTCTATCTAAACCCTGATCGCGATAGCCATGAGGAGGCGTTAAAAGTTCACGGTATCAGCAATGAATTTTTAAAAGATAAACCGCGCTTTGAAGAAGTGGTGGATGAGTTTTTGAACTTTGTCATGGATAGTGAATTGATCATTCACAATGCGCCCTTTGACGTTGGCTTTTTGAACAAAGAACTTGAAAGAGTAAATAGGCCGCCCCTTAAAAAGCACGTTTTGTCTGTGGTTGACACATTGTCCATGGCCAAGGAAATGTACCCCGGAAAGCGCAACTCTTTGGATGCCTTGTGTGACCGCTTGGAGGTGGACAATTCATCTAGAACTTTACATGGCGCCTTGTTGGATGCAGAGTTGCTCGCAGAAGTCTATGTCAATATGACCAGAGGCCAGGATGCATTGTTGATTGAAGAGGATGCTCGCGACGATTCTGGACATCAAATCAAAACGATGGATCTGACACAGTTTGATTTGCCCGTGATCATGGCAACCACCGAAGAACTTTTAAAACATGAGGATGTTTTGACTCAATTGATGAAGTCTAGTCAGGGTAAAAGCATCTGGAGGCCTGCCTCACAAGCATAGAGGCTTGAGTTATAATATTTGTGCAGGGCGATTAACTCAGCGGTAGAGTGCCACCTTCACACTGCGTAACTACGCTTTTTTGTGTGTGAAAAAAATCTCAAATTTCCTCAATAAATTCAAGCTTCTACAGCTACATGCTGAGGCGTTCTATTAGGAAAAAAGTAGTATAGTGCGACTATACTACTTTTATTAGATTTTTCTTTGTCTTTTCTGTTGTTAATTTATAGAAATGATAAATGAAATTTTTTGTGAAAATGATTCATTTCATTCGCAAAAAATATACAAACGCTACTATGTCATAATAGAGGGCTTGTAAATCTGGGTCGTTAACTCAGCGGTAGAGTGCCACCTTCACACTGCGTAACTACGCTTTTTTGTGTGTGAAAAAAATCTCAAATTTCCTCAATAAATTCAAGCTTCTACAGCTACATGCTGAGGCGTTCTA
>CAIPII010000109.1 GCA_903865035.1 uncultured Burkholderiales bacterium | reverse complement strand
GTTCAGCGTAATATCGCTGGCGGAACCCGTTTCTTTAAGCGTGCCGGCAACCGCCGCTTCCTGAAGATCGGTCATTTTGTTCTCGAGGATCTCAAGCGCGGTTATCCTGTCTGCCACTACATCAAATCAACCTGGTCTTGAGCCATGGCTCGCTTTGAAAAGGTGGCGTGATCCTTAGAACCCTGGGGCTTTGAGGAAGCGCCATAGCCCCTCAAATCAGGCATCACCAGTGTGAAATGCTCAGACAATGGCCCTGCAACTTTGTGCCAAATGGCCTTGGTCTGAGGAAAACCATGCAAGAGCAAGAGGGCTGGACCCGTGCCCCCTATGCAGCAATCGATCTCGATGGGCTCATCAGCAAATGCCCCTTGGGTGAGCATGCGCTGCGACTTGAAGCCCTCAGGAAAATACGTCATGATGAAATCCCTTTCATGTTGATGGGAAGTGCCAGAGTGCGACTTGCACTCAAACCCCTAAATAGGAGCCCCCATCCATGAGTATATTTTGCCCATTGAATAGGCGTGAGGACAAATGTCCTCCAGCGCATAGGCTTGGTCCCCAACCTTGAAGACGCCCACTTTCTCGCCCTCGACCTCAACACTCACTGGAAACTCTGGATCCAACTCGGATTCGGCACAGACATCGTGCCAAACAGAGTTTGCAGCTTGGTGCTCATCTGAACTCATACAATCTCCATTTTTGTTTTATCTGTAAAACAGTGATTTACTGATTAACCATTCTAAGAGAAGTTAAAAAAACTGCAACTGGAAAATACGTGAATTTCACAAATTTTGAGCATTCATCTCTTCAACAAAAAAAAGATCAGCTCAAGGCGCGCACCTTCACCAGTCCATAATCAAAGCATGAAGCTTCAAAGACTTGGGTGTATTGTTTTTTGTTTGTTGGGCGCGGTTTCTTTTTTGGCCTCATGTGATGAGTCTTCCAGCAACTCGGAGGGTGAGCCTCCATCACAGCCCATGCGCTGGAACGCGGCTCAAGTGATCGAACACTTGCCAGGGCATTGGGTACGTGTCGATGAGCAAGAACCCAGTGTGATCCAAAAAAGCTTGGTGCTCAGCCGAGCAGGAGAGTTCAGCGAAACCACCCTCCTCTCTTTGAGCAATGGCGAGACACAGTCCCATCGCCACTCGGGTACTTGGCTCTTTGATGGTGTGAACCTCAAGAGAAAATACAACTTTGTGGATGGGCGAGCTCCCTCAAGAATGAACCTGCCCTTTGTGACCTTTGAAATTCATTTCATAAGCAGAAATGAATTCCAAGGCATCGATCACATCCACAACAATCAAATCCATTATGTGCGCGAGAGCGACTCTCAAGACCTGGACTGATTGCTTCAGGAATCATTTGGCGAGAAGGGCTCTAAAGCACCAAGAGCCCCAATGCATCAGATCGAAGCGCGCTTGGCTTCAACCCTGAGCGTGCAAAACTTGACCGCCCACTTGCACAGGATTGGCGTGGATCAAAATGACCGCCATCACACAGGTCTCACTTCCATTGTTGACCCAGTTGTGAATGGTGCCTCTTTGCACCATCACGTCTCCCGCTTTGAGATGCACAGAGTGGCCCTGATCGAGCTCCATGTCGATCTCACCTGACATCACAACGATGTAGTCGATCGAATCGGTTCTGTGCATGCGATGAGCAACACCGGGCTTGAAATCCAAAATTCGAAAAACCGAACCATTCTCAATCATGGTGAAGCGACCCTCGCGTTTGCCGCCATCGACATCAGAAGAATTGTCAGCAGGTGCTGTGTCGGTGGTCCAGATGTTGCAAGAAAATCCGTTGGGTCGACCCTCTCTGAAATGGGTGCAGATCTCATCGATTTTGACGACCGCTTTGCCGCTCTCGTCGTGACCGGTGACGACGCGTCTGATTTTGGGGTTGTTCATGGGCTTTGTCTCCTGTGTTGTTGGATTTGATTTTCGTGTGTCATTTTTCAACTCCAAAAAGCACAAAGAGCTTTGAAAAAAGCTCTTTGTGACTCATGGGTTGGGAGTAGCAATCAACTCGGCTCAGGCCAGGGCTTCGGCTTTTTCTTGTATGCCCAATTGGTCGAGCGCGTGGCTCAAGTGATCGACACTGCGCTGAACGTTGTGCAACTTCTCCAGCCCAAAGAGTCCCACCCTAAAGGTCATGAAATCACTGGGCTCATCGCATTGCAAAGGAACACCTGAGGCGGTTTGAAGACCCAAAGCGAGGAACTTCTTGCTCGAGTGAATGTCAGCATCCCGGGTGTAACTCACCACCACGCCAGGCGCTTTGAAGCCTTCAGCAGCAACACTCTTGATGCCGCGAGACTCAAAGAGTGCTCTCACCGCGCGACCCAACTCCTCTTGCTCGGCTTTGACACGATCAAAGCCATAGGCACGGGTCTCGTTCATGACTTCACACAAACGAGTGAGGGCATCGGTGGGCAGTGTGGTGTGGTACGCGTGGGCACCCTTTTCATAGGTCTCCATGATTTGAAGCCATTTTTTCAAATCGCATGCGAAGCTAGAACTCGTGGTGGACTCAATGGCTTGGCGTGCTCTCTCAGAGAGCATCACCATGGCACAGCAAGGTGAGCCGCTCCAGCCTTTTTGAGGCGCAGTGATCAACACATCCACTCCAGTGTCCTTCATGTTGACCCACATGGCACCAGAGGCCACGCAGTCCAGCACCATCAAGCCGCCCACTTGGTGCACGGCCTCAGAGACCTCTCTCAAATAGTCATCGGGCAAGATCATGCCCGCTGAGGTTTCCACATGAGGCGCAAAGACCACCTCTGGCTTTTGTTCCAAAATGGTTTGCACCACCTCAGAGACCGGGCAAGGGATCCACTGTGCCTCTGGTTCTTGACTCACGCGACGAGCTTTGAGCACGGTTGACTGTGAGGGGATGTGACCCATTTCAAAAATTTGAGTCCAGCGATAGCTGAACCACCCATTTCGAATCACCAAGGTTTTCTTGCCAGTGGCAAATTGTCGGGCTACCGCCTCCATGCCAAAGGTGCCACTGCCTGGCACCAGCACGGCTGAATGGGCGTGGTAGACCTCTTTGAGGATATGGGAGATGTTGGTCATCACACCTTGAAACCGCTTGGACATGTGGTTCAAAGCGCGATCGGTGTAGACCACAGAAAACTCTAACAAGCCATCGGGGTCGATGTTGGGAACTAATCCAGCCATGGGGCTCTCCTAATGTTCACTGCTTGCTTGAGCAAGAGCAGTCATGTGATTGAAAACAAAGGGTTAATTATCCACCAGACTGGACCGATTTGCCCGCCTACACTGGTAAACACCAATAAACACGGGGTCTGGGGGTTGGTTTTACGCCGATTGTTGGGGCATCGCCACCACAACCACGGTGACCGATTGGGTTGAGCGCACCAAAAAGAAGGTGGCAACACCGATGAAGAGCAATTCAAACAAATAGTGCAAGGCCAATGGGTGGCCAGACTTGGGAAGCATCACAAAGGGCGTGACTGCTCCCAGGAACAAGAAATAAAGCCCCAAGATCAATTCAAAATAGCGACGGGTTTGGTATTGAAACACAGCTCAACTCCGAGACGTTTTGGGCCCCCACCAATGAAGCCTAAATCCCATTCTAAAAAAGAGCAGCGACATTGGCAAGGCCAAACTGGTCCTCACCAAAGAACGGTTTGCGCCTTTGCCCCATTTTGGATAGCGGCCCAAACCTTGGGAGGCGTGAAGGGCATGTCCATTGAGGTCACTCCAAAGGGTCGCAACGCGTCCATCATTGCATTGGCCACCGCTGGCAGTGAGCCCGTGCAGCCCGACTCCCCTACCCCTTTGGCACCGAGCAAATTGAGCTGTGTTTGCAATTCGACCGTGCCATGCGTCAAGTGCTTCAAGGCATCGGCTCTGGGCAAAGCGTAGTCCATCAAAGAGCCTGTGAGCAACTGAGCTTGGTGGTCGTAGACGGCCTGCTCGTAAAAAGCTTGGCCCAAGCCTTGGACCACACCACCGTGCACTTGGCCTTTGACCAATTCGGGAGAAATCACCACACCCAATTCGTCCACACTCACGTAGCCCACGATTTCTGTGACGCCTGTGACGGGATCAATCTCAAGCTCTGCAACGTGACATCCGTTGGGGAAGGTTGAACCCGATTGGGCCTCTCCCATGCCGCGCAAGGTGGCTCGCTCCTCCTGAGTCAATGCCAGCAAAACTTGGTGGGTGCTCAAGCGAGGATGCGCCCAAGCGCCCAAGGCATTGGCGCTCAAGCTTTGGGTGCTGATCCACGTGGCGTCCTCAGTGAATTGAACGCTCTCAAGCGGCACACCCCAGTGAGCGCTCAAGAAGTCGCCTATCTTGGCCTTGAGCACGGCACACAGGTTCTTGATCGCAGAGCCTGCACCATACAAACTTCTTGACCCACCCGTGCCGTTTCCAATGAGGGGCACGCCAGCAAGTCCCGCTTGGTACTTCACGTGCTCAGATGAAAGACCCAGTTCATTTTCAACGATTTTGGCAAATGAGGTCTCATGCCCTTGGCCTGAGGGACCGGTCACGCCAGAGATGACCAACTGACCCTGTGCATTGATTTCACCCAGCACTTGGTCTTTTTGTGCCGTTCCAGCTCCACTGGCCTCAACGTAGGTGGAGATGCCAATGCCACGCAAGAGCCCTTTCTCTTTTGAGGCGGCCCTTCTGCCCTGGAAACCTTTGTAATCGGAGAGCTCCAGCGCCCGGTCCAAGACTTGCGCAAAGTCACAGTAGTCGTAGACGTAGCCGTTGGCGGTTGTATACGGGAAACTGCTGGTGGGAATGAAATTCTTTTTGCGCAACTGCACAGGATCAAAGCCATGCTCATGGCAAGCAAAGTCAATCAAACGCTCAATGCCATAAGCAATGTCAGGACGGCCTGCACCTCGGTAAGCTGAGATGGGCACTGTGTTGGTGAAGACAAAAGTGCTGTGCATGTAAAGTGCCGGCACTTGGTAAACCCCTCCCATGGTGATCGAGAGGTTTCTCGACCCGATGAAGGAACTCATGTAAGCGTTGAAGGCACCAGAGTCAACCCAATCCTCAAAGCGAATGGCCAAAATGCGGCCTTCTGCATCCAGGGCAATGCTGCCTTGAAGGCTCAAGCCCCGCCCATGCCAATCGCTCAAAATGGTCTCTGAGCGCGTGCCCACCCACTTGACGGGCTTGCCAGTGAGTTTGCTGGCCACCATCACACCCACGTGTTCTGAATAAGCAGCCGTTCTGAGTCCAAAAGATCCACCCACATCTTGGGTCACAATCTCAAGGTCTTCCACCTTGTAGCCAGAGGCATGGGTCAAAAAGCCCAGCATGTTGTTGAGCCCTTGAGAGGGGGTGTGCACACGCGTGCGACCGGTTTTTGCGTCATAGACCGCCACCACAGAGCGCGGCTCCATGGGAAAACCAATCAAGCGCTGGCTGTTGATTTGCACTTTGCTCACAAAAGTGGCACTTGCAAAAGCAGCCTCCACTTTGGCTCGGTCTCCAGACTCGAAGTCCACAGAAACATTGCCTGGAGCGTTTTCAAAGAGCAAGGGCGCTCCAGGCTGGATGGCTTCTTGCACGGTGGCAACCGCTTGGAGCTCTTCAAACTCGATGTCTGCAAGCTCGCTTGCGTTTTGTGCTTCAAATGCAGTTTTGGCAACCACAAAAGCGATGGGCTGGCCCACAAAACGCACGCGGTCTTTGGCCAACAAGGGCATTTTGTTCACGTGTTGAGCCACTCCTGCGGGAGAGGTCAGGCTCACAGGGTGAGGAAGCTCATGACCGCCGTGGGCAGCCAAATCATCGGCTGTGAGCACGCAAACGACGCCGGGCGCTGACTTTACAGCTTCCAAATTGAGCTTTTTGATCAAGGCATGGGCATGCATGGAGCGAATCACATACATGTGAAGCTGATCGTCGTAATGGGTGTCGGCGGTGAAGTGACCCTTGCCTTGAATAAGGCGCAAATCTTCTTGACGAGCCATGTGAAATTCACCTCTCACATGCTGGTGTTCGTGGTGACGCTCAGATGATGGGGACGTGTGACTTGTGCTCATTGCACGGTCTCCTCACGCATGATTTGTGCAGCGACTCGGACCGCACTCACGATGTTGATGTAGCCCGTGCAGCGACAAAGGTTACCCTCCAACGCCTCAATGATCTCGTCATCACTGGGGTTGGCGTTTTTATTGAGCAAATCAACACTGGACATGATCATGCCTGGTGTACAAAAACCGCACTGCAAAGCATGGCACTCTGAGAAGGCCTTTTGAACAGGGTGAAGCGCCAAATTGGGCTCAACACCGGGCTTGGCCAAGCCCTCAATGGTGGTGATGTGGGCACCCTGTGCTTGTGCGGCCAAGATGGAGCAAGACTTGATGGCTTGACCATCCATGAGCACCGTGCAGCATCCGCATTGACTGGTGTCACAGCCCATGTGAGTGCCTGTCAAGTGACAATGCTCCCGAATCAGCTCCACCAGCGTCGTGCGCTCAGGCACGTCAAAACTGTGATGGACTGAGTTGATTTGAAGGTTAACTTTCATGCAGCGAGGCTCTTTTCAAGACAATTCAAAGGATTGGGTGCTCTTGATGCAAAAAGCCTCTGCTTGCAAAGAATTAGCGTTCTTTTAAAGCAAAAGGAGTTCAAGCGATCAAATGCACAATTCCTCTATTTTAAGGTGACTTGAATCACGAGGAATTGATGTGAAGCAATTGTCCCTGTCAAAGCATGGGCACAATGGGACAAAGGGGTGGGTGGGTCAATGTCTCAGATGGGAGAGAAACTGTGCCCTGATTCTGAGCTGCCCGACCAAGGGGTATTGCTGGAGATGGATGGCATTGAACTGATTTCATCTTGCAAAGAGGTCCAAATGAGTTGACTCAGTTGGGTGGCATTGGAGGCCGAACAGCATTTGCCAAAAGCATTCAAAATGAAGACCGCATCCAAGGAGTTCAGGAGCACACTCCACTCACGTGTGATGTCGTTGGAGATGGCGGTGAAATTCAAATAGTAGTCAAGATCGACTCTGACCAATTTGAACACCAAACGAAGTTGCAAATTCAAAGTGGCAAGACGTTGATGCAGTTCACTCAGGTGAACATCCATGAACGAGTTGAACTCCTGTCTCCTGCCCAAGCTTGAGAGCATGTGCTCGCACTCGTGCCGATACACTACTTGTTCATTTGAACTTGAATACAGCATTGGGTCTCCGAAAAAACATATCTTTTTGTGCGGTGCAACTCTTGACGCAAAAGGGCCATGAGATTCAATTTCAC
>CAIPII010000108.1 GCA_903865035.1 uncultured Burkholderiales bacterium | reverse complement strand
GTGTCGCTCACGAGATCTTGATGCATTGATTTTTGGAGTGCTTCGTTTTGTAAATATTTAGCAACAGATGGCACCACTCACGGTGAGCTTGTGTTGTGATCGATAGAATGTGGAAATGGCAACAAAAAATCCCCAACTTCCCAAAATCGTACCCGAGCGAGACGACGGCGACTCTGTCGTGCTTGAGCGCTTGACCGAAAAAACCAAGCCGCCCCAGATGTACCAAGTGGTGATGCTCAATGATGATTTCACCCCCATGGAGTTTGTGGTGATGGTTTTGCAAGAATTTTTTAGCAAGGATCGCGAATCTGCGACCCAAATCATGTTAAAAATCCATTTGGACGGTAAAGGGGTTTGTGGGGTCTACAGCAAGGATGTGGCGGCCACCAAAGTTGATCAAGTGGCAGAGGCTGCCAAAAAGCATGGTCATCCATTGCAATGTTTGAGTGAACCCATTGATTGAAGTGGGTCCTGCTTCTCGTGCCACGGGAGTGAGCAGGCAAGGATTTTGAGATTTGTTAATTAGACGCAAGCGAAAAGGAAATTAGGATGATTGCCCAAGAATTAGAAGTCAGCTTGCACATGGCCTTTGTTGAGGCCCGTCAGCAGCGCCACGAATTCATCACAGTTGAGCACTTGCTGTTGGCATTGCTTGACAACCCCAGTGCAGCTGAAGTGCTGCGAGCTTGCTCGGCCAATTTGGACGATTTGCGAAAGTCTCTGAGCAATTTCATCAAAGACAATACCCCTCAAGTCGCGGGCCAAGAGGAAGTGGACACGCAGCCCACCTTGGGCTTTCAGCGAGTCATTCAACGTGCCATCATGCATGTTCAATCCACAGGCAACGGCAAGAAAGAGGTCACAGGCGCAAACGTTTTGGTTGCCATCTTTGGTGAAAAAGATTCTCACGCCGTTTACTACTTGCACCAGCAAGGAGTCACTCGTTTGGATGTGGTCAACTTCATCGCCCATGGCATCAAAAAAACCGATCCTCCCGAGCCCGTCAAGCCCCCCGAGTCAGCCTCTGGTGAGGCTGAGGAAGGTTCAGAGAAAAATGAGAAGGCTTCTGCGCTGGAGCAATTCACTCAAAATCTCAACCAATTGGCCAAGGATGGAAAAATCGATCCTTTGATCGGGCGCGATTATGAAGTGGAGCGCGTGATCCAAATTTTGTGCCGTCGCCGCAAAAACAACCCCTTGCTCGTGGGCGAGGCGGGCGTTGGCAAGACAGCCATTGCCGAGGGCTTGGCTTGGCGCATCACACAAAAGGATGTGCCCGAGATTTTGGCTGACTCGCAGGTCTACTCCTTGGACATGGGCGCATTGTTGGCTGGCACGAAGTACAGGGGTGACTTTGAGCAGCGACTCAAAGGCGTCTTGAAGTCTCTCAAGGACCGACCCAATGCTGTGCTCTTCATCGATGAGATTCACACCTTGATTGGTGCTGGTGCGGCGTCGGGCGGCACCTTGGACGCCTCCAATTTGCTCAAGCCCGCTTTGAGCTCAGGTCAGTTGAAATGCATCGGTGCCACAACCTTCAGTGAATACCGCGGTATTTTTGAGAAAGATGCTGCATTGTCCAGGCGCTTCCAAAAGGTGGATGTGGTCGAGCCCAGCGTGGAGCAAACGGTGGACATCCTCAAAGGCCTCAAGAGCCGTTTTGAAGAGCACCACAATGTGAAGTACGCTTTGGCGGCGTTGCAAGCAGCAGCCGAGTTGAGTGCCAAGTACATCAACGATCGTCACTTGCCTGACAAGGCCATTGACGTGATTGACGAGGCCGGTGCTGCTCAGCGCATTTTGCCCGTCTCCAAGAGAAAGAAAACCATCAGCAAAACCGAGATCGAGGACATCGTGGCCAAGATTGCTCGCATTCCGCCAGCCAACGTCAGCAACGATGACAGGGGCAAATTGCAAAGCTTGGAGCGCGACCTAAAGAGCGTCGTGTTTGGACAAGACAAGGCGCTGGAAGTGTTGGCCTCTTCTGTGAAGATGGCGCGCTCAGGTCTGGGCAAGGCAGACAAGCCCATTGGTGCTTTCTTGTTCAGCGGACCCACAGGTGTGGGCAAGACCGAAGCAGCCAAGCAACTGGCCTACATCATGGGCATTGAGTTGATTCGCTTTGACATGTCCGAGTACATGGAGAGACACGCCGTGAGCCGCATGATTGGTGCGCCTCCCGGATACGTTGGTTTTGACCAAGGTGGCTTGCTCACAGAGGCGATCACGAAAAAGCCCCATTCTGTGCTCTTGCTCGATGAAATCGAAAAAGCCCATCCCGACATCTTCAACGTCTTGCTGCAAGTCATGGACCACGGCACTTTGACCGACAACAATGGACGCAAGGCAGACTTTAGAAATGTGATCATCATCATGACCACCAATGCGGGTGCGGAGACGATGAACAAATCCACCATGGGATTTACCAACGCTCGCGAGTCAGGCGATGAGATGGTGGACATTAAGCGATTGTTCACTCCCGAGTTCAGAAACCGCTTGGATGCCATCGTGAGCTTTAAAGCGCTCGATGAGCAAGTGATCATGCGCGTTGTGGATAAATTCTTGTTGCAACTGGAGACCCAGCTCGCGGAGAAGAAAGTGGAGGTCACCTTCACCGATGCTTTGAGAAAGCATTTGGCCAAAAAAGGATTTGATCCTTTGATGGGAGCCAGACCCATGCAGCGTTTGATTCAAGACACCATCCGAAAGGCCTTGGCCGATGAGCTCTTGTTTGGTCGCTTGATGGAAGGTGGACGATTGAATGTGGACATCGATGACAAGGGAGAGACGATTTTGGACATCCAGCCCTTGCCCAAGAAAGATGCCAAAACCTCCAAGTCCGAGCCCACTGAGCCCGAGGAGGCCGCGGCGAGCTGATTGCCACGCCGTCCTTTGACTCTAGCATCAGCCACCCACGGGTGGCTGATTTGTTTTCGTGCGGTCGGTGAGTTTGAGCTTGCCCTTGATCTGCGTTGAGCGCTTGGTCTAGCGTCTTTCTGCGCCTCGATCGCCTGGTCTTTCATCTCGCCGATCCTCTCTTTTTTCCTCGTGGCGCTCCTCGCGTCGTCTCTCAAGCGGGAGCTCTCCAGGGCGTTGATCGCGCCTTCTCTCAATGGGAAACTCTCCCAAGCGTTCCATGCGTCGCTCTCTGTCCCAGATGAAAGTGCTCTCAGGCATTGGGACTCTGTCCATTCGTCTCTCCCACCACGGATTTTGCTCCTCGAGCCGAACAAAGAAGACTGCCCTTTGACAAGCGTTGTACTGCACGCAATAAAAGCGCCAGTTGTTGATGTGCTCTGCAGGTGCGTAGATGTAGGCCAAGGTTGCGTTGTATGCAGAGGGCTCAACGAGCACCGGTTGGCTGTTCCAAACGGGTGGGGGAGGGTTGTTGCCAATGGCCAATTCGCCGTAAAAGCCAGGCGCGAGTTGTCCACCAATGGTGAGATTGATGTACTGCGCAAAAGAGATTTGGCATGCGAGTGCGATTGAGCTGCCAACGGTGAATGCTCCCAATCGAAGAAGGCGCTTGAGCTTTTGTGGTTTGATGGGGTTGAGTGGGGATGAATGAAGCATGAGCCTGTCTTTGTGGTTTTCGTTTTTGGGTCACTTGAGCTTACTGCACTGGGGTGGGCATGTGAAGAGGTAAAATCAAAGGATTCATGAATATCTAGGGGCGAGTTGTGGCTGGACACAGTAAATGGGCAAATATTCAACACCGCAAAGGTCGACAAGATGAAAAGCGGGGCAAAGTGTGGACGCGCGTGATCCGAGAGATCATGGTGGCTGCGCGCCAAGGTGGGGGCGATTTGGTGACGAATCCGCGTCTGAGATTGGCCGTTGAAAAAGCCAAAGCGGCCAACATGCCTGCTGACACCATCAAGCGCAACATTGACAAAGCCACCGGTCAATTGGAGGGTGTCAACTATGAGGAGATCCGCTACGAGGGCTATGGCATAGGGGGTGCTGCGATCATGGTGGACACCATGACCGACAACAAGGTGAGAACAGTGGCCGAGGTTCGCCATGCGTTGAGCAAGCATGGAGGCAATTTAGGCACTGAGGGCAGTGTGGCCTTTCAATTTCAGCATGTTGGCGTGATGCTTTTTGCGCCTGGATCCTCCGAAGACCAAATCCTTGAGTGTGCACTGGAGGCGGGTGCTTTGGATGTGATCACCAGTGAGGATGGAGTGATTGAGGTGCTCACCGAGCCGGCTCACTTTGAGGTGGTGAAAGAAGCGTTGACTCAAAAGGGCTTGGTCGCAGAGGTGGCTGAGGTCACCATGAGGGCGGAGAACAGCATCGAGCTCAGTGCCGATGATCAAGTGAAAATGCAAAAAATTCTGGATGTGTTGGAAGACCTTGACGATGTGCAAGAGGTCTATCACAACGCGCTTTTATGAAAGTACTGGTCATTGGATCTGGTGGGCGTGAGCACGCCTTGTCTTGGAAGATTGCACAATCTCCAAAAATTCAATGCGTTTATGTGGCTCCGGGCAATGGTGGGACGGCCATGGATGGCAGGCTTCAAAACGTGCCCATCACAGACCTTCACGAGTTGCTCATCTGGGCCAAGTCCCAAGGCATTGGACTCACAGTGGTGGGGCCAGAGGGACCCTTGTCCAAGGGCGTGGTTGACCTCTTTAGGGCCGAGGGCATGAGGATTGTTGGGCCCACGCAAGCAGCGGCTCAGTTGGAGAGCTCCAAGGCTTTCTCCAAGGCCTTCATGAAGCGTCACAACATCCCCACTGCAGACTTTGAGACCTTTGATGATGCAGCGCTTGCGCATGCCTACATTGACGCAAAGGGAGTGCCCATTGTGATCAAAGCCGATGGTTTGGCTGCTGGCAAAGGCGTGGTGGTGGCCACTGATTTGGCCCAAGCCCATCAAGCGGTCGACTGGATGCTGGAGAAAGATTCGACGCTGGTGAGTCACAATGCGATGGGCGCTCGCGTTGTGATTGAGTCATTCTTGGAGGGGCAAGAGGCGAGTTTCATGGTCTTGTGCAACGGCTCATCGGCATGCCCTTTGGCCACCTCGCAGGATCACAAGAGGCTGCTTGATGCAGACATGGGGCCCAACACCGGTGGAATGGGGGCTTACTCACCTGCACCGGTTGTGACCCCTAGCGTGCACGCCAAGGTCATGCGAGAGATCATTCGCCCAACCCTTGAGGGCATGATCGCAGAGGGCACGCCGTTCACTGGTTTTTTATACGCGGGCTTGATGATCTCTCCCTCTGGTGAGGTGCGCACTTTGGAGTTCAACACTCGACTGGGTGACCCCGAGACACAACCCATCATGATGCGTTTGAAGAGCGATTTGCTCGATGTGCTTTGGGTGGCCAGTGAGCCCGCACTCAATCATCGCTCGCAGGCCTTGGAGGATTTGGAGTTGGAGTGGGATCGCCGCTTGTCCTTGGGTGTGGTCGTGGCCAGCCACGGTTATCCAGAAGAGGTGAGAACAGGGGATGTGATCTCGCCTTTGCCCAAAGCCCAGGATGATCGAGTGATCTTTCATGCGGGCACACGGCTCAAGGATCAAAGCTTGCTCACCAGTGGTGGACGAGTGCTTTGCGTGAGTGCTTTGGCCGACACCATCAGCCAAGCGCAACAAAAAGTGTATGGCCTCATTGATGAGAGCGTGCATTTTGAAGGCATGCAATTTCGACGTGACATTGGCTGGAGGGCCAAGCGCTGAGGCACTTGTTTTTTCGCCCAGGTGCTTTGATCTGCTCATGGCATGTCAATGCACATAAACAAATCCTTGCTTCATGGGTTCCTTTGAGATAGGAAAAAGACTTTGAGCACAACGCTAGAGGCATCATCCCATTCAGGCCCTTTGAGGGTGGGCGTGTTTGGGGGTGCTTTTGATCCGCCTCATTTGACCCATCAGGCTTTGGCCCGGGCAGCGCTTGCGCAGTTGGAATTGGATCTTTTGCACATTGTGCCAACTGGGGATGCGTGGCACAAGACTCGTGTATTGACGCCAAAACCTGAGCGACTGCGCCTGGCACAATTGGCCTTTGAGGCTCACAAATTAGGCGCCCCATCCGCCCAAGTGTTGATCGACGACAGGGAGCTCATGCGAGAGGGCGCAAGTTACACCATTCAAACTTTGAGCGAGCTCGCCCAACTCTACCCTGGTGCTCAGTTCTACCTGATCTTGGGTCAAGACCAGGCTTTGGACTTTATTCATTGGAAAAACCACGCTGAAATACCAAAGTTGTGTCGACTTGCTGTGGCCAAGAGGCCAGGCGTGCCTCAGGAGTGGCACAATCAGAGCTTGGGAGATTTCATCGAATTGAGGGTGCCTTTGAGTCCCATCAGTGCCACCACGATTCGTGAGCGAATTGCCGCCAACATGCAGGCAACTGATTTGCTCGACCCAGATGTGATCCAATTCATTCAACAACAGGGCCTCTACAGCACCAAAACATGACCGAAGCAGCAGAAAAAAAAGACGTTCAAAAACTCCAACGCGTGATCGTTGATGCCTTAGAGGACGTCAAAGCCTCCAATGTCGCGGTCTTCAACACCGAGCACATCTCCTCTTTGTTTGAGCGAGTCATCATTGCCTCCGGTACTTCCAATCGCCAGACCAAGGCATTGGCGGCCAGTGTTCGAGACCAAGTGCGCCAACACGGTTTTGCAAAACCCAGGATCGAGGGCGAGGAAAACGGAGAGTGGATCATTGTGGACTGCGGCGCAGCGGTTGCTCACATCATGCAGCCCAACATCCGCGAGTATTACAATTTGGAAGAAATTTGGGGTGAAAAACCCGTTCGTTTGAAGTTTGGCGCTCCAAAGCCCGCAGTGGCCGAGCCCAAAGCGGTTGAAAAACGCACCAAAGGCGGCAAGGCCACGGCCAAGACCTCTGGAGCCAAATCCAGTGCATCTAAAGATCGAGCACCAGCCAAAAAGAGTGCAGCAAGTGCAAATGCAAAAGGCAAAGCGCCAGCTAAAACATCGAGCAAGGCACCAGCTAAAACATCGAGCAAGGCACCTGCGAAAAAGACAGCTGCTAAAACGGTGTCTGCTAAATCCTCTAGCGCCAAATCTGCATCCAAACCCAGGGCTGCAAGCGCTGGTGCCAAAACCAGCACGACAGCGCGTAAAAGGTCGACTCCCAAAGCATGAAAATTTGTGTGATCGCAGTCGGGCAAAAACTGCCCGCCTGGGCCCAGGTGGCCTTGGACGATTACACCAAACGTTTTCCTCCCGAGTGGCGCGTGACCCTAAAGAGCGTCAAGACCCAAGCCCGTGAGGGACAAAGCGCCTCCAAGCTGATGGCCATGGAGGCCGAGCGCATCTTGGCCTCACTTCCCAAAGACCCATTCATCGTGGCTTTGGATGAGCGCGGGTTGAACCTCACAACGCAAGCGCTGAGCGAGGAGCTCAAAGGTTGGAGCGCAATGGGTCAGGACATTGTTTTTTTGATTGGCGGCCCCGATGGACTTGATCCTGAGCTCAAAGCGAGATCTCATCAACTGCTGCGTTTGTCCTCCATGACGCTTCCCCATGCCATGGTGAGGGTGATGTTGGTCGAGCAACTCTACCGGGTTTGGTCCATCCAAAACGCACACCCCTATCACCGAGAATGATCGCCTCACCCGCATGAACACCCCTCTCAAGCCTCAAGCCGCCTTTGTCTATTTGGCCTCGCAAAGCCCAAGAAGGGCAGAGCTATTGGATCAACTGAGTGTGCCTTACCGCAAACTCACCCCTCTTGAATGCGGCTTTGAGCCAGGTAGCCAAGCGCTGCAAGATCAACTGCAGCAACTGGAGGCGCTCGAGGAGGCTCGCTCAGGTGAGGAGCCCTTGGACTATGTCCAAAGGGTGACGGTGAGTAAATTCAAAGCGGCATTGGCACTCTCAGGTGCTCACCCTCATTTTGAGCGGCAATGTCCTGTGCTCAGCGCCGATACCACGGTTGCGTTGGGGAGAAGTATTTTAGGCAAACCCCTCTGCATCCAAGACGCCCACGAGATGCTTGAGCGTTTGAGTGGTCACACACACGAAGTCTTCACCAGTGTTGTGGTGGGCACTCATGAGGGATTTGAGCAGCGTTTGTCTCACTCTTGGGTTGAGTTTGCACCCTTGACGGCCCAAGGCATCGATTCCTATCTTCAAACGCTGGAGTGGACTGGCAAGGCAGGTGGCTACGGGATACAGGGTCGTGCAGCGAGTTTCATCTCTGGCATCAGGGGCAGTTACTCGGGCATCATGGGCTTGCCCCTTTTTGAGACCGCTGCTCTGCTCAGGCCTTATGGATTGACGCCCTAAGGCCTGGCTTGTCTCATAGAGCATGGTGTTTTCAGAGTCTGGGTGACTTTGGGGTCTTTGTGATACGGGAGAGTTTTGCGTATATATTAGACAGCTATGCAACAAGATATTTTGATCAATTGGACGCCGCACGAGACGCGTGTTGCCGTCGTTGAGGGAGGGGCTCTTCAGGAGCTTCACTTGGAGAGAACGCTAGAGCGAGGTTTGGTTGGCAATGTTTACTTGGGCAAAGTGGCCCGGGTGCTGCCCGGCATGCAGTCGGCCTTCATTGACATTGGACTTGAGAGAGCAGCCTTTTTGCACGTCGCAGATTTGCTCTCCAGCGTGAACGCACGGCATGTGGAGCAAAGTAGCGCGGGGGTTCAAAATTTGCTGCCCATCGAAAAACAAGTCTTTGAGGGCCAGACCCTCTTGGTTCAAGTTTTGAAGGATCCCATCGGCACCAAAGGTGCAAGGCTCACCACTCAAATCAGCATCGCAGGCCGCTTTTTGGTTTACTTGCCTCAGGATCAGCACATTGGCGTGTCTCAAAAAATCCAAGAGCCACTACGAGAGCAGCTCAAATTGCGCTTGAGCGCCTTGGTGCAAAAGGCATTTGCCAAAGAGACGGCGGGGGGCTTCATTTTGAGGACCAATGCGGAAGATGCAAGCGATCAAGAGCTGCTCGATGATTTGGCCTATTTGAGGAAAACGTGGACGGGTATTCATGCCAACAGCACGATCAAGCCACCGCTTACGATGTTGCATCAAGACCTTAACCTGCTGCGCCGAGTGCTCAGAGATTTGGTGAGCGAGCAAACCGCTACGATTCGCATCGACTCCAAAGAGCAGCATGAGCAGCTGCTCTCCTTTGGCGAGAGTTACATGCCTGCGGCTGTGGAAAAACTGGTTCACTACAAGGGCGAGCGCCCGATCTTTGATCTTTTCTCGATCGAAGAAGATTTGACCAAGTCCTTGGCTCGCCGAGTGGATTTGAAATCCGGTGGTTACTTGATCATTGATCAAACCGAGGCCTTGACCACTGTGGACGTCAACACGGGTGCCTACGTGGGCGCCAAGAACTTTGACGAAACCATCTTCAAGACCAATTTGGAGGCAGCCGGTGCCATTGCACGTCAATTGAGGCTCAGAAATTTGGGTGGCATCATCATCGTCGACTTCATTGACATGAGCCACACCGAACACCAACAAACGGTGTTGGAGTCTTTTAAAAAGCACTTGGAGCGCGATCGCGTGAAGACTGCGCTCAGTGGCTTTTCACCATTGGGCTTGGTGGAGATGACCAGAAAAAGAACGCGCGACTCTTTGGCTCATTTGTTGTGTGAGCCTTGCGAGAGTTGCCAAGGGCGAGGTTATGTCAAAACCGCAAGAACCGTTGCTTATTCGATTTTGCGTGAAATTTTGCGTGAAGCCCGTCAGTTCAATCCCAAAGAGTTTCGAATCATGGCTTGTCAAAGTGTGATCGACATCTTGCTTGACGAGGAGCGAGAGCACGTGGCCTCATTGTCTGAGTTCATTGGCAAGCCCATTTCCTTGCAAGTTGATACGGGTGTTGGACAAGAGCACTTTGACATCATATTGGTCTGATCCAAGCAAAAGAGGTCCATGAGTTCCACTCCTCAACCCGCTTTTAGAGCGATCCCCGTGCTCACCTATCACCAAATTGCTCTGGCCCCGGCAAAGGGCACAGCATTTCGGAGTTTGTGTGTCTCGCCTGAGCGCTTTGCCTCTCAAATGCGTTGGCTCAAACGGTTGGGCTACCAAGGCCTGTCCATGACGGATTTGATGCCCTATGTGCTGGGAGAGCGCGAGGGGCGAGTGGTTGGCATAACCTTTGACGATGGTTACCTCAACAACCTCACCCACGCTTTGCCTGTCTTGCAAGAGATGGGGTTTGGTTCAACGGTGTATGCGGTCTCCTCCATGCTTGGGCAAAGCAACGAATGGGATCATTCGTTGGGCGTTGAGCCCTCGGCTTTGATGAACGCTCAAGAGCTCAGGGCATGGACCCAAGGGGGTCAAGAGGTGGGTTCTCACACCGTGAGCCATGCGCACTTGAGGGCCTTGGAGCCTCAAGCAGCGGGGGCCCAAATCGCGCACTCCAAATCTGACTTGGAGCACATTGTGTCACGCGCAGTCACTCAGTTTTGTTACCCCTACGGTGAATTTGATGCTTCACACATTGCGATGGTGCAAAGAGCGGGGTATGTGGCCGCCACG
>CAIPII010000107.1 GCA_903865035.1 uncultured Burkholderiales bacterium | reverse complement strand
TGTGGCAAAGAGCGGCTGTGAGATTTGTTCGTTGAGCAATGGTTTTTGATTGTTGGATTGGTAACCATGCATTATAAGTGCAGCCTTCTCAAGTGACTTGTCAAAGCGGCATTGCCTTTCTATAGATGTCTTTTCACTAGTGTCCCAACGTTTGTCTTAAAAAGTTCAATAACATATTGATTTTAATGAAGAAATCGTCTTTTTTCTTTGTCCACGACTTGAATTCATTTTCTTTAATGGGCGATCATATGCATACCTTTTCTGCCGGAGATGGCTATGTATGCAGGTCAACTTGTGTTCTCCCAAGTGATGACTTATTTGCCTCTGAAGGCCTTCAGTCGAATGGTTGCAGCACGACGAGCGCAACACAAAGTACAAGACTTCACTTGTTTGGACCAGTTCCTCGTTTTGGCTTTCGCTCAGTTGACCACACGCGAGTCTTTGCGCGATATCGAGATCAATTTGCGTGCTCAAAAGCGGCATTTTTATCATATGGGCCTGCGCTGCAAGACCATCTCGAGAAACACTCTGGCAAACGCCAATCGAGTGAGGCCTTGGGAAGTTTTTGCGGATCTCGCGCACCATTTGATTGCAACTGCACGAAAGCTTTACGCCAACGAACCGACCAACGCAGAATTCAAATCCCTCATGGGAGCGACGGTATATGCGCTCGATTCGACGACCATCGATCTGTGTTTGAGTCTGTTCAGTTGGGCTCCATTTCGCACCGCCAAAGCCGCCGTCAAACTTCATACTTTGATCGACTTGAAGGGATCGATTCCCAGTTTTATCCACATCAGCGACGGCAAAATGCACGACGTCAAGGTACTCGATATCCTCTGCAAGCAAGGCTACATCGAGGCTGGCGCGTTTTACGTGATGGACAAGGCCTACGTAGACTATGCAAGATTGTTTCAGTTGCATACCGCCAGAGCTTTCTTTGTGACTCGGACCAAAGACAACCTTCAAGCTCAGTTGGTTCAAGAGTTTACTGTCGATACCAGTGCCGGCTTGATCAGCGATCGACATGTTCGCTTGACTGGATTGAACTCCGCCAAGCGATATCCAGAAGCTCTTCGATGCGTTCGATTTACAGATCCAGAATCCAACAAAACCTTGGAATTTCTCACCAACAACTTTGCATTGCCAGCGATCACAATTTGTGCGCTGTACAAACAAAGATGGCAGGTCGAGTTGTTCTTCAAGTGGATCAAACAGCACCTTCGAATCAAATCTTTTTACGGAACGACCGAAAACGCAGTCAAGACACAGGTGTGGATCGCCATATCCACTTACGTGCTGATCGCCATTATGAAAAAGAGACTGAATTTGCAGCATTCGCTTTACGAAATTCTCAGAGTTTTGGATCTCAACATGTTTGAAATTGTCCCAATTGCTGACCTTTTGGGTCAAATTCCAAATGAGTCACAAATAGGTGACTTTCCTGTTCAACAAGACTTGTTCCAAACGTTGGGACACTAGTGATGTCTTTTTATAAATCGAGTCCTCTTTAAACCCATCCAAAACTCAAAGCTTGTGCATGCCTAGCGCTCTCCATTTGTAACAAAGGAAAACGCGATTTTGCGACAATTTTCAAAGCAAAAACCGATTAAATACTTCTAAAGTATTCATTATTTTATTGAAAGAAGTCCATTTGCTTTGAGTTCGGCGCAATGGGTAGCGGGTTTGGGGTTGAAATGTTATAATTTTTGGCTCAGTGGAAATTCGTCCATTGAGTTCAAAGATTACTATCGTATTCGAAGAGGTTCATATGTACGCGGTCATAAAAACCGGGGGCAAACAGTATCGTGTTGCTTCTGGCGAAAAAATTAAAGTAGAACAGATTGCTGCGGACGTTGGCCAAGAGATTGTGATTGACCATGTGTTGGCTGTCGGAGACGGCGCCTCACTTAAGGTTGGTACCCCCTTGGTGTCCGGCGCAACTGTGAAAGCCACTGTCGTGGCTCACGGTAAACACGACAAGGTTCGCATTTTCAAAATGCGCCGTCGCAAGCACTATCAAAAACGCCAAGGTCATCGCCAGCAATTCACTGAATTGCAAATCGGTGCCATCCAGGCTTAATTTCAAGGAGCAGATGAAATGGCACAGAAAAAAGGCGGCGGCTCAACGCGAAATGGAAGAGACTCCAAGCCAAAGATGTTGGGCGTTAAAGCCTTCGGCGGCGAGCTCATCACTGCAGGTGCAATCATTGTGCGTCAACGTGGAACCAAGTTTCACCCCGGCGTGAATGTTGGCATTGGCAAGGACCACACTTTGTTTGCTTTGGTTGACGGACACGTCAACTTCACCACCAAAGGAGCTTTGAGCAAACACACGGTCAATGTAAGTCCTGTTTAATCAACAGTCCTTATTCGACTTGATCAAAGCCCCGCTGGTCGGGGCTTTGATCTTTATGGCTTTGTGTGTCTGAGGTTTTTTAAAATAAAGCCTCCATTGGCACTTGGAGTAACATGGCCCATAGAGGCACGAGGATCGCTTTCGATCCTCACCAACACTTGAGCGTAAAGAACGAAACATGAAATTTGTTGACGAAGCCATCATTGACATTGCTGCGGGCGATGGGGGCAATGGTTGTGTCTCATTTCGTCACGAGAAATACAAAGAATTCGGTGGGCCCAACGGTGGAGACGGCGGTCGAGGTGGAAACGTCTACGCCGTGGCGGATCCCGCATTGAACACCTTGGTGGATTTCAGATTCTCCAGACGCCATGAAGCCAAAAAAGGTCAACACGGCATGGGCTCCGACATGTTCGGGGCAGCAGGAGAAGACATCACCCTCAAAATGCCAGTTGGCACCATCATCAGTGATTTGGAGACCGGTGATGTGCTCCACGAGTTGCTGACACCAGGAGAGGTGATCTTGATTGCCAAAGGGGGTGAGGGCGGTTTTGGGAACATGAGGTTCAAGAGTTCCATCAACCGTGCGCCCCGCCAAAAGACACCCGGTCAACCAGGTGAGCGGCGCGAAGTCAAGTTGGAGCTCAAGGTCTTGGCCGATGTGGGGCTCTTGGGCATGCCCAATGCGGGCAAGTCCACTTTAATCTCCGCCATCTCCAATGCTCGTCCCAAGATTGCCGACTATCCTTTCACCACTTTGCATCCCAATTTGGGTGTGGTCCGAGTGGGCCCGAGTCAAAGTTTTGTGGTTGCAGATGTCCCCGGTCTCATTGAAGGCGCATCTGACGGAGCAGGACTTGGACATCAGTTTTTAAGACACCTGCAGCGCACACGCCTGCTCTTGCATTTGGTGGACATGGCCCCCTTTGATGATGCGGTGGACCCAGCCAAACAAGCCAAGGGCATTGTGGCTGAACTCAAAAAATACGATCCTGAGCTGTTTGCCAAACCCAGGTGGCTCGTGCTCAACAAAATGGACATGGTCCCTCAAGAAGACAGGGCGCAAAGGGTCAAAGCGTTTTTAAAAGCGTTCAAATTCAAAGGGCTAGTTTTTGAGGTTTCAGCCCTCACGCGTGAGGGTTGCGAGCCACTGATTCAAGCGGTGTTTCAGCACTTGAAGGCTCAACAAATCGCAGAAGCTCCTCCCGTTGACGTCGACCCACGTTTCCCCGACGGGATACCAACAGTTTCTTCCGATTCTTGATTTTTGCTCACCTCATGCAGTCCTTGAACTCTTCTTTAAGCGCATCCTCAACAAAACTTTGCCTCATCGAGGACGAGGCCTCTCTTGCAAGGGCGCAGTCAGTCCTCATGGAGGCCAGGCGCATCGTGATCAAAGTGGGCTCCAGCCTGGTGACCAATGAGGGGCGCGGTTTGGATGAGGGCGCCATTGGTGAGTGGTGTCGCCAAATGGCGATTCTCATCAAAGGTGAAGGCACAGGTCCTGCTCGTGAACTCATCATGGTCTCAAGCGGCGCCATCGCCGAGGGCATGAAACGTCTGGGTTGGAGCACAAGGCCCAAAGCCATTCATGAGCTCCAAGCTGCGGCAGCGGTGGGACAAATGGGCTTGGCGCAAATCTACGAGACCAAACTCAAAGAGAACCATTTGGTGAGCGCTCAGGTGCTCTTGACCCATGCCGACTTGGCAGACCGGGAAAGATACCTCAACGCCAAATCCACACTGCTCACGCTTTTGAAGCACGGGGTGCTGCCCGTGATCAACGAAAACGACACCGTCGTCAACGATGAAATCAAGTTTGGTGACAACGACACCTTGGGTGCTTTGGTGGCCAATTTGGTCGAAGCCGATGCGCTCATCATTTTGACCGATCAAAAGGGCTTGTTCTCGGCAGACCCCAGAAGCAACCCGCAAGCTCAATTCATTGAGCTTGCCAGCTCAATGGACCCAACCCTTGAGAGCATGGCTGGCGGAGCGGGTTCTAGCATTGGCAAAGGTGGCATGATCACCAAAGTGCTGGCTGCCAAGAGAGCGGCGGGCTCGGGTGCATCCACCGTGATCG
>CAIPII010000106.1 GCA_903865035.1 uncultured Burkholderiales bacterium | reverse complement strand
TGGGTTCCTGGCACACCTGAGCAATGGGCGCGTCCCCCTGAGAGAATGGATCAGTGGGGCTTTTCTTCACAGCCCAGTGACACCATCAAAAAAGCCATGGGTGGTCAAGTTGGCTTATCTGGAAAAATAACCGCATGAACATCATCAACTTCGATGCAGACCGTTTTGGTCTGGTGATCGCGAGCGAGATCTCAGACATCACGGACAAAATCCCTCACCATACAGTTCTTGGAGCTTGTGAGTGGGCACTGAAACTTCAAGGTTCGCAATTGATCGAAGTGCTCAAGACATGCCCAAAATATTCATTGGATCAAGTTCATGTCAATAGTCCGGAGAAAAAACCGGGAAAAGTGGTCGCCGCTCCCATCAACTACAAAGCTCACATTGAGGAGATGAAAAACAATGGTCAGGCTTATGGTCATGTGATCACCGACATTCGCCAAGCGGGACTCTTTCTCAAAGCATCCTCCTCTGTGGTTGGAGCGAGTCACGGCATTGAGCAAAGAATGCTTGATCGTCGTACAGACCATGAAATTGAGTTGTGCGCTGTGATGGGTAAGCGTGTCACAAAGACCACTGTTGAAGAAGCTCTTGACCACGTGGCTGGATATTGCTTGGGTCTTGACATCACAGTCAGGGGACCAGAGGACAGAAGCTTTAGAAAATCTTTGGACACCTACACGGTCTTGGGTCCTTGGCTCACGACACGCGACCAGGTGAATGATCCCCAAAACATCGAACTCGAATTGAGTGTCAATGGAGAGCTCAGACAAAAGACAAATACCTCAGATATGGTGATGAGTTTGGCTGAGTTGATTGTTTTTGCCACTGAGTTTTACACGTTGGAGGCTGGGGATGTGATCATGACGGGGACCCCTCAAGGGGTTGGCCCCATCAGACCAGGAGATGTGATTCATGCGAAGGGGACTCATCTGGGCGAGATGCGCGTCAAGGTCAGAGCTCACGCTTGAGACTCAAAGCAATGCGTTTTTTTTAGGCCCTGGCTTCAAGGTCCAAAGAGGCGCTCATCGAAAATGGCCACAGCTCGTGTCCAACCGGCAGAGGCACCACGGATTTTGTGTGGAAAGCAGGAGATGAAAAAACCTGTTGGAGGCAAAGACTCCAAGTTGTGTAGTTTTTCGATGTGACAGTAACCGATATCGCGTCCTGCTTTGTGTCCTTCCCATATGAGGGATGAATCTTGGGTTGCTGCATATTTCTGGGCTGTGTGAACAAATGGAGCATCCCAACTCCAAGCATCTGTGCCTGTGAGGCGAACCCCACGCTCGAGCAAATACATGGTGGCTTCATAGCCCATTCCGCAGCCACTGGAGACATAGTCAGGCTCGCCGTACCTGGTTCCTGCTCTGGTGTTGATGACCACAATTTCCAAAGGACTCAATTGATGGTGGATTCTTTTGAGTTCAGCTTCCACTTCTTGGGCTTGGACCACATGACCATCGGGGAGGTGGCGAAAGTCAAGTTTGACAGCGGGTTGGAAGCACCATTCCAGAGGAACGTCGTGGATGGCGATCGAAGGCTCAGCTGACCCAAGCGCTTTGTTCATGGTGCTGTGAAAGTGATATGGTGCATCTAGGTGAGTGCCATTGTGAGTGGAGAGTGTCACACGCTCTACGGCCCATCCTTCGCCATCGGGAAGATCGTCTTTTTTCAAGCCAGGAAAGAATGGCTCAATTTGTTCAAATGAATCCTCATGCGTGAAGTATTCAATTTTTGGAGCAAAAGCAGGAGGATCGCTTTGCACATCGTTTTCTAAAAAAATCGATAAATCAACAAATCTGCGGCTCATGTGAGGGCTTTCTTATTTTTTCTAAAAGATTTAGTCCTAGAGGCATGACGGTACCTCAAAGATCTTAGTCTTAGAGGATTCGTGCTTCGTGTGAAAAATGCTGTTTAACTTAGAGAGAAATTTTGATGTCAGTGACATTGAGTCAAAATCGCAAATTGGTTCAACAACTTTTATTAGCATGTGAAGTGTGGCTATTTGCGTGAGCACTTGAAATCACAGACTGTTGCCGGATGTTTTCGTGCTCTTAATTTTTGGGGTGACTATCGCGAACGACCTTGGCCCATTTAACTTGATCATCCGCAATGAATTTGGAGAATTCTTCAGGTGTCGTAATGATGGGCTCTAAACCTTGGCCCAATAGCTGAGCTTTGACTTCGGGCTCTTGCAAAATTTGGTTCAAAGTTGTACTCAGTGTTTTCACAATGTGTGCGGGAGTACCTGGCGCAGCCAATATGCCATACCAGGTGCTCGCAACATACCCAGGCAGACTTTTCTCGTTTACCGTGGGAACATCTGGAGCCAGCATAGAGCGTTTTGCACTTGTGACTGCCAACGCCCTCACTTTGCCAGACTTGACGTGTTGAGTGAGCGTCACAATCGAACTGATGGATACTTGAACTTCATTCCCTAAAAGGGCTGTGAGTGCAATGCCTGCTCCTTTATACGGAATGGGCGTCATGTCCACGTTAGCCATGGACTTGAAGAGTTCTGTTTGCAAATAAATGGTACTGGCTGATGAGGCGTAGTTCAATTTCCCGGGGTTCTTTTTGGCATAAGCAATCAATTCTTCCACAGAATTCACGGGAACTTGTGGGTTTACGACCAAGAAGTTTGAGCTGTCCCCAATCAAACCGATTGGGGAAAAGTCCTTGACTGGATCCATTTTGCTATCTGGATAAAGGCTTGGATTAATGGAGTGGGACCCCGATGCAATCAAGAGGTTAGATCCATCTGGTTCAGATTGACTCACAATCTTCGTAGCGATGAGACTATCGGCTCCAGGTTTGTTGTCAACAATTACGGCTTGACCCAAAACTTCAGAGAAGCGCTTAGCCAAAATGCGAGAGATTACATCGGTTGGTCCACCAGGTGCAAAACCGACTACAAAGTGAAGTGCCTTATTGGGGTAATTGCTTTGGGCCCAAATGATTTGAGGGCTTAGCAAAGTAGTGAAGGTTAAGACTAAAAGACTCAGCTTGAGATGTTGTGCGATTGATTTCATAGAGATCCTTTGTATTGAATGAGGGTTTGAAGTCATCTGGGCAATAATGCATCTGCAACCACTTCAACAATTTCAGCAAGAAGTCTTAAAAAAACTCCAATTCCAATTGAGAAGAGCAGGCCTATAACCAGTAAGTAAATCGAGTTGAATTGAACGTAAGTGATGATAG
>CAIPII010000105.1 GCA_903865035.1 uncultured Burkholderiales bacterium | reverse complement strand
GCAAGCCTGGATCAATTGTCCTCAGATGTCGCCATGTCGCTCATGCTGCAATTGGCCAAATACCCTGAGGTGCTTGAGAGCGCAGCAAGAGATTTGGCGCCGCATGACATCACGTTTTATTTGCGTGAGTTGGCGGCAAGTTACCACTCTTACTACGACCAAGAGCGTGTGCTCGTTGATGACTTGCAACTCAAGCGCGCCCGCTTGGCTTTGATTGCGGCGGTGGCGCAGGTGCTCAGAAGTGGTTTGGCGCTCTTGGGCGTTTCAGCGCCTCAGAGCATGTGAGTGGTCCTTGTCGATTTGTAAATTTGGGTCAAGATCCAAGGGCCTTCACCGCGTGTCATGAGAAGTGACTATGATGAGGGGTAATGGTTGTGAATGTGTTGAAACCCCAAAAAGTTGACCCTTGATGAAAAGCGATTCTCCAATGAACAACAAGACCTTGACCTCGCAAAGAGGCGGCACCTTTTTAGGCTTTGTGTTTGGCCTCATCGTGGGCCTCTTTGTGTCTTTGGCCTTGGCGGTTTACGTCAACAAAGTACCCATTCCCTTTTTGAACAAGGGTCTGATCCACAGTGCGGATGAGTCCGCTTCAGAGGACAAAAAGAACAAAGACTGGGACCCCAACGCGCCCCTCTACAACAAGGGTGGTGCCAAGGACGCTTCAAAAGAAGACGCCTCAGCCAAAGCCCCGGAAAAATCATCGGGTGGGTTCACCAATCCTTTGTCGGGCCTCCTGGGAGGAGGTACTGCGCACGATGCATCTGCTGCGTCTAGTTCAGGCACAGGTGCTTCCAAAGACACAGGAGACAAAGCCGATAAAGCCGATAAAGCCGAAGCAGGAACTGAAGTGGTCATGCCAAAGCCCCAAGCCAGTGAGCCCTTTGAGTATTTCGTTCAAGCTGGCGCTTTCAGAACGCACGACGAAGCGGACACTCAAAAAGCCAAATTGGCCATGGGCGGCTTTGATGCCCAGGTGAGCGAGCGCGAGCAAAGCGGCAAGTCGGTCTTCAGGGTTCGATTGGGGCCCTTGGTGAGCAAGGACGATGCAGAAAAGCTTCAGCAAAAACTCGTCTCCCAAAAGGTCGAATCGGTGATCATTCGAGTTCAAAAGTAAATCCAAAATTTTCAGAGAGTTATTCAAGATGAAAAGACGTGCATTGACTCAAGCGCTATCCATGGTTCCCGCATTCGCTTTGGGCGGTGCAGCTTCTCTTGGCTCACTCGAGAGCCTTGCACAAGGCGGCCAGCCCCAAGAAGGCATTGAATACTTGTCTTTGGACAAGAGGGTTCCAACCGACGCTGCCAAGGGCAAAATTGAAGTCATTGAGTTCTTTTGGTACAGCTGCCCACACTGCAACGCGTTTGAGCCCCGCTTTGAGTCTTGGATGGCCCAAGTGCCCAAAGATGTGGAGGTTCACCGAGTGCCCGTGCGTTTCAGAGACGACTTTGAGCCCCAACAGCGCATGTACTACGTGCTCGAAGCCTTGGGCAAAGTGGATGCCTTGCACGCAAGCGTCTTCAAAGCCATTCACACCGAGCGCCAGTCCTTGTCAAGCCCAGAGGCGTTGGCCGACTGGTCGGAAAAGCACGGCATTCCAAAGGCCAAATTCATGGAGCTCTTCAACTCCTTTGCCGTGGTTGCCAAGGCCAAACGTGCTGCGCAACTGCAAGACCTCTTCAAGGTCCAAGGGGTGCCTGCGCTTGGCATCGCCGGGCGCTTCTACACCGATGGCTCTTTGGCGGGCAGCATGGAAAAGGCGCTTCAAATCACCGAGTTTTTGCTGGGCGAAGTCAGACGCGGACGTTGATGGATCAGTGGCCCAGAACTTTGGGTTCAGGCACAAGCTCAAAACACACCCTGCGCGTGTTGGCATGGTGTGGACTTGATGCAAAAAAGAGATGCAGGCCTTGACCCAAAGTCAAGGCTAGCCCTTACAATGCACAGCATGTATACCTCTGCAAGATTCATGCCTTGAAAATTCTGAACCCATTTCGTTTACTGGCTTTTGGCCGCTTGGTGCTTGGCGTGAACTTGTTTGCGCAAATGGGTCTTGGCTTGTTATTGGCGTTGACGCTCAGTGGGCCTGCGCATTCGGAGCGGGCCGACGCCGATCGACCCATGAACATCGAAGCCGATGAGTTGGTGCACGACGATTTGAAGCAGTTGTCCATTTTCACGGGTCACGTCGTGGCCACCAAAGGCACCCTCATATTGCGCGGCGCTCGAATTGAGGTGAGAGAGGATCCCCAGGGCTTTCAGTATGGGGTGATCACCCCTGAGCCTGGCCAACGTGCTTATTACAAACAAAAGCGCGAAGGTGTGAACGAGTTCATGGAGGGTGAGGCCGAGAAAATCGAATACGACGGTCGCTTGGACCGTGTCACCCTCACCCAAAGGGCGGTGCTCAGGCGCTACCGGGGTGCTGTCTTGAACGACGAGATGTCTGGGCAAGTCATCACCTACAACCATTTGAGCGAGACCTTTCGCATCGACTCCCAAAGCGCTCAGTCTGCAGACATGAAGGCGACCTTGAAATCCGCTCAAGCCGACGCCAAGGAGTTGGGACTCTTGGGGCAGAGAAGCGGCTCGCGTGTTCGCGCTGTCTTGACACCCATTCCCCAAGGGGCCAAGCCATGAGTCCCAAGGACGATGACAGGACCGGAACCATGAAAGCTCATTCCAGTGCAAAACCTGTTCACGCCTTGAGCGCTGAGGCCTCCACCCTTGAAGCCCATCATTTGCAAAAGTCTTATGGTTCTAGACGTGTTGTGCACGATGTGTCCTTGTCTGTCAAAAGGGGTGAGGTGGTGGGATTGCTGGGTCCAAACGGAGCGGGCAAGACCACGTCCTTTTACATGATTGTGGGGCTCGTGAGGGCCGATGCGGGTTGGATCACACTGGACGGGGACCGCATTGAGCGTTTGCCCATTCACAGGCGTTCCAGGCTGGGCTTGAGTTACTTGCCTCAAGAGGCTTCGATTTTTCGAAAACTCAATGTGCAAGACAACGTGCGTGCGGTGCTGGAGTTGCAGCACAACGAGCAAGGCGAGTCTTTGGGCGAGCAAGAGATCGAGAGGCGACTGAGCAGTTTGCTGCACGAGTTGCGCGTGGACCATTTGCGCGATGCACAAGCCACAGCGCTCTCTGGAGGCGAGAGGCGACGCGTTGAAATTGCAAGGGCCTTGGCCACACAACCTCAATTCATTTTGCTCGATGAGCCGTTTGCGGGCATCGACCCCATTGCGGTGATTGAGATTCAGCGCATCATCGGTTTTTTGAAAGAAAGAGGCATTGGGGTTTTGATCACCGACCACAATGTGCGCGAGACTTTGGGCATTTGTGACCACGCCTTCATCATCAACGATGGCCGCGTACTTGCGCAAGGTACCCCTTCTGAAATCGTGGACAACGAGGACGTTCGTCGTGTCTACCTGGGTGAACATTTCAGGATGTGACCCATGAAACATCCAAACCGTCAGCACTAGACTCATGAAGCAAGGCCTATCCCTCAGAGTCTCTCAGCACTTGGCGCTCACGCCCCAATTGCAACAGTCGATCCGCCTGCTTCAACTCTCAACGCTGGAGCTGAGCTCAGAGATCGAGCAAATGCTTGACGACAACCCTTTCCTTGAAAAAGACCACGAAAGCGCTGAGCGCGAAGAGTACGGCCTGGACAAAGAGGACGCGCCTCTTGAACAAGACACCCTGAACTCAGAAGCCGCCAGTGACCTCGAAGGCCTTGAAGCTGCATTGAGAGCGAACGAGGAATCTGGCTTTGAAGAGCTTCAAAGCCCCTTGGCTGAACAGGCCGATGTTTTTGAGAACTTGAACAGTGTGAGTTCACTCAGTGAACTCAGTTCCATGCAAAGCACGAGCAGCGAAGAACGAAACGAAGGCGTTGAGGCAAGCTCCATTGAAGGCGTTGCTGAGAGTTGGGAGGGGGATGGGAGTGTTGAGTTCTCTGCCGACGACAGCGAGTGGGGAGGAGACGCGCCACCCAGGAATGGTGCTTTGGATGAGAGCGAAGCCGATGCCACAGAGCTTGCCAGGTCCAATTTAACGCTCACCGAGTTCCTACACCGACAAGCCTTGTCGCTTCGCTTGGACGAAGTTGACCGAGCAGCACTTCGCTTTTTGATCGAGTCCTTGAACGACGACGGCTACTTGGAGGATTCTTTGAGGAGCTTGGCCGAGAGTTTGGCAGGAGACGATGAGGAGCAACTCGATGAGCTCGAGGAGCGCTTTCAGATGGCTCTCCATTTACTCCACAGCTTGGAGCCCACGGGTGTGGGGGCAAGGGGCTTGGCCGAGTGCTTGACTTTGCAGCTCAAAGCCATGGAGACCACCAGTGATGAGCAAAACGCGGTGCGCTTGGTGGCCATTGAGATTTTGAAGCAGCCACTCGACATGTTGGCCAGAAGAGACGTCAAGCGCCTGTGTGTGTCTTTGGGTGAGAGCGATGTGAGCATCAAGCTTGCAATCGGACTCATTGGGCGCTTGGAGCCCAAGCCTGGGCGCAAATTCATCGATTTGGAGCGCCAAGTGGTGGTGCCCGATGTGTTGGTGACCCGTGCCGGTTTGGACCGAGATGGATTGCCCAGATTCAGGGTTCAGCTCAACAGCGATGTGATGCCAAGGCTCAGGGTGCACGACATTTATGCCGGAGCGCTCAAAGGCGCGGGCAAGTCAGAGGGTCACCTGGGGCTGCAGCAAAGACTGCAAGAGGCCAGGTGGTTCATCAAAAACATTCAGCAGCGCTTTGACACCATTTTGCGCGTCAGCCAAGCGATTGCCCAAAGGCAGCGAAACTTCTTCACCCACGGCGAATTGGCCATGAAACCGATGGTCTTGAGAGAGATTGCCGATGAGTTGGGGCTGCACGAGTCAACCATTTCACGGGTGACCACCGCCAAATACATGTCAACGCCCTTTGGGACCTTTGAGCTCAAATACTTTTTTGGCTCGGGCTTGGGCACGGAGAGCGGAAGCAATGCGTCGAGCACAGCCGTTCGAGCACTGATCAAGCAATTCGTTGCGAGCGAAAACCCAAAGAAACCGCTATCCGACAACCAACTCTCAGAGATGCTCAAAGAGCAAGGGATCGATTGCGCCAGACGAACGGTGGCCAAATACCGAGAGGCCTTGCGCATTGCGCCCACCAATTTGAGAAAGACGCTCTAGCGTTCATCGGCGGTTGGGCCTACTCTTGGGACTGCGGAGCCATCTCACGCGTTTGCTGGGCACCCCGATTACAAACATTAAAAGAACATGAATTCTCTGACTTTATTTTTACCTTGCGCAGCCGGCGTTGAGTCCTATTTGGAGGCTGAGGTGCGAGGCATTTTGGATGATGCGCCAAGGCGCATGAGCGCGCAGCGCGGAGGCTTGCTGGTGGAGGCTTCGTGGCGCGAGATGATGCAGCTCAACTTGAACGCAAGGCTTTGCCAACGCGTGTTGATTCAACTCAAAGAGGAGAGGTACCAAAGCGAGGACGACATCTACCAGGCTGCTTCCTCCGTTCCATGGGAGATGTGGTTCAGCGAAAAACTCACCTTCAAAGTGGACATCACCGCACAATACAGTCCTTTGAAGAGTTTGAACTTTGCAGCCCTTCGCGTGAAGGACGCAGTGGCCGATCGGTTCAGAGAATGGCGAGGGGCGAGACCAGACGTTGATGTGAAGTGGCCGCAAGTGCGTGTTTATGTGCACTTGACCCAGGATACGGTGCTGCTCTTTGTGGACACCTCGGGTGAGCCTTTGTTCAAGCGGGGATGGAGAACCGAAAAAGGCGAGGCACCTTTGAAGGAGACTTTGGCTGCGGCGATGATCGCTGCAAGCGGTTGGGCCGATACCGATTTGCCCCTTTATGACCCATGTTGTGGAAGCGGCACCATTGCGATTGAGGCTGCGCAGATCGAGTGTCGAATCGCACCGGGTCACAACAGGCGGTTTGGATTTGAGCACCTGAACATGCACCAAGCCCATGTTTGGCAAGCTCTCAAAGCACAGGCCAAAGCGCTGGAGCGTGCTCCGACCAGACGCATCTACGGCTCAGATGTGAGCTTTAGGATGGTGGACTTTGCGCAAAACAATGCTGAGCGAGCGGGTGTGGCGCACGCCATTGAGTTCAGAGGTGGAGACGCCTTGCAGCGAAACCCACCCACCGAGGGGGCGGGCATGTTGATTTTGAATCCTCCCTATGATGAGCGCATTGCCATTGCAGGCGTGGCCGCCAGGAGTCAAGCGCAAATGCCAGAGGGAGGTGACTTCTTTTTGCAGTTGGCCAGTCACTGGAAGAAAAATTTTTCGGGATGGACGGCATGGATTTTGACGCCCAACTTGAAGCTGCCCACGCAAATGCGTTTGAAGGAAAGTCGTCGCGTGCCGATGTGGAATGGCCCCATCGAGTGTCGTTTTTTCAAGTTCGAGATGGTGGCGGGCTCTGCACGTCAAAAACCCAAGGACCAAAGCCGTGCAAGCAGCCCAGACGCTTGAGCTGGAACGCTTGGCGTTTGAATCCAAAGAGGACAATGAATCCGCTCTGGTTCAAAGGGTTGTGATCGACACCAATGTGATTCTCGATTTGTGTTTGTTCGAGGACCCCAAGGTCGACGCTTTGAAGTTGAAAATCCAAGACAAGTCCCTGATCTGGTTGGCCACCCAAGGCATGAGAGACGAGTTGGTGCGGGTGCTCACCTACCCACATCTTTTGGGCAAGGCTCAGCAAAAGGACGAATCGCTGCAGCAAGTCCATGGCACTACCATGGCGCAGTTGCTCAAGATGTTCGATGAGTGGGTGACGCTGTGTGAAACGGCTCCCAAGGCCCGTTACATGTGCAAGGACCCTGACGATCAAAAATTCATCGATTTGGCCGCTCACACGGGAGCTTTGTTGATCTCCAAAGACAAGGCCGTCTTGGCGCTCACCAATCGACTGGCCCGTTTGGGGGTCAAGGTTTGCAACACCCATAAGTTGCAGTTTTAACTCAATTTAAGAGAATTGAGTTCAATATATTCGATCAAGATATCCACTGGGATACCCAAGCCTTGATGCAATTTCCTGATCATCGAAAGAGAGAGTGGACGTTTACGCTTAAGAACCTTTGACACATTAGAGGGTCAGCCGAAATAGGGCATCATGTCTTTGCGTGTTAAATTCATTTGCTGCATTTGAAACTTCAGCAGCACTTTTGCCAGTAGTTTTCTGCAAGTACTTTTGCTCATGCTTTTGCATGCTCACTAGTTTTGCGTCTAACTTTTTCTTTGATGGGTCGTCTGACTTACTTTTTGGCATACTTGTCTCCTACTTATAAATGGCGGTCTGAATTTAGATCAATTGCAATGCTTGCCCTAAGAAAGCGGCAGTTTGAATCAACCCATTGCGCTCCATTGCATCGACAAATTTCTCGGGCGTGAAAGCAGGGTTCTTTAGTCGGGCCCGCATTGCTTTGAATGCAGGTAGGACAACCAAGGGTTCGAGTTGTAGTTGCTGAAGCAAGAATTCGTCTGGATGTAGAGCGGTGATTCCAAGTGGGTCCAGTAATGATGACGGAAAGTCCTTGATGTTGATCGTCACGATTGAGTCAGCATGTCCTGCAACGGCGGCCGCCAAGACATGCCGATCATTTATATCAGGAAGCGATAAACAAGGCTCAATAAGTTTCCAGCCTTCTTCTGGCACTTCCCAGTCAGGGCATGCGTCATGCATCGAATCTCGTCGCGGATGAAAGTCAGCCTCGGCTCTGTTTTTGTTCTTTGACAGATTTCGAACCCAGTCGTCATCAATGGCTTTCGACCATTTCGCCGCATAAATTCCTGTTGCCGCGACTTCCATCAAGGCATCGGAAATGGCAACCGAATACAAAACGTTTGCGTCTAGAAGTGCGGTGTATCGGTTGTGTCCTGCCATGATTTGCTCTTATCAATATTCGAGGCCGAGCTCGCGTGCGTTGTCGGCCTTCTTGTCGAGGGCTTCTTGTTGTTTTACTCTCATTGCTTTCGCGTAGTCCATTAAGTCTGCAAACCTGATGCGACGGTGCGTGCCAACCATGCGGTGTATCAATCTGCCAGCTTCGATCTCTTTGATGACAAAGGGACGCGAAACATTCAAGAAGTTGGCGGCTTCGACCGTGCTCAACTCCTGCTTTTCAGGGACAAGCATGATCGGTTGTTGTCGAGCCATTAGTCCAAGTGTTTGCCCAAGAACTCGCAATATTTGCGGCGGAACTTGGACGCTAGGGCTTGATCCGTCATCACTTTCAATAGTGATGCTCGCTGCACGTGAGTGATCAAGGCACGCCATGATCATTCGCTCTGCAGTCTTCACCATTTCAGTTTCGCTATCATTTAAAGGAGGCGGGACAAGTCTGTCCCTGTCGATGGTTGTGCTCATGGTGCTCTCTTGTGGTGTTCTGTTTTACTGTGTTTAATAATTTACGTAGGCACACTGCTACTGTAATCTAATAAGTGCAATAAATGCAACAAGTGAATTAAATGACCTAAAAATGGTGTTGCTTTTAAATTCAATTAATTACAAGGTAAAAATAAACATGCCGAGAGTCCCATATTTACTAGGTTTTTTACGAGCATGGTGCGTTGAAAATCCGCGTGTCACAGGTTGGATCCCCGTCCAGGCCACCATTTTTCTAAATCAATGGCTTATAGAAATCTAGGTGCTTTTTTGGCCCAAAATTTGCACTACAACCCACACACTTATTGAAAACCAGCTGACCATTGCAAAACGTGAAGAAAGCAAGGTCTGGCAATGCAGATTGAAGATTGGTGGCGCTTGGCAGCGTATCAGCACGGGTGAACGGGATTTATGCAAGGCCAAGAAGCGGGCGCATGAATTGCTGATTTAGGCTAATGTGCGTGTGAGACCGAACCACACAGCAGTCACTAGACGTTTTACAGATGTTGCCAAGATGGCAATCCGTCGTATGGACGATGATGTGTCTGCTGGCGCGGGAAAAGCAATCTACGAAGACAACAAGTTCGGCATCAACCGTTACTGCATTCCATTTCTGGGTAAGTACATGGTGGACAACATCGACTACAAGGTGAAGATCAAAAGATCTGTTTCTTTGAGACTCGGGTTAGATGGACCTGGTATCTTGAAGCAGTGGAGATTGAACTAACTTGAGTGAATGCAGGTAAGCCTCTAAAAATCAATCGAAGCACATCCCAAAACTGATCATTTATTTTTCGAGAGCATCTCTGAAGTTTTTCATCACGGACTTGTAGTCGCTTTGGCCAAAGATGGCACTTCCTGCGACAAAAGTGTCGGCGCCAGCGGATGCGGCGGCTTTGATGTTTTCTGGCTTGATTCCACCATCAACTTCGAGTCGAATGGATTTGCCGCTGGATTCGATGCGGCTCTTGACCGCTTCAATTTTTCTCAAAGCGCTGTCGATGAAGCTTTGTCCACCAAATCCTGGGTTCACG
>CAIPII010000104.1 GCA_903865035.1 uncultured Burkholderiales bacterium | reverse complement strand
GTGACCCAAGTTGCGCTTGGCTATGGACAAATCAACACCCAACTGCTTGAGCTTGCGATAAAGGTGCGTGCGCTCAAGTCCTGTTTTCTCGGCCACACGTGTCATGGAGCCCCCCTCTTGGACCAAGTGAAACTCAAAATACGCCTTCTCAATCGCATCCCGGGCTTCACGCAAAGGCTGATCCAACTCAAAGACTTGCTGTGTGGGTGAGAGTTGAGAGGCCGCCTGTGTGGCCTCAGGTGTGGGATTCGCATAGGCTGCACCTCGGCCACCCACGTTGAATTCAGAGGCAAAAGCGCTCAATGCGCCTGTTGGTCCATTTGCCTGAAAACCAGCACCCGGTGCTGGTGTGCCTTGAAGATTGGCGTTGGCACTTGAGCGAGCAGCTCCTTGTACAGAAGCCGCAAATTGACTGCCTTGAGGCGGATACAAGGGGTTTGAATTGGAGTTGGATGCGGTGCTTGAAGTGCCGATTGTTTTCTTTTGAAGTCCGGTTTCCACAGCCTTCAACAACTTTTGCATCGTGATGGGTTTTTCAAGGAAAGCCTGAGCACCGATGCGGGTCGCTTCAACGGCCGTGTCGATCGTGGCGTGTCCGCTCATCATGATGACGGGCATGTTGAGGAGTCCAAGGGTTGACCATTCTTTGAGAAGAGAGACACCGTCGGTGTCGGGCATCCAAATGTCGAGCAACACCAAGTCAGGACGCGCGATTTGACGCGCAGCGCGGGCTTGCGCTGCATTCTCAGCCAACTCCACGGTGTGTCCCTCGTCGTTCAAAATCTCGAACAACAGATCCCGGATCCCCAATTCATCATCAACCACCAATATATTTGCCATATGCCCGATTAACCCTCAACATGTTGCTCTTGCGCCACTTCGAATGATACCGATACTTGGGCTCCAATAATAGCCCCATTGTGCTCTAGGTTTTTTAAATTGATCCGCGCCCCATGGTCGTCGGCGATTTTTTTAACCACCGCCAGACCCAAACCCGTTCCCTTGGCCTTGGTTGTGACATAGGGCTCAAAAGCACGCTTCAAAATGAAGTCTGGCAAACCCGGCCCCGAATCCGTCACCACCAAGCGCACCCGCTCACCACGGGTGCTCGACTTGGAGCTCACCGTCAAGCGCCTAGAAGTCAAACCTTCCGTTGCATCCTGCGCATTTTGCAACAAATTGTGCACCACTTGCCTCACCTGCAGCGCGTCTCCTTTGATGAGCCCACACTTGGGATCCAAATCGAGCTCCAAATGGATCTCAGCACCCTCAGACGGGTGCCACAAGTAATTCGTCCTCATGGGGCGTTTGACATCAGCCTCTTCAGAGGTGAGCTCCAAGAGCCCAGCGCTCTCTTGGGACACTGCAGTATCTAACTCCTCCCCTCCTGCTCCATAAAACTGAACCACCTCAAAGAGCAGTGCATTCAAATCCAAGGGCTGCAACAAAGCTTGCGGCAAGCGCGCATAGTCTCTGAATTCATTGACCAGTCTTTTCATGGCGTCGACTTGATCGACGATCATTTTGACCGACTTCATGAGCACGGCTTGCTCAGGTTTTTCAAGCTTACCTGAGAGTTTCATCTCAAGCCTCTCGGCCGACAACTGAATTGGCGTCAAGGGGTTCTTGATCTCGTGAGCTAAACGCCTTGCAACCTCGCCCCAAGCCTGCGCCCTTTGGGCAGAGACAATTTCAGAAATGTCGTCGAACACCAAAAGCCACGCGTGATTGGGCAGGATCGCACCTCTGGCCAAAATGGTGTTTTTTTTGGTGACTTGTGCGGGTGACTCCTCGGAGGGCACATGTGATTTAACACCCTCTGCCCCTTCACCTGAACCCTCTAAAAACAACTCCTCTTGCTGTCCATCGTCCAAACTTTGGGTGACCAGTCCT
>CAIPII010000103.1 GCA_903865035.1 uncultured Burkholderiales bacterium | reverse complement strand
GATGTTGTTGGGTCTGGTCTTTGCTTATTTGTTGGTGACGATTGCCATTGGATTGGTCGCAGCAAAACGGGTCAAGAATTCTTCTGACTACGCCATTGCGGGTCGCAATTTGCCCATCGCCATGATCATCACCACCACCTTCGCGACTTGGTTTGGCTCTGAGACGGTGCTCGGGATTCCAGCCAAGTTCGTCAATTCTGGACTCAATGGTGTGGTGGAAGACCCCTTTGGAGCAGGCATCTGTTTGATACTGGTGGGTTTGTTTTTTGCTGGCAAGCTCTACAAAATGAGTCTGCTCACCATTGCTGACTACTACCGCGAGAGATTTGGCAAGCACGTGGAGGTGGTGTGCACCGTCATCATCATGATCAGCTACTTGGGTTGGGTCTCGGCCCAAGTGAGTGCCCTGGGGCTGGTTTTCAATGTGCTCAGTGACGGTGCGATTTCCATCTCCCTTGGGATGTGCATTGGTGTCGTGTCCATTTTGGCCTACACGCTCTTTGGTGGCATGTGGTCTGTGGCCATCACGGACTTCATGCAAATGATCATTTTGGTGGTCGGTTTGGCCACTTTGGCGGTGTTCTCGGCCACCCAAGCAGGCGGATTTGAGCCCGTATTGCATTTGGCCATGAGCAAGGACATGTTTCATTTTTGGCCTGAGGCCAATGCGCACGACGTGATGTTTTTCGTCGCCTCTGCGCTCACCATCATGCTGGGCTCCATTCCGCAACAAGACGTTTTCCAGCGTGTGATGTCAGCCAACAACATCACCTCCGCCACCCGGGGTCCCGTGATTGGAGGCGTCTTCTACATGCTGTTCGCGTTTGTGCCGATGTTCTTGGTCGTGAGTGCGATGATCATCATGCCAGATGAGGCCATGAGGCTCATCACCGAAGATCCCCAGCGCGTCTTGCCCACCTTGGTCATGGACAAAATGCCTTTTGCCATGCAAGTGGTGTTTTTTGGAGCACTGCTCTCGGCCATCAAGTCCACTGCATCGGCAACCCTTTTGGCGCCAAGTGTCACCTTCACGGAGAACATTTGGCGCCAGTTTCACCCCCACATGAGCGATCGCCAAGAACTCAAAGCCATGAGGGTGACGGTGCTTTGCTTTAGTGCTGTGGTTCTTCTTTATGCGATTTCCATGCAGGGCACGAGCATTTATGAAATGGTCTCAGGCGCCTACCAAGTGCCGCTCGTGGGTGCTTTTGTGCCCTTGGCAGCAGGTCTTTATTGGAAAAAAGCCACCACCCAAGGGGCGGTGCTCTCCATTGGGCTGGGGCTGTTGTCGTGGTTGGTGCTCTTGGCAAGCCCCTTGGGAGAAGATTTTCCGCCTCAATTGGCCGGACTGCTGGCCTCGGGTGTGGGCATGGTTTTGGGCTCTTTGGGCCCTCAAATCATGAAGAACTCCCAAAGTGCGCATCGCTACCACCCGGGCATGGAGCCAAGAGAGGTCCATTGACTCAAAGCCACAAAGGGTGGTCTCACGGTCTGCCCTAAGGTTCCAGGCGAACAGACGGGGGCTCAAAGTGGTCAAATTGGGGACGTGGCACTATAATTGTTGATTTTCCGTGATCAATCATTGCCATGCCAATTTATGCCTATAAATGCTCATCTTGTGGTCATGCCAAGGATGTGCTCCAAAAGCTCTCCGATGCGCCTTTGAGCGTGTGTCCTGAGTGTGGTCTTGAGACCTTCAGCAAACAAGTCACCGCTGCTGGATTTCAACTCAAAGGTTCGGGCTGGTACGTCACCGATTTCAAAGACGGTGGCGCCAAAAAATCCGATGGCTCAGCCGTTGCACCTGCAAAAACCGCCGCCGATGCTGCCCCAAGCACCACCAGCTCAGAGGGCGGCGCAGCTTCGGGTGCGAGCTCGAGCTCAGACTCATCATCTGGCACCAGTGCAAGTTCATCTTCAAGTGCACCAGCCAGCACAACTGCCGCCTCCACTTCAAGCAGCAGCGCTGCGGGATCGACCAGCGCCACTTGATGGGCTGCAAGCATCTGAATCAGACTTGAAGATCAAATCCTTTTGACCCTCCCTTAGCCAAACACATTCAAAGAACGCCATGCACCTCAAAAAATATTTACTTGCTGGCCTATTGGTTTGGTTGCCTTTGGTGATCACCCTTTGGGTGTTGTGGTGGTTGGTGGGCTTGTTTGATGGGGTTTTCGCCTCCGTGCTCTCGGGGCTGGGCAATTTGATGACCGACCAGCAAGAAAGCGATGTGCAGTTCTTGCGCGAAGTAAACAATACAGTCAAATGGGTTACACCAAGCAATCTTGGTACAATCGATAATGGTACTGTAAGTGAATTATCTGTTAATGCAGTTAGCCCAATTGGCGCTGATTTAATTTATTCTATCTACGATGTAGCTGGAGAAACTGCCG
>CAIPII010000102.1 GCA_903865035.1 uncultured Burkholderiales bacterium | reverse complement strand
GGAGGAGGTTGCACAAAGCCTTTTTGCGCTACCACGACCCCAACAACTGGCCTTTGCTCAGAGACGCTTTGAAAGCCATGGGCAGAGCCGATTTGATTGGCAACGGCAAGCACCATTTGATCCCTACTTTTCAGCCGATCACGGACGGCAGCTACGTGAGTGCGCGAAGAAAAAATTCTTCTGTGGCCCAATCATCTAAGCAAGCGGGTGAAAAATCGCCCTCCAAGCCTGCCCAATTGAAGTCCGGTGTTTCTCGTGGAAAGATGTTGACGCAGCACACGGGTCTGCCCCCAAGAGCGGGAGCGGCTCAGGGGTCTTCGCTCAAAAAGAAGGCCAAGTGAAAGACGCTGAAAAAAGGGTCTTCTTCAACTGAAGTCTTTAGCAAGTCCCTCACCGTTTGGGGCTAATAGCAAAGCCTCGTTAGGGGCCACACTCAAGGTTTGAATTCGATCCAAACTTCGTAAGCAATGCTTCTTTCTCGAATTTCTGCCGAGGGTGTTGGGTAGTTGGCTTTTTGCACCGCTTGCAGTGCTGCCCGATCGATGATGCCCAGTCCACTTGAGGTGACGATGCGTGGCTCACTCATCACGGTTCCCTTTAAATTGAAGCCTACCCTCACTCGACCATGAAGTCCCATCTCAATGGCGGCCATGGGGTAGTAAAACGCCGTTTGTACAGCGGCCTTCACGCGAGCAATGTACTCATCTGTGGGGCCTACAAGTCTGGGTTCAGAGGGCGCAGGAGGAGGTGGTGGAGAAGCAGCTTGCGTGAATGCATTGGGGGTGCTTGCAACGGGGGACTCAGGAGGTGTCACCACAGCTGGAGTGGGTTGGGGAGTGGGGGGTTGAATTTGTGGTTGTGTTTTAACGACCTTGGGTTCAACCTTGGGAGTTGGAGGTTTAGGGGGCTCTGGCTTGATGGCTTCGACGGGTTTGGTCTCACTCAATATTTCAATGGGCAGAGATTGATAGGGTTGGGTGACTTCGTGAAAGACCAGCCAAGCAAGCACCAGTCCAATCAAGGCAGCTTCCAGCATGGCTGCAATGCCAAGAGAGGACCACATGGAGTGACGCTCTTGGGCGAAGGACGTGCTTGGATGAGCGCTAGCAGGGTTAAGGGTAGGCATGTGAGAGAGGGGCAATGGGGACTAGAGGCTTGCTTTGAAAAACGTTTGCTTTGAGAGCTCAGTTGCTTGTTTTTGCAGCCAAGCCAATTTGCACCGCTCCAGCGTGCTTGACAATGTCGATGGTTGACATCAATTGCTGTAAATTCACTTTCTCTCCGCCTGCAATCGTCACTGCCAATTCGCTTGGATTTTTGCTTTTGACCATGGCCGTGAGTTCCTCAGCGTTTCGCACTGAGCCTTCGGCCCAAAGTGAGCCGTCATCATGAATTTCGATCATGAGTTTGGGAGGAGGAATTTTGACGGTGGTGCTGCTCGTGGGCAATTTGCTCAATTGACCTGAAGTGGGAATCATCTTCAAGGTCATCATGGCAAAAAACACCAATAAGAAAAGCATGATGTCAATCATGGGAATGATTTCAATGCGTGCTTTTCTGGTTTCAAAGTATCTCATGGGATTTGGACGTTGGGGTTGGTGATCGGAGAGTGTTCCAGTCGTTTGGGTTCAAACGGCTCTGACTGCACGAATGGTGGGCTCGTGGTTTTGTCTGCGGTTGAGCAACATCACTTTGATCGTCTCCATTTGATGCACGATGGTTCGCACATGGGTGTTGAGCCAGTTGAAAAAGACCAGGCCAATCATGGCGATCATGAGGCCGCAGGCGGTTGAGATGAGCGCCTCAGCGATGCCGCCCGTGACTTGGGACGCTGCGTTTTGGATGTCATCCAAAACGGAGAAAGCATTGAACATGCCCACGATCGTTCCAAATAGACCCAACAAAGGTGCCAATGTGATGACGGTGTCCAGCATCCAAAGTGAGCGATCCAAGAGGGGAACCTCGTGCATGATGGCTTCTTCCAAATGGCCAGCCAGTGTTTCTTTGGGCAGGTGATTTTCTTCTTCCGCAATAGAAAGCACGATGCGTGCGTGGGGGAGATCTGTGTTTTTGCTCATCAGCGATTGGGCTTCATTGCTTTTTAAATGTCCATCTTTGCGAAGAAGGGCCATCAGATCTTCGCCAGCGAGTTGCATGTTGAGCAAATGGCGTGTGCGATCAATGATGACGGTCAAAGCCACCAATAACAGGAACGACATCAAGTACAAGGTGCCGCCAGAGTTGTTGGCGAGCTCAAAAAGTTTGGTTGAATTCATATGTCTTTGAAGTGAGTGGGGCCAGCATTGCTGGCCCCGGGTCTATCTTAAAACTTCTTCAGTTCTTGGATTAGAAGTCAGCTTTGCCAGAGAGCATGAAGCTTCTGGGAGCTTGCCATTGGTATTGCGTAGATGCACTGTTCAATGGGCCAGATGCAGCAATCAGGTTTTGACGGTTGGTCAAGTTGAATATGCTGAACTGAAGCTTGTAGTTCTTGGCACCCAAAGCTGAGACGTTGCTGAACTTGTAGCTGATGTTCAAGTCAGTGTTGTCAATGTAGGGCAATGTGCCACCAATTTTGGAGTTGAATTGGTTGCCAATGCGCTTAAAGAGCAAAGACGCATTCCAAGGTCCAAGGTTGTAGAGGGCACCAGCGCCGGTCGTGATGT
>CAIPII010000101.1 GCA_903865035.1 uncultured Burkholderiales bacterium | reverse complement strand
CGATGAGTTCAAGGCGCGATATGGATTGCCTTATTTGAGCATACACCGAGGTGATTTACATGCCATGCTGTTGTCTCGCCTATTGGCCGTGGGACAAACCGAAGTGCGCATGGATCATCAGCTTCAATCCATTGAGCAAAACAATGTGAGCGTGCACTTGAAGTTCAAAAAGGCTTCTGATGGCGAGCTGCTTACAGACATTCAATCCCAGGCGGTCTTGGCTTGTGATGGCATCTTCAGCACTGTTCGTCAAGCCATTTGGCCAAATCGTGCGTTGAACAACACGGGAGACATTGCATACCGTGCTTTGGTCCCCCAGCACATGTTGCCACTCAGCTTGAGAAGTGAGAGTGTCCAAGTCTGGATGGGCCCGGGTGTGCATTGGGTTCAATACCCAGTCAGAGGAGGTGAGTGGCTTAATGTGGTGGTGTTGATGCAGGCCAGTGAGCCCGCTCGAGAAAAACCTCAAACCCATGCCGAATGGCAAGCCTCAAGAGAGCCGCAACAAATTCAAGCTGATTTTTCTCGTGCATTGTTTCGTGCAAGCCCTGTTTTGCATGAGATGACCCGAGCGGTAGGGACCTGGGGCGCGTGGCAATTGTGGGATACCGATCCTCTGCAAGGACCTCACCAAATGGTGAAAGGCAGGGTTGCACTCTTGGGTGACGCTGCACACCCCATGCTGCCCTATTTGGCTCAAGCAGGTGCCATGGCCATTGAAGACGCACAGGCAATGTCCGAATCACTGGTCCAAGGGACAGAAAGTGTTGAGTTTGGGTTGGCGCATTTCGCCATGACGCGTTGGCTCAGGAACTCACGCGTTCAAGCCAGAGCTCGCATGCAGGCCAAGATTTACCACGCACAAGGGGCATTGGGTTGGGCAAGGAACTTGGCACTCAAGAGCCTGGGGGAGCGCATCATGCATCTGCCTTGGATCCACGCGGGCTGAATTCAAAGTGTCAATTGACTCAGACCTTTGCGCTGCCTGGCCTTTAAGCAGCCATCGCTGTTGATGGAGAACGATTGACAAGGCGTTGGTCGAAACTCATAAATAGCACAGTGCACTTTGACGCCCAATTGACCTTGCAGTGCCGAACACCTGGGGCTGTTGTGGTCAGTGCCTCTCATGCGGTACAGGCCATGTCCAATGGGCTCTGCAATGGAGTCTGGAGTTTTGCCTCCATTGGATTCCAACTCTGATTGGTCAAAATCAACTCTGAATGTGGCGCAGCAAGCGCCACAACTTTGGCAATCAAAGGAGGGCTCAGTCTTCAAAGGGCTGCTCACCAAGAAGCAAGTATTCCATGAGTGCCTTTTGAACGTGCATGCGGTTTTCAGCCTCATCCCAAACGACCGATTGCGGGCCATCGATGACGCCCGCGCTCACCTCCTCGCCACGGTGAGCGGGCAAGCAGTGCATGAACAAGGCCTCGGGTTTGGCTTTGGCCATCATCTCTTCATTGACACACCAATTGGCAAAAGCGGTTTGTCTTTCTTGGTTTTCCGCCTCATAGCCCATGCTGGTCCAAACGTCGGTCGTCACCAAATCTGCACCAATGCAGGCCTGGTGAGGATTTGCAAAGATTTCACAACTTTGCTTGGAGCTCAGCGCCACGATGTCTGGATTGATTTCGTAGCCCGATGGGGTGCTCACATGAATTTTAAAATTCAACAGTTCAGCAGCTTGCAGCCAACTGTTTGCCATGTTGTTGCCGTCTCCCACCCAAGCGACCACTTTGTCTTTGAAGCATTCCAGTGCACTTCCTCCTTGGCCTCTGTGCTCGTAGAGGGTGAATAAATCTGCAAAGATTTGGCAAGGATGAAACTCATTGGTGAGCCCGTTGATGACGGGTACGCGCGAGTGGGCCGCAAAGCGCTCCAAGCGATCTTGCCCAAAGGTTCTGATCATGACCAAATCAACCATGCGACTGATCACACGTGCGCTGTCTTCAATGGGTTCACTGCGGCCCATTTGTGAGTCACCTGCTGTCAGGTTCACCACCGAACCACCCATTTGGTACATCCCCGCTTCAAAACTCACACGCGTTCGGGTTGAGGCCTTCTCAAAAATGAGTGCCAGCGTTCGGTCCACCAAAGGTTGGTGTTTTTGGTAGGTTTTGAATTTGTGCTTGATGAAAGCAGCTCTCTTAAAGAGATACTCGTATTCGCTCAGGCTCAGGTCTGAAAATTGAAGATAGTGTTTCATGGCGCAGTCGCTAAAAATTCTTTCACCACGGGCGTGAGTCTGGCCACAATTTCATCGCACTCGTCTCGCGTGATGATGAGCGCTGGCACCAAACGAATCACACTCTCTGCTGTGACAGAGAGCAGCAATCCGGCTTCTAGCGCTTTTTGCATGATGACAGAGCATGGACGGGTGAGTTCAACACCAATCATCAAGCCTTTGCCCCTGACTTCTTTGAAGCCCTCCAGTGGTGAGAGCGCTTTGTGAAGTTGGGCTTGTAAATACTCGCCCATCTGGGCTGCGTTCTCCAGCAAACCATCCTCTTTCATGATGCGCATGGTCTCAATGCCTGCTCTCATGGCCAACGGGTTGCCCCCAAAGGTGGAGCCATGGTTGCCGGGCTCAAAGATGTGGGCCGCCTTGGGGCCTGCAACCACAGCGCCAATGGGTACGCCTGAGCCAAGTCCTTTGGCCAAAGGCATGACATCGGGATGAATGCCGGCCCATTGGTGGGCAAACCATTTTCCCGTTCTGCCCATTCCGCACTGAACCTCATCGATCATGAAGAGCCAATCGCGCTCATCGCACAAGGCCCTCACGTCGCGCAAGTAGTCGAGTTGCATCTCGTGGATGCCACCCTCACCTTGGATCGCCTCCAAGAAGACGGCCACCACATTGGGATTGTTTTGGGTCGCGGCTTTCAGACTTGCCAAATCGTTGATGGGAACGCGGATGAAGCCTTCAACCATGGGACCAAAACCAGCCTGAATTTTGGTGTTGCCCGTGGCCGAGAGTGTGGCAATGGAGCGACCATGGAAAGCTTTTTCATAGACGACGATCTCAGGGCGCTCAATGCCCTTGTTGTGACCGAATTTTCTTGCCAACTTGAGGGCTGCCTCATTGGCTTCTAAGCCTGTTGAGCAAAAGAAGACATTCTCCATGCCTGAAGCTTCGACCAGCAAGTCAGCCAAAGTTTCTTGGCCTGGCACATGGTAGTAGTTGCAGCTGTGAATCATCTGCGCGATTTGTTCTTGCAAGGCAGGAACCAGTTTGGGGTGCGCATGCCCCAAGGTATTGACCGCGATGCCAGCCAAGCCATCCAGGTACTTTTTCCCATCGGTGTCCCAAACCCACAGGCCTTGGCCGTGCGAGACTCGCATGGGCAAGCGGCCGTAGGTGTTCATGACATGTGTGGGAGTTGGCGTAGGAGTGGCTGTCATCTTGATGGCTGTAGGTTGAAAATTTAAAAAAAGAAGGCAACGATTCGATGCACCTAGAATGCGTTCATCTCTTTAAAGTGCACTCGATCATCAGGAGCAAAGCTACACTGGAACTCAAAAAGAGAACAATCCACCATTTTAAGGGGCAGTGCGCTTTTAGGGGAACCTCTCTAAACACATTGAATTTGAAATAAAGCGTTCACATTTACAAAACCGATCTGTACAAAGTCCAAAGCTGTAGATACAATTTGATTGTGCACTGCAATATAGGATCTTGTTTTTACAGTCCCTTGAGTGTTGCTTTTTCGAATCAATTTTTGTTTTAGCAAATGACTTCTCCAGACCATCAAGAATTTATGATCGTAGGCGTGACCTCGGCAGGCAAAACCTTCCGTCCAAGTGATTGGGCCGAGAGGCTTGCGGGTGTGATGAGTTCTTTTCGCCCCGGTGGCCCACGTCCCGGAAGTCACCTCAGTTACTCACCTTGGTGTGTGCCCAATACCTTCAAAGGTTTCAAGTGTGTGGTGGTCAATACTCGATTGAAATCTGCAGAACCCATGGCTTGGGATTTTGTGATGAACTTTGCCAAGGACAACGATTTGTTTGTGAGCGAATCCAGCCAGTTGCCTGAGGTCTTTCCGCCCGTCTCCAGCCCCAAGGTGCCCGCTCACGTTTGAGCATCAACTGAAGACGCTTTCAAGGCGAATTTGATTCAAAACGCTTCTCGGGTTTGACCGTGACCCACAAAAAAGCCGCTTCAGATGAAGCGGCTTTTTGTTTTTTGCTTTTCTTTGCTGACAGCGCACCCTCTCAAACGGCAGTCTGACGAATCAGACCGGGCGAGGTGCAACCTAAAATGAATTAGGCTGCGAGGGCCAAGGCTTTGACCTTGGTGGACAGGCGGCTCTTGTCGCGAGCTGCCTTGTTTTTGTGAAAGATGCCTTTGTCAGCAATGGTGTCCACCACAGCTTGCATGGTGGCAAACAATTCACTGGCTTTTGTTTTATCTCCCGCTAAAACGGCTTTTTCAACGTTCTTAACGGCAGTGCGGTATTTGGAGCGCAAAGATGTGTTGGCTGCATTGAGCTTGACGTCTTGACGCGCGCGCTTGCGGCCAGAGGCCAGGCGCGGGTTCTTTTTCTTGGGTTTAGCAGATGCCATGGGCAAGGTTCCTTAAATTGTGTCTGTGGATGATGTCAGCAAAGCCCAACATTATAGCAAATTGATTTCAGCGGACTGGTTGTGCGGGCGCAGGTAGGCCGACTGGGTGAGGATGGGCTCGACGGAAAAGCCGCTGCCGTACAGGGACGACAGCTCGTCG
>CAIPII010000100.1 GCA_903865035.1 uncultured Burkholderiales bacterium | reverse complement strand
GTGGTGATCACAAGCGTTGACAGAGACGATTTGAGGGACGGTGGAAGCGGTCATTTTGTGAGCTGCATTGAGAGCGTGCGAGCACTCTCTCCTCAAACTCAAATTGAAATTTTGGTGCCCGACTTTCGCGGACGCGACGACAGAGCACTCAACATCTTGCTCCAGTCCCCACCCGATGTCATGAACCACAACTTGGAAACTGTGCCTCGCTTGTATGCACAAGCTCGCCCTGGAAGCGACTACCACTTCAGCTTGCAGTTGCTCAAAAAATTCAAAGCCCTCATGCCACACGTACCCACCAAGAGTGGCTTGATGGTGGGGCTGGGAGAAAGCGATGAGGAGATTTTGCAAACCATGAGAGACATGCGTGAGCACAACATTGACATGCTCACCATTGGCCAATACCTGGCCCCCAGCACCCACCACCTTCCCGTCTTGCGCTACGTGCATCCCGACACGTTCAAGATGTTTGAACAAGAGGCCTACGCCATGGGCTTTAAGCACGCGGCCGTCGGAGCGATGGTGCGCTCGAGCTACCACGCCGATCAACAAGCCCACAACACTTTGGCCCAGTCCACGCTCTAGGAGAGACACCACAGAGATGCAAAAAGTTCTTTTGGTCACCGGTGGCTCCAGGGGCATTGGAGCCCAAACCGCGCTTCTTGCTGCCTCGCAAGGCTGGAGCGTTGCTGTCAACTACGCACACAACGCTCAAGCGGCTCAGTCCATCGTGGATCAAATCTTGGCTCAAAAGGGACAAGCCGTCGCCTTAAAGGCCGACTTGATGGACCCTGCACAAATTGAGAACTTGTTTGCTGCAGTCGATCGCGAACTGGGGACTTTGAGTGGTTTGGTCAACAACGCGGGCATCGTTGACCAAACCCAAAGGGTGGACGAATACAGCCCCTCTCGCCTCACGCGCATGATGGGCATGAATGTGGTGGCGCCTTTTTTGTGCGCCAAAGAGGCCGTCAAACGCATGAGCACCTTGCACGGGGGCAAAGGCGGCGTGATCGTGAACGTGAGCTCGGTGGCTGCGCGCCTGGGCGGCGCCACTCAATATGTGGATTACGCCGCCAGCAAAGCCGCTTTGGATGCGCTCACCATTGGCTTGTCGAAGGAGGTGGCCAAAGAGAGCATTCGCGTGAACTCGGTCTCGCCTGGCCTCATCGACACCGACATTCATGCCAGTGGCGGACTGCCCAACCGAGTGCGCGACCTCTCCCCCCAACTGCCCTTTGGCCGTGCAGGCAGCGCACAAGAGGTGGCTCAAGCCATATGTTGGCTCCTCAGCGAAAACGCCAGCTACTGCTCTGGAACGATTTTGGACGTCTCTGGCGCCAGGTGAATTTTGTCTCACCCGTCCTTGTCTCTTCAAAGCCCCTTTTGGTCCTTTGCGCTCGTTGTTTTTTTAAATCTTTCGGCTCAAACATGGGGACTTCCTGCATGGAAGGAACTCTCAAGATCGATTAAGCTTTGGACATGCGCAATTTGACGCAGAAGATTTCTTTGCTCAAGGCTTGAACGGCCTTTGAGCCCTCCTCCCTTTGTCCATTCACTCTCACAGGAATTTCTCAAATGGCCAGCTCCCAACACCTGCCTTTGGTTGAACACTTCATCAGCGG
>CAIPII010000099.1 GCA_903865035.1 uncultured Burkholderiales bacterium | reverse complement strand
TGCACGCCAGATTGAATCAAAGCCAAGGAACAATGACTACTTTTGAATTAAAAATCAAGAAGTCCAAGACTTAGAGCTTGGTTTACTGAACTGAACTCAAAGCAGTAGACGTGGCGATGACCAATGGATGATTGCCTCTTGGTCATTGTAAAGTAAAAGGACGTTTACAAAGTCTTGAACATGAATCTGCCTTAACTACAGGCAAAAGTGGCTTAATTTCAATGAACTTTCACCGAACTTGCAAGATTTCACAGCATTCGAACACCAATTCGCAAGGACTTTGAGTTGCTCAAAAAATTAATGCGACTTGGCGGGAACAAGGAAGCAATTATTTTACAATTCACTCCTTTGTAATTTCAGTGGAAGTCAGACATGAGCGATATCGCCGAAGAAGAATTCAAGCCTAAGTTCAAGCAAGCCCTTTGGCAGCTCAAAATCGAAGAGATATTGGCAAAACCCATCATTCAGCATGGAATTGTGGTCTTGATTTTTCTCAATGCCATTCTTTTGGGCATGGAAACGAGCCCTGGCATCATGGAGACCATGGGCGAGGAGTTACACCTGCTTGACCACGGCATTCTCTTCATCTTCATTGGCGAACTCTCTTTGTTGATGCTCGCAAGAGGACTTCGCTTTTTCAAGGACCCTTGGTGCTTGTTTGACTTCATCGTGATCGCCATCGCCTTGATCCCTGCCTCCGAATCCTTGGCTGTTCTTCGTTCGCTTCGAGTGCTTCGAGTCTTGAGGCTGATCAACAAAGTGGATTCAATGAGAAAAGTGGTTCGCGGACTTTTGGGCTCATTGGCCAGCCTGGGATCTGTGATGGGTTTGATGTTGATTGTCTTTTACGTTTCAGCGGTGGTCACCACCAATCTCTTTGGCAAGGAATTCCCAGATTGGTTTGGCAACTTAGGCTCTAGCTTTTTCACTCTCTTTCAAGTGATGACGCTTGAGAGTTGGTCCGATGGCATTGCCCGTCCTGTGATGGAGAAGTTTCCCCATGCTTGGATCTTCTTCATCATCTTCATCATGATTGCCACCTTTGTGGTTGTGAACTTGTTTGTGGCTGCAATTGTGGACTCTTTCAGTGCTCACAGTGCTGCTGACAAAGAGGAAGAAAAACGCCTCCAAGAAGAAGAAAGACGCTTGGCCGAAGAGGAAAGAAGACTGGCCATCGCCAACGCCGAACTCGATTCAATTCGAATTGAACTGCGGGAAATCAAAGATTTACTGAAAGCACACAACAAATCGCATTGAGCGCAATATTGATGCTCACCAGCAAAAAGGGCTTTGTGGAATTTTCACAAAGCCCTTTTCTCTTTTAAGAATCCAAGGTTTTGCAGGCGCTCTAAAGAACTGCTCGCTCCTGCATCAAGGAATTGAGCAAGTTTGATCCAAGTCAAGCGCCCACGAGCCTTCCAACGTCACAATAGAACTTCACCTCAAGGAGTCGATCATGATCTTGGCAATTCTCATCGTTGGAACACTCGCCATCACGCTCAAATACATCATCAGCTGAATTTTGCTCATTACCCGTGGAGTTTTAGCGCTCAATCACTTTGCATTTGTCTTGAATTTTCTTTTCATGACTCATGGCTTCACAGCGCTCGATGGCATGCCTGGCAGCCACCGCTGACATCTTCACATAGATGGAGCAACTGAAGGCCATTTTTTCTTGGTCGCTGGTGCTGTCAAAACTCACGGCACAGCGGCCAATTTCGCCCAAGTTTCCTTTTTCAAGAGCGTAAGCGTGCAACAACTCAGAGGGCAAATCTTTTTCTTTGATGGTTGGAAAATCGTAGCTTCCAGCATAGGCAACTGTGGCCAATAGAGTTAAAGTCAAAGTCTTAGCTAAATGTCTAATCATGGTGAAAACCTGCTCTTTCTTGTAACCATAGCAACCATATGTTAATGCCTTCTGGGGCACTTTGACCCAAGTCAAAAAGTCACTTCAAAAATGCAAACAACAACATCCATTGACCCTACACTAACACATATGGATGACAAATGGCTCGATAACCCAGACGAGTGGATGCACTGCACCACCGCCCTCACTCCTCATGAAGCCAGCAAAGAGCTTCATTTAAAGGAGTTCAAGACGCCCGTCTTGAAAACAAAAATTCAAATCCTTGGAATGTATTGCCCCGCATGTGCATTGAACATTGAAGATGCTCTGAGAAGTGTCGAGGGTGTGAAAGACGCGAGAGTGAGTCTCTCAGCCAACATGGGCACGATTTACTGGCAAGATGCAAAATGCAAGCCCTCGGATTGGCTGGGGCCAGTCAAAACACTCGGCTACCAAGCTTTTTTGATGGAGTCGGACGGTGCTCGCAACGCTCAAGTGAAGGAAAAAAAAGACCTCTTTTGGCGCTTGTGCGTGGCTACATTTTGCATGATGCAAGTCATGATGTACTCGGTCCCAACTTACGACGCCAACATTTTGGACTTGACACAGGAGATGACACAACTGCTCCGGCTGGCCAGTTGGATATTGTGTCTTCCCATTGTCGTTTTCTCATGCGCGCCGTTTTGGCGAGGAGCCTGGTCCAGTCTCACGCATGGACACCTGAGCATGGACTTGCCAGTAGCCATCGGCATGGCCATCACGTTTGCTTTGAGCACTGCTGTGACCCTTGAACCCAACGGCTTTTGGGGCCGTGAAGTCTATTTTGACTCTTTCTCCATGTTCGTGAGCTTTTTACTGCTTGGGAGGTGGACCGAGATGAAGATGAGGCACAGAACCTACGGTGCACTCAACGCCATCATCACCAATGTGCCCGAGGGTATACAACGCGAGCTTGGTCCCGGTCATTACGAGCAAATCACTGCACGACGCATTCAAGTGGGTGACATTGTCAAAGTCGAAAGCCTTCAGACCCTGCCCAGCGATGGAATTTTGCTGGGTGATTTGGCCTGGGTTGAGGAAGCTTTACTCACCGGAGAGTCCTCCCCCGTCAAAAAGCTTGAAGGCAACCCCTTGCTCATGGGCAGCACCAATTTGGGGTCACCCTTTCGCATGAAAATCACAAAAAGCGCCAACGACACCCGCTTTGCTCAAATCATTGACCTGCTGGAAATGGCACAAGCCTCAAAACCAAGTTTGGTCAAACTCGCAGATCAAATCTCGCGCCCTTTCATAGGGGTGGTCTTATTGATGGCGGTGGTTTGCGCTGCACTCAGTTGGCACTTGAGTCCCGCAAACGCCCTCATCAGCTGCTGCACTGTGTTGATCGTCACATGCCCATGCGCTTTGACACTGTCTGTTCCCGCAGCCATTCTGGCCAGCATGGGCAAATTGGCCAAGCAAGGCATTCTCATCAAAGACACCAATACCTTGGAGAGCCTGAGCCACATTGATACCATCGTGTTTGACAAAACTGGCACGCTGACTGAGAGTCAGCATCAACTCAAAAAAATCCATCTCTCCCCCAAAACCCTGAGCTCCAAGCCGATGTTCTTGGCTTTTGCCAGGGCCTTGGCCAAAGGCTCAAGACACCCCCTCTCTCAATCCGTTTGCCAAAGCGATTTTAAAGAGCTGCTCACTGCTGAGGAATTTCAAGAATTCCAATTCATTGAATCCCATCTAGAGATCTCAGATCGATTGGAGACTCCCGGTCAAGGCATTCAAGCCACACTGACCTATCAAAACCAAAGTCATCGATTGAGGCTTGGCTCATCTAAACTCATGGATGCGTCGACACAAGAAGACTATTCACAGATTGCTCTGTCTCAAGTGCATTTGGCCACTGAGCAGGGCTGGCTTGGAGCCCTTCACTTTGATGAAACCCCAAAATTGAAAGCCAAAGAATTGATCCAAGCCTTGAAGGCTCAACACTTCAGCTTATTTGTGCTCTCAGGCGATCAGACGCTCAGGGTTCACCAACTTGCAAACAAGCTTGACTTGGAGCCCCACCATGCTCATGGGGGTATGAGCCCTAGCGATAAACTGCAGTTTTTGAACGCTTTGCAAAAAAAGGGGCATCGGGTCATGATGGTGGGAGATGGCTTCAACGACCTGCCTGTGCTCTCGGGCAGTGACGTCTCTGTGGTCTTTGCCAATGCCACCCACAACGCCCTATCCGTATCAGACTGCGTGATTTTGAGCCCTCACCTTGAGAGCTTACTGGACCTTATTGATCAATCCCACAAAACGATCAAAGTGGTTCACCAAAATTTGTTTTGGGCCTTTGCCTACAATGTGTGCTGCGTGCCTTTGGCTTTTTTGGGGTTGCTCTCGCCTTGGCAAGCCGGATTGGGCATGGCCCTGAGCTCCTTGCTGGTGGTCCTCAACTCCCTCAAGCTGTCTCCTGCCCCACAAACAACAAGTTTCACCCATAAAACAACCGAATTCAAAGCGACACACTGACATGGACATCTTGTACCTCTTGATCCCGCTCTCAGTCACACTGGTCTTGTTCGTGCTCATTGGCTTGTGGTGGGCCATCTTCAGAGACCAATTTGACGACTTGGATGTTGAAGCCGAGCGCATTCTTCACAATGATTGACTTAGGTCAAGGTTCAAATTAATCTATAAACCACAATCAAACCACTCATTATTCCAATCCCAAGATGAATCAAAATCAAACCTTCTACTACGACCGAGTGGTCAGACAGTTCTCCGTCATGACCATTGTTTGGGGCTTGGTGGGCATGTTGGTCGGGGTGCTCATTGCCTCTCAGCTTGCATGGCCTGCTCTGAATTTTGACATTGCATGGTTGAGCTACGGACGTCTTCGCCCCTTGCACACCAACGCGGTGATCTTTGCCTTTGGTGGAAGTGCACTGTTTGCTTCTGTTTACTATGTGGTTCAAAGAACCGGACAAACGCGGCTTTTCGCACCAAAGCTTGCCGAATTCACCTTCTGGGGTTGGCAATTGGTCATTCTGAGCGCTGCGGTGAGCCTGCCCTTGGGCTACACGACCGGAAAAGAATATGCAGAGCTTGAGTGGCCCATCGATCTATTGATCGCTGTCGTTTGGGTGTGCTTTGCAATCGTCTTTTTTGGCACCCTGGCCAAACGCCGTGTCAAACACATTTATGTGGCAAATTGGTTCTTTGGCGCCTTCATATTGGCCGTCGCTGTGCTGCACATCGTCAACAGTGCTGAAATCCCAGCGGGCTGGATGAAGTCCTACTCCGCCTATGCTGGCGTACAAGACGCAATGGTTCAGTGGTGGTATGGACACAATGCGGTGGGATTCTTTTTGACCGCTGGCTTTTTAGGGATGATGTATTACTTCGTTCCCAAACAAGCACAGCGTCCCGTTTACTCATACCGTTTGTCCATCGTGCACTTTTGGGCATTGATCTTCACTTACATGTGGGCCGGTCCCCATCATTTGCACTACACCGCATTGCCCGACTGGACCCAAACCTTGGGGATGGTCTTTTCTCTGATCTTGTTGGCACCCAGTTGGGGTGGCATGATCAACGGCATCATGACGCTTTCTGGCGCTTGGCACAAATTGCGTGACGATCCAGTGCTGCGGTTTTTAATCGTGTCTTTGTCCTTTTACGGCATGAGCACCTTTGAGGGACCCATGATGTCCATCAAAACGGTCAATGCCTTGTCACATTACACCGATTGGACCGTGGGTCACGTGCACTCTGGCGCATTGGGCTGGGTAGGCCTCATCTCGATGGGCACCATTTACTTCTTGATCCCCAAGCTTTTTGGACAAAAAGAGATGTACAGCAAAAAAGCCATTGAGCTTCATTTCTGGATGGCCACCGTGGGCATCGTGCTCTACATTGCTGCCATGTGGATAGCAGGCGTGATGCAAGGCCTCATGTGGAGAGCCCTCAATGCAGACGGAACACTCACCTACACCTTTGTGGAGAGTGTGAAAGCCACTTATCCCTACTACGTCATTCGCGTCTTTGGAGGATTGCTCTATTTCCTAGGCATGGTGGTGATGGCTTGGAATGCTTGGAAGACGATTGCCCAAGGCCAATCTGTCTCAGTGGCCATTCCTGAACTCTCCCACTCACAGCGCAACGCATAAGGAGCATTGACGATGTCTGATCAAAAATCCTCCGGCTTTAGCCATGAAAAAATTGAGACCAATTACTTCTTGATGATTGTGCTCATTGTCCTTGTGATCTCCTTTGGGGGTTTGGTGGAAATTGTGCCTTTGTTCTTTCAAAAGTCCACCACCGTGGCCCTAGAAGGCGTCAAACCTTTGACCCCACTGCAGCTCGCAGGTCGAGACATCTATGTGAGAGAGGGTTGCTACAACTGTCACTCACAAATGATTCGCTCATTGGTTGGAGACACCATGCGCTATGGACACGCCTCCGACCCTGGTGAATTTGTCTACGACCACCCCTTTCAATGGGGCTCCAAGAGAACGGGACCGGATCTTCACCGCGTGGGGGGTAAATACAGTGACGATTGGCACAAAATTCATTTGCACAATCCCAGAGACTTGGTCCCTGAGTCCAATATGCCTGGCTACCCATGGCTTGAGGCCACACCACTAGACGCCAGCGTCATCCCCGAACACATGAAAGCGCTCAGAAAAGTGGGCGTTCCCTATAGCGATGAGGACATCGCCACTGCAGCAGAGCAAGTCAAAGACAACACCGAGCTCCAAGCCCTCATTGCTTATTTACAAAGCTTGGGTCTTGCACTCAAATAAACTGATCAGAGGACTTTTTCCATGAACTTTGACATCAACTCCGTTCGAATCGTCATGACCGTGGTGAGCTTTCTCATCTTCATCGGCATTGTCGCCTGGGCACTCGATCCCAGAAAAAAGAGTCAGTTTCAAGAAGCTGCCCAGTACCCTTTCCTTGAAGATTGATTACCATGAGTGACTTCACCTCCTCCTTTTGGTCCTACTACATTGCAGCCATTGCTCTGTTAGGTATCTTTGCTTGCTTGTTGCTCCTTTGGAAGACCTCCAAAACCACCCATCCAGGTGAGAGCGATGGCTCCCATGTTGCACACGTCTGGGACGAAGACCTTCAAGAAGACAACAACCCTTTGCCGCTTTGGTGGGTTTACCTCTTCATCCTCACTGTGCTCTTTGCTCTGGGTTACCTCTACCTTTATCCAGGACTTGGAGACTCCAAAGGCGCACTCGAGTGGTCTTCCAAAGGAGCCTTGAATGCAGACACAGAGGCCAATAAAGCCCAAATAGCTCCCCTTTATGCAAAGTTCGATGCAATGTCTATTCCAGACATGGCTAAAGACCAAGATGCCATGTCGATGGCCTCTAACCTATTTTTGAACAATTGCGCTCAGTGTCATGCCTATGATGCCAAGGGCTCAAAAGGATTTCCCAACTTGACCGATAAAGATTGGTTACACGGCGGCTCGCCTGAGAAAATCCAAGAAACCATCACCTTGGGTCGCATTGGACAAATGCCTCCAATGGCAGCAGCTCTGGGCAGCCCAGCGGATGTGGAGAATGTTTCCAATTATGTTTTGAGCCTCTCTGGCAGTCCCCATGACGCACAAAAAGCAGCTCAAGGTCAAGCCAAATTCATGGTCTGTGCCGCCTGCCACGGTGCAGACGGAAAAGGCAACACAGACATTGGTTCTGCCAACTTGACGGATCACATTTGGTTGCACGGGTATGGGGAAAAAGCGATTGAAGCCATGATCAACAATGGCAAAATCAACCAAATGCCTGCTCAAAAAGATCGCCTGAGCACCTCTCAGATCAGAGTGCTCACCGCCTACGTTTGGGGATTCTCCAATTCCGAGACAGCACCCGTCACAAAAGCAAAAGCGGAACTTCCCTCCACGAACTAAAAAAACCCCTTGAACGACAAAGCCCCAGTGCCTCAGCCCATCACCGTCTCTTTGTATGAATCGGCTGAGAAAATTTATCCCAGGACCGTTCAAGGCCGTTATGCCACTTGGAGGTGGGTTTGCGTCTTTCTAACCCAAGCCGTCTTTTATGGGCTGCCATGGCTTGAGTGGGGATCTAGACCCAGCGTGCTCTTCGATCTGGAGAATCGGCGCTTTTTCATTTTCTCCCTCGTTCTCTACCCCCAAGACTTCATCTACTTGACGGGCTTGTTGGTCGGCTGCGCCCTCTCCTTGTTCTTGGTCACCGCCATCGCAGGGCGGGTGTGGTGCGGATTTTCTTGCCCACAAACCGTCTACTCTGAAATCTTCATGTACATCGAACGCTTGATCGAAGGCGACAGGCCTCAACGCATGAAATTGGATCAAGCGCGCTTTAGCACGCAATACATGCTCAAGAAGTTCATCAAGCACAGCATCTGGATCGCAATCTCTCTTGTCACGGGTTTCAGCTTTGTAGCCTATTTCGTGCCAGCGCGCGCTTTGGCTGACGCAGTCATTCATGCTCAGGTCTTTGGCTGGTCCTTGTTTTGGATTGTTTTTTACGGCTTTGCAACTTATGGGAATGCAGGCTTCATGCGCGAGCAAGTTTGCAAATACATGTGCCCTTACGCCAGGTTTCAAAGCGCCATGTTTGACCAAGACACCTTGATCGTCACCTACAACCAAGAGCGAGGCGAGAGTCGTGGCCATCGCTCTAAAAATGCAGACCTGCAAACCATCAAAGCACAGGGGCTGGGCGACTGTGTGGACTGTCACTTGTGCGTTCAAGTTTGTCCGACTGGCATCGACATTCGAGAGGGCTTGCAATACGAATGCATTGGTTGCGGAGCCTGTGCAGACGTCTGCGACCAAGTGATGGGAAAAATGCAGTACGCACCTGGACTGATCAGTTTTTCAACCGAGAGGGCACAAAAAACTGGAGGCAAGAGTGTCAACCTCTTGAGCACCATCGCAAGACCGCGTGTTTTGATTTACGCTTTTTTGCTGGTGTGTTTATCCAGTGTCATGTTCTACAACTTGCTCATGCAAGCCCCCTACAAACTCGACATCGTGAGAGACCGAAGCGCCATGTCTAGACTCTCCGAAGACAGCGAACACCACATGATTTTAGAAAACATCTACCGCATTCAAATCATGAACGCGTCTGAACGAGACGAAACATATCATTTGAGTGTCAACGGTCTGGATCAAATCAAAATCCAAACACCCACAACGCTCAATGTGAAAGCGGCTCAATCTGAGTGGTTCCCACTCAGGATCTCGGTCCCTGCTGAAATCGACTCATCTGGTTCGCATAAAATATTCTTAACCCTCACGCCCACCCACTCCACCCAAACCTTGAGTGAGGCCACCATGTTCTTGGTTCCCAGTCACTAATGGAGAATTCGCTTTGAATCTCAATCAATCAAATGCGGCAGCAATCAATGCGACAAGCCCAAACTCCCCCTCTCCCAAGGCCTGGTGGCGTGAGCCTTACCTGTGGCTGGTTTTGATGGGGCCCCTGTGTGTCGTGGTTGCAGCCCTTTGGACGGGTTATGTGGCGATGATGGGGTCAGATGAACACCTGCATCTGGCTGCTCCGCAATTGAGCCCTGAACAGATCAGACACAATCACATGACCTCCAACAGCGCTCGCTCCAACGAGGGCATGCTCTTTGGCAGACCAGTGACTGATACCAAGGAGTGAGCGCCATGCGTTTTTGGAAATTCATGCAAATCTTGTGGCCCGGGTTTTTGTGCGCTTGCATGTTGGAGATGGTTTTCTTTGCGGTTTTTGACCCATCCCAAATGCAGTCCCAATTCATCAGCAGCGATAACCCCACCCAACTCATCTACACGGGCTCCTTTTTTGTGTTTTGGTCCGCCACGGCTCTCTCGAGTTTCATCAGTTTCTTGCTCATGAGCGAACCCGATGGCAAAGCACAAAAGCCCAAGGACTGAGATCGACGCTTGAACATGCTTTCAAGCTCAGCGCTTTGGGCCTCATTTTTGATGGGCGTCGTTGGTGGCCCTCACTGCTTACTGATGTGCGGGGGAGCTTGTTCAGCCCTCTCACAAAGCACGCCTGATCAATCTGCACCTCAAAGGGCCCTGACTTTTCAAGGAGGACGTCTCTTGGGATACGGAATGCTGGGCGCTTTGGCCGCAGCATCCATGCAGACCGTTGGAGAACTCTCAAGCAAACTCGTGCTGCTCCAACCCCTTTGGAATTTCATTCACGTCCTTGGACTCTTCACGGGTCTTTATCTCCTGATCTTTGCCTTTCAGCCGCACTGGCTTGACCAAGGTGCAAGACGCATTTGGAGGTGGGTTCAAGGGCAGCTTGGACTTGAAGCCCTCATGGCTTGGAGAACTGGTCCACTCATTGCAGGCTTTTTGTGGGCACTCTTACCCTGCGGGCTGCTTTACTCTGCTTTGATGCTCTCCTCTCTCACGGCCTCTCCTTTGATGGGATGGCTCAGCATGATGAGTTTTGCAACGGGCAGTGGTGTGTCCTTGTGGATTGCTCAATGGGGGTTCAAGCACATTCAAAACAAAAAACCAGACCCAAACCGCTCTCGCGCTGAAACTCTCCCACAAGACACTCACCCGCTTGAGTTTGTACCGCAAGGACAAGTTCTGAGCCCAGCTCCATCCTCTCACCATGCACTGGGAGAAAAACTCTCTCGCATGGGTTTTAGAGCTTGTGGATTGGCACTTTTTATATTCTTCGCTTGGACTTTGTACAGCGACACCATCCTTCAAACCGCCCCATGGTGCGTGCAAGCGCAGCACGTTGCCTCATGCCGCCCGAGAGTTGATGAGGATAGTGAGCCTCGAAGCCCTTCAAGTGGCATTGAGCAAGAAGTTTGGTCGAAATGCTCTCACGCTCTTTGGCCGCAACTCCTCTGATTTCAAGGCCAAACTCCACGTTTTGAGCAATCGTTCGCCAAGGCATCAACAGATCCTTTTGGAGCATGAAGGCAACGTGTGAGTTGGGGCCCTGTACGCGCTCCCCCGCCACAAAGACTTCGCCGCTGGTTGGAGCAGCCAGACCAGAGCCCATGTTGAGCAATGTGCTTTTGCCACATCCCGAAGGGCCAATGATGGAGACGACTTCACCACTTTGGATGCGGGTGTTGATGTTTTGCACAGCGGTCACATTTCCTGCTTTGGAGGAAAAGCGCTTGAGCACATTGACAAACTCAATGGCAGGAACAGAGACTGGCGTTGATGGTGTCATGGATGGTCCTGATTGAGTTGGGCTTTGAGGGATCAGACAGCGTGGAGTTTGACCCAAACACGACCGTTCTCTAGCTTGAGCTTGTGACAAGTGAGGTCGCGTTGACCAATTTCGGTGAGACTCTTGCCCGTTGCAATGTCAAACAAAGCCCCATGCAGAGGGCACTCAATTTGTCCGTTCTCTTGAAAGCCCTGAGAGAGCAACGCATAGGCGTGAGGACAAATGTCCTCCAGCGCATAGGCTTGGTCCCCAACCTTGAAGGCGCCCACTTTCTCGCCCTCGACCTCAACACTCACTGGAAACTCTGGATCCAACTCGGATTCGGCACAGACATCGTGCCAAACAGAATTTGCAGCTTGGTGCTCATCTGAACTCATACAATCTCCATTTTTGTTTTATCTGTAAAACAGTGATTTACTGATTAACCATTCTAAGAGAAG
>CAIPII010000098.1 GCA_903865035.1 uncultured Burkholderiales bacterium | reverse complement strand
CCAGAGAAGAGGAGGGCTGGTTTTTCGAAAGATGCAGCCACCTCACGCAAAATGAAAATCGTCTCGCTCTCCAATCCATCCAAGTGCGATTGACTCAAGGTGTGAGCGGGACCTGATTGGGGTGTGGTTCGAATGGGTGTGGCGGTTGCAGTCATGGGTCTGGGTGCGTAACTTGAGGGTTATGGGTGAGTGGGGGTGATGAGAAAAGGGCCAATGGACCTTTAAGTTTTGGCGGCTTGGCTCACGTGAAGCCCACATTCTTTGGCGCTTTCGTCCTCCCACCACCAGCGACCAGCTCTGAACTCTTCACCCATGCTGATCGCACGGGTACAGGGAGCGCAGCCGATGCTTGGGAAGAATTCGTCGTGCAAGGGGTTGTAGTCGAGCTGATTCAAATGAATATAGTGCCACACATCTCCCCAAGTCCAGTCCACCAAAGGATTGACCTTGGAGTAGCCCTTTGAAGAGAGTTCGGAGTCATCGATGAAGCTCACCTGGGCTCTTGCGCTCGATTGCTCACGTCTGAGACCGGTGATCCATGCCCTTTGACCTTTGAGGGCACGAGAGAGGGGTTCCAGTTTGCGAATGTGGCAACATGCTTTTCGGTCTTCAATCGAGTTGTAGATGGCCTTTTGCCCTTTGGTTTTGACAAATTCGATCACTTGTTCGGCTTTGGGCCTGTAGATTTCAAGAGGTAACTTCGTGTGAGCTTGAAGCCTCTCGAGCAAAGCCAAGGTTTCATGGTTGAGTGCACCTGTTTCCAACACAAACACAGGAACTTGCAGACCCAAAGTCTCAAGAAGGTGGGTGATCACGATGTCCTCGGGGCCCAAGCTGCTGGCTTGTTTGATCGGGCTTAAATTCAAAACACTCGCTTGGAGTTGGGTAAGCGTGCTTTGAACGCGTTCCTCGTATTGCTCGCTTGGGTGATCCCAACGCTCAATGGCCGTTTCTTGGTGTCGACTCGATAAAAGGGTGCTGCTCATGGGCTGATGGTTTTAAAGTGCGTTTGGAGTGTGTTTTGATGGATGTTGCAATGGGCATCAAGTGCGAGCAAAGTGCGGCTTGATCTCAGTCACGTCGCCTTGGTAAAAGCCAGTGAATTGGGACAGCAGCTTTTGGCCATGGCTTGCGTTTTGATCGGCTCTGAGCACAGCGCTGGAAAAGCCTGTGCGCTGCATCTGCAAAAGTTGATCAATCAAAACGTCACCGCGCGCTCTGACGTCCCCTTTGAAGCCGCAACGCTTTCTCAAAATCACCGCTTGCGTGAAAGCCCGTCCATCTGTGAATTTTGGAAAGTTAAGCTCAACGCAGTCCACGCCTTGCAAGTCAAGGCTTGATGGATCCACGGTGTTTTCAAGCACCAGCGTTTTATCCGTGGAGCTGAGGGTGTTGGCGTCTATGAGCTTCATATCGGTGGAGTCTGATAGGGTTTGTTGGATTGGAAGACCAAAAGCTTCGTCGATGGTCATTGGGTTTTATTTAAGCCAAGGCCTGAACGTCCAAGCTTCTGGCAGCCTTGGCCACCGATTTGAAGGCCTCGAGCTCGGTGCGGCCCACAAAGTCGATGAAGGTTTCTTTGGATTGTCGATGTGAGACATAAAAATCCAATAAAGCCTCGATGACGGGTAGCACTTCGTGCGCAGAAAACGACGGACCCACGACTTTGCCAGGCTTGGAGGGGCCACTCAAGTGGCTTCCATCGCTTCCACCCACAGTGATTTGGTACCACTCTTGACCGTCTTTGTCGACACCCAAAATGCCGATGTGGCCGCTGTGGTGGTGTCCACAGGAGTTGATGCATCCACTGATGTGCAAATCGATGGGCCCCAAATCATTGAGTTCATCCAAGTCTTGGAACCTCTCAGTGATGGCACTGGCCAAGGGAATCGAGCGGGCATTGGCCAGCGCGCAAAAATCGCCTCCGGGACACGCAATCATGTCGCTCAGGAGTCCGATGTTGGCTTTGGCCAATCCATGTTGCTTGGCTGCAAGGTAAAGGGCTGGCAAGTTGCGCTCGTCAACCCAGGGCAAAAGCATGTTTTGTGCGTGAGTCACGCGAGCCTCGCCGCCTGAGAATCGATCCGCCAAATCCGCAACCCCCAAGAGTTGTTCGGGTGTGGCGTCCCCTGGTGCCAAGCCAGCGCGCTTGAAGGACAAAGTCACCGCTCTGAGGTGAGGCAGACGGTGAGCCGTCACGTTTTGTGCAAGCCATCTCTTGTATTGAGGGTCGTTTTGGAGATCGCTGTGGCTCTCTTCATGGCTCACAACTTCAGCCAGAAGGGGCACCTCAAAGCAGGAGCTCACACGATCGAGTTCGGCTTGTGTGATGGTATGAGGCGCACCATCAAGTGTCGTGATGCGATGGAACTCTTCGTCCACCTCAGAGGTGAATTTTTCGCCCTCTGCTTTGAGCAAAATTTTGATGCGTGCTTTGTAAATGTTGTCTCTTCTGCCCCAGCGGTTGTAGACCCGCACCACGGCTTCGATGTAATTGATGATTTGATGCCAGGGCAAGAACTCTTTGGTCACAGTGCCAACGATTGGGGTGCGGCCCATGCCGCCACCGACCAGGACCTTAAAGCCCAACTCACCTTGTGCGTTTTTGATCAAAAACAGGCCCACATCATGCCAACCCACGGCTGCACGGTCTTCGGTTGCACCGCTGATGGCAATTTTGAATTTTCGAGGCAAAAAAGCAAACTCGGGGTGAAGGGTGCTCCACTGACGCAGGATTTCTCCAAAGGGCCTGGGATCAGCCACCTCATCGGGCGCAATGCCAGCGAGTTCATCGCTTGTGATGTTTCTGATGCAGTTGCCACTGGTTTGAATGCCGTGCATGTTCACGCTCGCCAAGAGGTCCATGACATCCGCGCTGTCTTCAAGTTTGATCCAGTTGTACTGCACATTTTGGCGAGTGGTCAAATGGGCATAGCCTTTGAGGAGTGCAGGTGCTTTGACGCTCTCCATGCCCTTGGGTGTCGGGTTCTTGCTGTCAATGAGGCCTTGGGTGTGTTGCGCGCGCTCAAAGAGTTCAGCATCGGGTTGGTCGTATTGACTGGCAATTTGGGCTAGAACGCGAATTTGAGCACTGGAGAGTTCTCCATATGGCACAGCAACCCTGAGCATAGGAGCAAAGCGCTGGATGTACCAACCATTTTGCAGCCTCAAGGGGCGAAACTCATCATCGCTCAAAGTGCCAGCTTGGTTTCTTTGGAGTTGATCCCTGAATTGATCAGCTCGAGCTTTGATGAATTGACGGTCAAATTCGGTGTATTGGTACATGTTTTAAATCAAGCAAAAATCAGTTTCACTGAGGCCCAAGCCAAAAGCACGCTGAGGGCCAAACGAATGATCCTCTCTGGAGTGCGGGTGAGGAGGTGAGCGCCTACCCAAATGCCTGGCAAAGAGCCCAAAATGAGTTTGAGCAGCAACGGCCAGTCCACAGTACCAAGACTTGCGTGCCCCAAACCGGCCACCAAGGTGAGGGGCACGGCATACGCAATGTCTGCCGCCACAATCCTGGGTAGGGGGAGTGTAGGGTAGAGGATCATCAAAACACTCACGCCAATGGCGCCTGCTCCCACTGAGGTGAGCGTCACCATCGATCCAATGACCAAGCCCAAAAGAATGGTCCACACGGGGTGTTTGGTTTGCGTGGATTCTACCTCGCTTGGCCCACTGTGCGCGCTCAATGCCACTTGTGCGCTGATGCTCACACTGGACTCCAAGGGGTGGGGGTTTTCTGGCGCAGGAGCTTGTGGATCGGTTGGTTTTTTTGTTTTGAGAACCTTGTAGAGCAAGGATGCAGCGGTCAGCATCAAAGCGACCCCCAAGGTGTGGGTAATGACGCTTTGAACCGATGAACTCTCAAGATCGACTTGGTTCAAGGCATAAATGGTGCCCAAGCAGCCTGGAATGCTCCCCATGCTCAAATGCATGACCACACGCCAAGGGATCAGGCGTTGCCGCCAAAGCGAAAACGTGCCCCCAGATTTGGTGATGGCGGCAAACAACAAATCGGTGCCCACTGCCATGTGCGGCTTCACGCCCAACAAAAAAATGAGCAGCGGCGTCATGAGAGATCCTCCCCCAACACCCGTGAGCCCAACGACACTGCCAACAAAGAAGCCGGCTAAAACAAAGTAAAAATCATGCATCTTTGCACTTTAGTGCTATTTTTTCATAACTCAAAATACATTTTTATGATTTAGATATATCGTTTTGGGTATAAAGAAAATTTTCCCCAAGCACAAAACCTCAAGCATTCAGGGCCTGGACTCACCAGGGTTGCTCGCAAAGCGCTCCCATTGGATGGATTTCAATAGCCTCTTTGGCAGAGCCAGGGGTTCACGCTCTATCAACCCGCTCAAGGTCTCCGCCATCAAAGTGCACAGACTCAAGCCCCGGGACCCTAAGCCAAAGTTGACCCAAAGACCCTCTTGGATCTCCCCCACAATGGGCATTCGATCAGGCGTGGTACACCTGACGCCACTCCAGGCCTCAAGGGTGAGAGAGGCCTTCAAGGATTCGGGGTTGGTTTGGAGGTCTATTTCGCCCTCCAAAACCCGGGCCAAGTCGAGCAAATTTTTTCGCTCACTGCCAGCCGAATTCTCAATTTGTGTTTGATCTCTCTCAAAGGTCGATCCAATGCAAAAGCGGCTTGAGTTTTGAGAGTCCTCGATTGCACTTGGCAACTGAGCCAAAAATGAGGCTTGATCGACGTGTGCTCTGCAACCCATGAGGACCTCTG
>CAIPII010000097.1 GCA_903865035.1 uncultured Burkholderiales bacterium | reverse complement strand
CCGCGTCTACTCACTCACCATGGAGGGAGAGGTGAGCGCATGTGTTGCAAAGTTTTACAGGCCTCTGCGCTGGAGTGACGAACAAATCCGTGAAGAACACGCATTTGCACTCGAGCTCACAAAAGCCGAGATCCCAGTGGTGGCTCCATGGGTCGTCAAGGGAGACACACTGCACCACGTGAGTTTCACACCAGAGGAGGGGCTACTAGATGAGGAGGTGCCCAGGACCGATGTTGGAGCGCCCTCGCATCAACACGCCCCTGTGGACTTTCGATTTTGCGTGTACCCCAAAAAGGGCGGTAGATGGCCTGAGTTGGAAGATCCAGAGGTGCTGGAGTGGATCGGTCGCTATTTGGCGCGCATTCACATGGTGGGCGAGGCGCGTGAGTTTCATCACCGCCCGGCGTTGAACCCCAACACCATGGGTCACGAGCCCAGGCGTTTTTTGTTGGACCACAGCTTCATGGATCCGCATCAAAAGAAATCTTGGGGAGAGGTGAGTGAGCGGGCCATTCAAAAGGCCGAGCGACTCTTTGAGATCGTGAACCCCAAAATGATTCGCGTGCACGGGGACTGTCACCCAGGCAACATCTTGTGGACGCCGGTGTCAGAGGATCACACGGGCGGACCACACTTTGTGGATTTGGACGACGCCCGAATGGGACCAGCGGTGCAAGACCTTTGGATGCTCATGGGGGGAAGTCGAGCCGAGCGGCTTTTGGCGGAGAGTTGTTTGCTCGACGGCTACGAGAGCATGAGGGGCTTTGATCGCAAAGAGTTGCGATTGATTGAAGGGCTCAGAACGCTTCGAATGATTCACTACAGCGCATGGTTGGGAGCCAGAGTTCAAGATCCCGCTTTTGCGCAGCACTTCGCTTGGTTTGGTGGTGAGAGCTACTGGAGTGAGCAAATCCAAAACTTAGAGGACCAATGTGCGTTGATGGATGAAGCCTTGGCCGCAGACTGAGCCTACAATCCCTCATCAGATCGCGCTCAACACTTTGGGTCTGATTGACCTTCAGTGCCTTTGACCTACACAGAAAAGAGATTCAAGCATGAGTGACGACCACGCAGAGATGCGCCTCAACAAACGCATGGCCCAAATGGGCTTGGCTTCCAGGAGAGAGGCCGATGAATGGATCGAACAAGGATGGGTTCGGGTCAATGGGCGTGTGGCCCAAATGGGCATGAAGGTCACCGAGCAAGACCGAATTGAGGTGGAGCGAGAAGCCACCCAAAAGCAAGACCAAAAAGTCACCGTGCTCTTGCACAAGCCCATGGGCTATGTGAGTGGTCAAGCGGAGGACGGGCATGTGCCTGCCATCAAGCTCATTGAACCGGTGAACCATTGGTCCCAAGATCGCTCACCCATTCGCTACACGGGTTCTCACTTGAAGGGCTTGGTCCCTGCGGGCAGGCTCGACATCGATTCTGTGGGCCTTTTGGTGCTCACCCAAGATGGACGTGTGGCCAAGCAGTTGATTGGCGAGACCAGTGAGCTTGAGAAAGAATACCTGGTGCGAGTGGAGATCGATGAGAGACGAGGACAAGGGTCATTGGGCGGCGCATCCGCCCACGTGGTCACCAACGACGAGACGCCTTATCGGGGTCCGATCTCTCAAAGTCCTCAAAAGCTCTTTCCAGCGGAGAGCCTTCAGTTGTTGCGACATGGCCTGAGTTTGGATGGCGAGCGGCTGAAGCCAGCCCGAGTTGACTGGCAAAACCCAGATCAAT
>CAIPII010000096.1 GCA_903865035.1 uncultured Burkholderiales bacterium | reverse complement strand
CCCCCAAACCTTTTGCATTGATGGCTTGAGAAATGCCGTTGGGTGTGGCAGCAAATTCGATGAATTGTGGATCTGCAATCGCTCGCCCAGATGCTGATTTAAAATTCATGACACCATTGCCATCAACAGACACGGTGAGATCGGAACCTGTTCCATTGAACTGAGAGGCATCCAATCGGTTCAGTTGCGCTTGAACGCTAGCTGCCAAAGTGGGCAGATCTGCACTTGATGGACTGGGGTAGATCGTCATTGGATTTCCGCCCACCAAAATGCTGAAGCTCTGGAAATCAGAAGTGCTAGGCGTGGTTCCAAACTTCAAACCTGCAATGGAGCTGTTATTGAACGTTCCACCCGTCGCAGTGGTTCCTGACTTTGGAGTCAAGGTCACGTAATTAACAGTTGAGGTCGTGGAGCTGATCACCAATTTATTGGCACCACTGACCGAAACGGTGATCGTTGGTCCAAGGGGTGAACCAAAAGCAGTTTGCAATTGGGATTGAACTGCACTTGCCATGTCTGCCAAGTTCGTGGTTCTGAGATTGGGCGTGATGGTTTGTGTGACACCTCCAATTTCCACTGTCATCGAACTAAAGTCCGTGGTCGCGGCTGGATTGCCAAAACTCACACCTGTCAAGGTTCCCGTTTGAGAGGTTCCCAAACTCACTCCAGGTGGAGTACCCACAGTGACAGAGGCTGAGGGACCCAGAGAAACGTTGGAGATCACTTTGCCACTGGCCGAGGACACCGTCAAATTGCTGGTGCTCACACTGGTGGTTCCAGCCAAAGGAGCAGTACGTGAAACTGGATTCAAGCTTGCAGCTGTTACCAAAGAGCCTGGGACACCAGAATCGATCACCAAACTATTTGCGCCACTTAAGGTCACCGTTAAGCTCGTAGAACCAAATGCAGATTGCAATTGGGTCTGCAAAGCACTTGCCATGTCGGTCAAATTGGTCGATGTCAATTGAGGTGTAATGGTTTTTGTAACATTACCAATCGTCACAGACATGGAACCAAAATCACTGATGCTTGGATTGCGACTTGCAAAACTCACACCTGATAACGTGGCTGTCTGACCAGTACCACTTGAGACAGTCGCGCCAGTGGGACCTGTTGTAGGAGCTGCGGTCATGGTTGCTGAATCAACCGTCCCCAGTGCAGATGCAATGACCAAGTTGTTGCTTCCATCCAAGGTCACCGTGACCGCACTGGTTCCATATGCAGTTTGCAACAAACCTTGAAGGTTGTTTGCCAAATCAGACATATTAGTCGTCGTGATGGTGGGTGAAACCTGCTTGATGACACCTCCAATGCTCACGGTCAGCGCTGAGAAATCATTGGTTGCAGGCGGATTGCCGAAACTCACGCCTGACAAGGTCGCAGTCTGAGGGGAAGCTGTCACGGTCAAATCCGAAGTGCCTTGCAAAGACTGCAATTGACTTTGCAAATTGGACGCCAAATCTGCCAAAGTTGCAGTTGCAGGTGCGGGGTTCACACTTAAGGTTTGACCTGCCACCGTTACACTGAAATTCTTGAAATCATTGACCGCTGGCGTTGTACCAAAGTTCACACCTGAGAGCGTTGCAGAGTTGGCTTGTGATTGTGCGGTGTAGGTTGAAACGCCATTGTTGCCAGAGATGTTGATGGAGAAAGCAGCTCCACCATTGACTTGTGAACTGCTGGTCGCAAAACCTGTTGAAAGTGTCTCTTGAGTTTGAGCGATGGACGAAATCGCCACGTTGTGTGAGCCTGGTGAAGCCGTGTTGTCCGTGGTCACCCCTAAGGCGTTGGTATTGGTGTTGGCTACTTGAAGGGTATTGAAATTGCTCTTGTCTTGCAGAGCAGACAAGCTGGTTTGAAACGACTGCATGATGTACATCACGCCAGACAAGCCAGAAATGGTCGAATCGTTCTTTTGAATCTTCGAATTGATGATGTTTTTCTGAGGAATTTCCTCAGCATTCACCAAGTTTTGAGCCAAAGCGTTGACGTTTACACCGGAACCACTGCCCAAAGCAGAAATGATCGACTGACCCGCGGCCTGATTGGCCTGCTGTGCATTGAAAGACGTGGACGTCGGCGTAGCTGTTGTCGCAGACGTGCTAGTAGAGGGCGTCGAAGTGGAAGAAGAAACGGCGGTGGTGGACATGTCGGTGACCTGCTACTTTTTCAAAAAAGCCTTAGCCAATCGAAGGAATCGGCTGAAGTGTTGAAACCTTGAGAAACGCACTCATTGCTCAGCCCTGAATGTATTTAAAGAGACTTTGCTGGGAAATCTTTGCAAACGTCGACTGGGCAGCTTGGAGCGCCAATTCGTCCTTGTTCATTTTGGTGATCGCTGCTGTGTAGTCCAAATCTTGAACATTGGACAATGTGCTCTTCAAAGTCACGGTCGTCTCATCCAAAATACTCGCTTGGGTGGTGGCGGTTTGCATCGCTGTACCGACATTCGCATCTGCATTGGATACCCCAAGGGTCAATTGATTGATTTCTCCCAGCGCACGCTGCATATTGGGTTGATCAGAATTCTTAACGGCTGTGATCGCGTCTCCCAAAGATTGAAAGAAACCCACACCAATGGTGCCGCCCTTGCCGTCTGGCCTGTCCACGCGAACAAAAGCGTCCGATCCTGGTGTGTTGGCTTGCAAACTCAAGCTGTTTCCAACAGGCACCAAATTCCTTTGTTGATCCCCCGTGTAGTCGATCACGCCATTTGCATTTGGAGCAAATGGCGCCGTGGCCACCTTGGAGCCCGCAAAGATGAAGCTTCCATCGCTGTCTTTGGTGTTGGCAATGCTCAAGACCTGATCTCTCAATTGGGTCAACTGATTTGAAATGGTTGCTCGGTCGCTCACACTCGTGGTGTCATTGGCCGCTTGGGTCATCAATTCTTTCATCTTGGTGAGCACACTGCTCACGTTTTGCAAGGCAGTGTCTTGCGATTGCAAATTGGTTTGAAGCGTCTTGAGTGTGTTGTTGTAATCGGCTTGTTGCGCAATTTGCGTATTCAACTTGTTCACAAGTGAAGCCTTATCAGGTGCGTCACTTGGATTCACAATGTTGAGTGAAGTCGAGAGTTG
>CAIPII010000095.1 GCA_903865035.1 uncultured Burkholderiales bacterium | reverse complement strand
AGGTCAGGTGTGGAAGCGCAGTAATGCGTTAAGCTAACTGATACTAATTGCTCGTGCGGCTTGACCCTATAACTTTGATCGCAAGATCAGGGAAGTTATGCCAAGTGACGCATTCAAAAATGATGAAGCTGATTTGCTCTATGAATTCTTTGTGTTGATGAAAATCAGCACAAGTACAAGTTATGCCTAATGACCATAGCGAAGTGGTACCACTCCTTCCCATCCCGAACAGGACCGTGAAACGCTTCAGCGCCGATGATAGTGCGGGTTCCCGTGTGAAAGTAGGACATCGTTAGGCTTTTATAGCCAGAAATGCCCAGTTGTTGATTCAACTGGGCATTTTTTTTACGCGTATGATTGAGTTACCCTTGTTTCAAGATCGGCTTGAATCAAGATTAGGGAAAACCCTTATAATCGAGGCATGTCTGAAACACAATCCACCCAAGAGTCCGAGCTCTTTGAGCCATGGGTCAAGGCTTTCGTGCCTTGGACCATTGAGTTCAAGCCCATGAACTTGTCTTCTGCCCTTGGGCCTTTGAGTCCGATTTGTCACTTGACTGTTGATCACCTGAAGGGCATTGAAGAGCACTTGATCTCACTCGATGAACGCGATCGTTATTTGCGTTTTGGTTATCCCGCCAAAGATGTTCACATTAAAAATTATGTGGATGGACTTCATGTGGAGCGAGACCGCTTGCTGGGTATCTTCAACGCGGATCATCGTCTCGTCGCTTTCGCTCACCTCTCACTGACTCGACCCGAAGAATTCGCACCTTGCGCCGAGTTCGGCGTGTCGGTGGATTCATCGATGCGTGGGCAAGGAGCGGGTGGTCGTTTGTTTGAATACGCTTGTTTGTTGGCCAGAAACTCAGGTGTTCGAATGCTTTTTATTCACGCGCTCAGCGAGAACACCGCCATGATCAAGATCGCCAAAAAGCATGGCGCAACGCTTGAGCGTGAAGGCTCTGAGACCGAATGCTATGTGAAGTTGCCCTTGGGTGACATCAACAGCTTGATGATTGAATGGTCAAGCCAGTACATGAGTCAATCCAAGTTGAAGTTGCAAGAGCAGACCCAGCGCTTTTGGGGCTTCTTGAACCAAGTCCAAACGCACAGACAAAAGCTTTGAGGCATGGTGTGCGGGGAATCCTTTGCAAGTTCAAGCTGCAGGGGACTTGAACATCAATGTCTCAAATGGTGGATAAAATCAAGCGAGCAAAGCCAGCAGTCATCACCTCGGATGGTGGGTGCTCAGTTTGAGCCGCCCAAGCACCACTTCAATCCAACATTGAGCCCCTCATCTTGATTCGATCTCCACTTCCTTGGGTCTGGGCCGTGTTCTCGGGGCTATTGCAAGCCCTCTCCATGGGTTTGCCCTTTCATGCGGGACCCAGTGGCTTTTTGCAGGTGAGCTCGATGATCCTGTTGGCGATCGGTTTGTGCTCACAAAACAACACCAAAAGAGCATTTCACTGGGGTTGGATTTATCAAACCACAGCTTTCGTTGGCACGTTTTGGTGGATCTACATCTCCTTGCATGTGTATGGAGAAATGCCCGCTTGGTTGGCGCTCTCAGCGGTGCTCGTGTTGAGT
>CAIPII010000094.1 GCA_903865035.1 uncultured Burkholderiales bacterium | reverse complement strand
GCTTCCAGACAAAGCGTGCAGGCTTTTCTAATGTTCGTGCTCACCACATACTTTGTCTACTTTTGGCGAATGGGCCAAACCTTGGCCATGAAAACTTGGCGCATTCGGCTCTTGGACTTTGACGGTGAATTGCCCAGCACCAAACTGTGCCTGATTCGCTGGGTGCTCAGTTGGGTGTGGCTCGCGCCTGCCTTGGGCACACTCATGCTGTTTGACTTGAGTTTGGCAGAAAAAGCCGTTTTGACGCTGGGATGGGTGGCAGTTTGGGCAACTCTGAGCCGCTTTCACCCTCAAAGACAGTTTTGGCACGATGCATGGAGCGGCACACAGCTCGTGAACATGCAAGCTCCTGCCCTCAATCAGCCCCACAACACCTAGACCCCACTCAGACCAGGTCACCAAACCGTCACACACAGTCATCAAAATTCAAGTTCATGAATCCATCCGATGACGTCAACCCACAAAAAGCACGCCGAGGCTTGAGTCGCGTGTGGCACGCTTTTGGGTTTTCCATTCAAGGACTCAAAGCGGGTTGGTATGAGACCGCCTTTCGCCAAGAGGTTTGGCTGGCCATGGTGATGCTCCCAGCAGCTTTCTTTGTTGGACAAAACTGGGTAGAGGTGGCCTTGCTGGTCGGTTCGGTTTTTTTGGTGATGATTGTCGAGCTGCTCAACACAGGCATTGAGTCGGCCATAGACCGTTTTGGTGGGGCTTGGAATGAGCTCTCCAAGAGAGCGAAAGATTTGGCCAGTGCAGCCGTCTTACTCGCGTTGTTGCTGTGCATTGGCATTTGGACAAGTGCAATTTGGCACCGTTTAAGCAGCTGAGCCCAATCAAACCTCAAAACCCCAAACACCGATGGAGTTCAAGCACTCGCTCCTTTTGAGCGAGCAATGCTGCTCTCAGATGGCTTGAGCGTCGAGTTCGCCAGTTCTGATTCGAACCACCCTTTGGACATCGGTCACAAAGATTTTGCCGTCACCAATTTTGCCTGTTTTGGCAGCCTTCACAATGGCATCCACACACAAGTCCACGGTGGCAGCCGCAACCACGACCTCCACTTTGATTTTGGGCAGAAAGTCCACCACGTACTCGGCTCCACGATACAACTCTGTATGGCCTTTTTGACGACCAAAACCCTTGACCTCAGTGACCGTGATGCCCGTGACTCCGCATTCGGCCAAAGCTTCTCTGACCTCTTCAAGCTTAAAGGGTTTGATGATGGCAGTGATCAGTTTCAAGGTTTGTCTCCAAAAGGTTGCTTTACACGATTATCCATGAAAACGGTTGGTGATGGGGTATCGCCAATCTTTCCCAAAACTGCGGTGCGTGACTCTGATGCCCAAGGGGGCTTGACGACGCTTGTACTCGTTCAAACGAATGAGACGCGTGACTTGAGCCACATCCTTTGGGCTGTAACCCGCGTCCAAAATGTCTTGGACGCTTTGATCCTCTTCCATGAAGCGCGCCAAAATACCGTCCAAAACTTCATAATCAGGCAAGCTGTCTTGATCGGTTTGATCGGGCCTGAGCTCAGCACTGGGTGGGCGCGTGATGATTCGCTCAGGGATGGGCCTCTCGCACGTGCCAAATGGATCGTGCTCATTTCTCCAACGCGCCAAGCGATACACCATGGTTTTGCAAACATCTTTGATGACCGCAAACCCACCAGCCATGTCCCCATACAGGGTGCAGTATCCGGTGGCCATTTCACTTTTGTTGCCCGTGGTGAGCACGATGGAGCCAAACTTGTTGCTCATGGCCATGAGCAAGGTGCCTCTCACGCGGGCTTGAATGTTCTCCTCGGTTGCGTCCTCTGCACGTCCCTCAAACAATGGTGCCAAGGTATTTTTGAATGCTTCAAACTCTGGCACGATGGAGAGCTCGCTGTAGTGCACCCCCATTCTTTGAGCCATCTCACTGGCATCGATCACGCTGATGCTTGCCGTGTAGGGAGAAGGCATCATCACGGCATGCACCTTCTCGGGCCCCAGCGCATCCACGGCCAAAGCCATGACCAAGGCAGAGTCTATACCGCCAGAGAGCCCCAAGAGGACGCTTGGGAAACCATTTTTCTGCACGTAATCCTTGACGCCCAGGACCAAGGCGTTCCAAAGCTCTTCTTCCAGCTGCAAGGGGTCATGAACCGCACCCTTAAGATCGAGTTTCAAATGGCCTTGGGCTGTGGAGCCCAGAGCAGTTAGCTGCATCTCAAACAAACACTCTTTAAAGCTCGGTGCTCTGGCACACACTTGACCCTGAGCGTTGAGCGCAAAGGATGCACCCTCAAAGACCACCTCGTCTTGAGCACCGACCATGTGGGCGTATAAGAGCGGCAAACCCGTCTGAATGGCGCGCTGCGCCATTGCAGTTTCGCGCTCAAGCGCTTTACCCATGTGGTAAGGAGAGGCGTTCAAGACCACCAAGACTTGTGCCCCCGCCTGAGCGGCATCCTGGGCGGGAGACTCGAACCATGCGTCTTCACAAATGAGCAATCCAACCTTAAAGCCATGGATCTCAAATACACAAGTTTCGCTCCCCGCAGTGAAATACCGCTGCTCATCAAAGACTTGATAGTTGGGCAGTTTTTGCTTGTCATAGAACGCCACAACCTTGCCCTCGCTCAGCACACTGGCTCGGTTGACGCTTTGAACCAAAGAGACAGATTTGGCACGTTGCCCCACCCCATGGGGATGTCCCACCACCACATGAAGGTCTTTGTATGGCGCGAGCGCCAAACGCACCTCATCTAGTGCATCATCACAGGCTTGTATGAAGGATGGCCGCAACAACAAGTCCTCGGCAGGATAGCCACACAAGGCCAATTCGGGGGTGACCAGCAAGCGTCCCCCTTTTTGGTAGAGTTCATGCGCGGATTGAATGATTTTTTGTGCATTGCCATGCACATCACCCACGACAAAATTTAGCTGCGCCACGCAAAGTTGAAGAGACATAGACAAATGGAAATATGAAAAATTTAAGCAATTATGTCACCCAGGTTCACGACTCGATTGGGGAGATCGAAAAAAACCAGTGGAATGCACTGCTTAATCAACAACTGCTGCCCACGCCTTTCATGAGACACGAGTACTTGCTTGCCATGCAAACCAGTTTGAGTGCCTGTGAAAAAACCGGCTGGGCAGCTCGCTTCATTAGCGTGAGGCTAGACGGTGAGTTGGTTGCCGCTTGCCCTTTGTACCTGAAGGCTCACTCCTATGGTGAATACGTGTTTGATTGGGCTTGGGCAGATGCCTACGACAGACACGGTTTGCAATACTACCCCAAAGGCTTGATCGCAGTGCCCTTCACCCCTGTGCCGGGTACCCGTTTGATGAGCACGAGTGAGCAAACCAAGGCCTTGCTCTTGGAGCGCGTTTTAGAGGAATGCAAAAGCTTGAACTTGTCTTCTTTGCACATGCTCTTTTGTGACGATCAAGATCTTCAAGCCGCACAAAAAGCGGGCCTCTTAGGCCGCCACACGGTTCAATTCCATTGGCAAAACAGCACTCCAAAGTACCAAGACTTTGAAGATTTTTTGGGCTCCATGACCCAAGAAAAGAGAAAGAAGATTCGCCAAGAGCGGAAAAAAGTCTCAAGTGCAGGCGTGCAATTCAAAACGCTCTTGGGCCATGAGATGCAGCCCCAGGACTGGCAATTTTTCTACACCTGCTACAGCCAAACGTACCTTGAGCATGGCAACCCGCCCTACCTCAAGAGAAGTTTCTTTGAAGACATGGCCAACTTGCAAAACGAGAGTTGGGTGATCTTCATCGCGCAGATCAATGACACACCCATTGCGTGCAGCCTCATTGGGCTAGAGCGCAATGCGCAAGGCCAGCCCACAGTGGCCTACGGCCGCTATTGGGGCGCCACCCAACGGGTCGATTGCTTGCACTTTGAAGCTTGCTATTACCAACCCCTGCAGTGGTGCGTTGAACACGGCTTGGAGCGGTTTGAAGGAGGTGCGCAGGGAGAACACAAAATGGCGCGCGCTCTGCTGCCCAGCAAAACCCACAGCGCGCATTGGTTGGCGCACCCGGATTTTGCAAAAGCCGTGGATCACTTCTTGTTAAGGGAGGGCCAAGGCGTGGATGAATACATGGAGCACTTGAGGCAAAGAAATCCGCTCAAGCGTTGAAGCTTGCAGTTGTGGGCCAGTCAAAACCCACAACCGCTCAGAGTTTGAGCCGTGTTTTACTTTGCCAAAGATTTGGCATAGTTTTCCATGCCCTCTCTCACCTCTTGACGAGCGGCATCAGGACCATCCCATCCCAACACTTTGACCCACTTGCCCACTTCCAAATCTTTGTAATGCTCAAAAAAGTGAGCAATGGTCTTGAGCCTCAAAGGGTTCAAATCTTCTGGCTTTTGCCACTGGGTGTAGATGGATAGGATTTTGTCAGTGGGAACAGCCAAAATTTTTCCGTCCACTCCAGCCTCATCTTCCATGCGCAAAATGCCAATGGGGCGACATGTCACGACCACACCTGGGTACAAAGGCACTGGGGTGATGACCAACACGTCAACGGGGTCTCCGTCCCCACTGATGGTCTTGGGCACATAACCGTAATTGGTGGGATAGTGCATGGATGTGCTCATGAAGCGATCCACAAAAATCGCGCCAGATTCTTTGTCAACCTCGTACTTCACGGGGTCAGCATTCATGGGGATTTCAATGATCACATTGAATGTATTGGGGGCATCTTTTCCAGCGGTTACTTTTTCTAAAGACATTTTGTTGTGCGAGTTGAAGTGTTGAAATGATTGCTTGAGAATTCTCAGGATTAACCCTCATTTTAAGCGCTAGCAAGGGTAAATTTGTCTTGCGGGTTTAACTTTTATCGTACATTGAACTTGATTCGAATTTGTTGGGCTTGGTGCAGGCCAAATGAAAGGGTCTAGGGCGTTGGGTCAACAAAAGACAGTCATGTCGCATTCCAAAAAAAACGGTTCACTCCTTTTCTTTTGGAGCATTTCGATTTTTTGCTTTTTGCATTGAGGAGAAGATATGTTTGGCAATTCAGCGTTGATTTTCGCTCTGGCCTGCGGGGTTGTGGCAGTCCTTTACGGCTTTTGGGCTCGAGCCTCCATTTTGGCCATGGATCCTGGGAACGCGCGGATGCAAGAGATTGCGTCCGCCATTGAGCAAGGAGCTGCTGCTTACTTGGCGCGACAGTACCGCACCATTGCGATGGTGGGCGTGATTCTCACCATTCTCATTGGACTTTTTTTAGGCACAACAACGGCCGCAGGATTTGTGTTGGGTGCTGTGCTCTCGGGTGCGTGTGGTTTCATTGGCATGAACGTGAGCGTCAAAGCCAATGTGCGCACCGCACAAGCCGCCACGGGCGGGATTGCGCCCGCCTTGGATGTTGCATTCAAAGGAGGCGCCATCACCGGCATGTTGGTGGTGGGCTTGGGACTGTTGGGTGTGG
>CAIPII010000093.1 GCA_903865035.1 uncultured Burkholderiales bacterium | reverse complement strand
GCTTTGGTTCAAACTCTCATAGAACCTATCGAAGCAAAAATCAAACTCGATCATGAGCTTGCAAATCGCAAAGTGCAAGCCACCAAAGTGGATTTTTTCACTGTTGCGCGTGAAAACAATGCAGCCACGGCCTGATTGAATTGACCATGAGCATGAATCTAACCGATATCTTCCCTGGCTTTGAAAACACTGAGCGCGAGAGTCAAATCATCTTTCGTCAAGTGCTTAGCTCATTTTCCAGACCAGGCTTGCCCTTTGAGATCAACCCCAGGGTTAAATCTTATGAGGCTGATCCAGGCAAAGTTGGAACCTCACTTCTATTGGCACTGATGGATACAGGAAGTTCACTTCATTTGCCTGGTGTTGACCACGACAGTGCTTTGAGAAACTTTTTAAAATTTCATACAGGTTGTACATTCCTCAACAGTCCTGAGCAAGCCGACTACATTTGGGTACAACAATCTGCACATTTACCCGTTCTTCAAAAATGCGCCCTTGGTAGTGCTGAATTTCCTGAAGCATCGACCACTTTGATCATTGACGTCGAAGGTTTCAAGATCGACTCAAATTCAAACCGTTACAACCCTTGGTTCGGACCTGGTATCAATGGAGAGCTTCATTTAGAAGTGTTGGGGCTCAAGGAGGGCTTTTGGATCGAGAGAGAAACCATTCGCCCCTTGTTTCCCTGCGGTGTTGACGTGATTTTTTGCTCACCCACTCACATCGTTTCTTTGCCTCGTTCGACTCGAATCGGAGAAGAAGCATGTATGTAGCCGTCAAAGGAGGCGAAAAAGCCATTCACAACAGTGTTCAACTGTTGGGGGATGTTCGAAGGGGAGACTCTTCAGTTCCTGAGCTGCAGACCAATCAAATCGAACAACAATTGCGCTTGGCTGTCGCAAAGGTCATGAACGAAGGCGCTTTGTACGATCCAATGCTTGCAAGTTTGGCCATCAAACAAGCCTCAGGGGACTTATTGGAGGCTTGCTTCTTGCTCAGAGCATACCGCACCACACTCTCGCGCATGGGCTACTCTTTGCCGATCGACACGCATGGCATGAGAATTCAAAGAAGAATCTCTGCCACCTTCAAAGACTTGCCAGGTGGACAAGTTCTAGGGGCCACTTACGACTACACGCAGCGCTTGCTTGATTTCTCCCTTTTGGATAAGCATCAGCCCGAGCAGTTGGAACTCTCACAAGACAACGCCGAGGCAATGGAAAGCATCCTTGCTGTATTCGACCAAGAAAATTTACTTGAAAGCGATTTGCCTCTTGAAGGGGACCCTGACCCCAAGGACATCACTCGAGAACCCATTCATTTTCCAGCTGATAGGCCCACTCGATTGCAAAACTTGGTTCGATCGGATGAGGGGTTTTTATTGGGTATGGCCTATTCCACACAAAGGGGATATGGCCACACACATCCATTTGCTGCAGAGATTCGGTTTGGATTTGTAAACGTTGTGATCAAACCCGATGAACTTGATTTTTGCATCGACATTGGCGAGATTGAAGTCACAGAGTGCCAAATGATCAATCAATTTGCAGGCAGTAAGGATATTCCACCCCAATTCACAAGAGGTTACGGACTGGTATTTGGTCACCAAGAAAGAAAGGCCATGGCCATGAGCTTGGTTGACCGCTCACTCAGAGCTAAAGAGCTTGGAGAAAGCATTGAGTCCCCCGCTCAAATGGAAGAGTTTGTGCTCTCCCACAGCGACAGCCTTGAATCTTCCGGTTTTGTGCAACACTTAAAACTTCCACATTACGTAGATTTTCAATCTGAATTGGAACTGGTACGGCGTTTGAGACAAAAAGCCAGCGAGGTCGATCACAATGAGTGATGAACTAAATACACCCTCAAGTCACAGCGGCTTTAACTTTGCATACCTGGATGAACAAACCAAACGGATGATTCGAAAGGCGCTGCTCAAGGCTGTTGCCATACCAGGTCACCAAGTTCCGTTTGCCTCTAAAGAAATGCCTTTGCCCTATGGCTGGGGCACGGGTGGCATTCAAGTCACGGCATCCATCATCGGGCGAGACGACACATTAAAGGTCATTGACCAAGGAAGTGACGACACGGTCAATGCCGTCAATATTCGCAAGTTTTTCCAAAAGACAACTGGAGTCCAAACCACCGAAAACACCGAAGAGGCTAGCTTGATTCAGACTCGGCACAGAATTCCTGAATTTCCTTTGAAAGAGGGACAGATCATGGTCTATCAAGTACCCGTACCTGAGCCCCTTCAACGGCTTGAACCCAGAGAGACCGAGACCAGAAAAATGCATGCATTGGCAGACTATGGTCTGATGCACGTCAAACTGTATGAAGACATCACTCATTTTGGGAAGATCACTTCCACCTATGACTATCCAGTTTTGGTCGATCATCGCTACTTGAGCGCCCCCTCCCCCATTCCGAAATTTGACAACCCCAAACTTCACCAATCCAAGGCACTTCATCTTTTTGGAGCGGGCCGAGAGAAGAGAATTTATGCGATACCTCCTTACACAGATGTTGAGAGCCTCGGATTTGAGGACCATCCTTTTGAATTGCAAAGATGGGATCAAGCTTGCGCTTTATGCGGATCCAAAGACACCTTCTTGGATGAAGTGATTACAAACGATGAAGGTGGGCATCTCTTTGTTTGTTCAGATACAAACCACTGCCAACGCTCTCAAAAAAATGGGGCCGTTCATGACTCTTGAATCAAGACAAGAAAGTATGTCGTCCATGCAGGCTCATGGGTTTTCAAAGCCCCTTCTCAAAGTAGAGAAACTCACCAAATTCTTCGGTCCGAATCAAGCCTTGAATGAAGTGTCGTTTGAACTCTTTCCCGGGGAAGTTTTGGCCATCGTGGGTGAATCTGGCTCGGGCAAATCCACGCTTTTAAACTGCATCAACTCCAACATTGACTTCGATAAAGGACAAGTTCACTTTCAATCGCAAGCTCTTGGAAGTGTCAACATGGGTGAGCTCTCAGAGGTTAACCAGCGGCTCATCAAAAGAACAGAATGGGGCTTTGTTCATCAAAACGCTCGAGATGGTTTGATCATGAACGTATCCGCCGGCGCCAACATTGGAGAGAGACTGATGTCCTTGGGACATCGGCATTACGGAAAAATTCGGGCTACAGCAATAGAGAGTTTGGCAGAGGTTGAAATCGACGCCAATCGCATCGATGATTTGCCGTTGAATTTTTCGGGTGGCATGCAACAAAGACTGCAAATTGCAAGAAATTTAGTGACCCATCCAAGACTCATTCTGATGGATGAGCCCACCTCTGGCTTGGATGTTTCTGTGCAAGCCAAACTCTTGGATTTACTCAAACGCTTGACTCAAAATCGTGGATTGGCTGTTTTAATCGTCACCCACGATTTGGCAGTTGCAAGGCTTTTGGCTGATCAAATGATGGTCATGCAAAATGGCAAAGTGATTGAATCAGGTTTGACCGATCAAATATTAGATGATCCACAACACCCATATAGCCAGTTGCTGGTTTCATCGATCTTACAGAATTGATGAATTAGCATGAACATGTCAACTCAACCAAGTTTACCCATGCTTGAGCTCAAGTCTGTGAGCAAGCATTTTTTCATGCATCAAAGAAGCTCAGCTGCATTTGATATTCTTCAAAATGTGACTTTCTCTGTCTTTCCTGGCGAATGCGTCGCGCTTGAGGGTCCATCTGGGATGGGCAAGAGCTCAATTTTGAAGATGATCTATGGAAATTACAAAGTCAGCACTGGGCATGCATTTGTTCGGCTGAACTCCAATGAAATCATCGATGTGGCTGCTGGCAACAGCCGTGAAATATTGCGTGCAAGACTTGAATCGATCAATTATGTCAGCCAGTTTTTGCGAGTGATCCCTAGAATTGGCACGTTCGATCTGATCATGCAAGAGGCCTTGTTTTACGCCAAATTCAATAACGTCAAGGTCCATAACGACTCAAGCGCCCCACTTTCACCTACTTTTGTAAAAGAGTTGGAAGAAAAAGTCAAAACCATGCTGCAGCGCTTGAACATTGCTCAAAGGCTTTGGCATTTACCACCATCGACGTTTTCAGGTGGTGAGCAACAAAGAGTCAATTTAGCCAAAAGTCTCATCAATCCAAAACCGATTTTGTTGCTCGATGAGCCAAGTGCTTCCTTGGATGATCAAAATGCAGCGGTGGTGGTTAAATTGATCCATGAGGTCAGAGAAAAAGGCACCGCGATTTTAGGTATTTTTCACGATTCCAATGTCAAAAAGGAACTCATGACGCGCTCCATCTCCATGCAAGAATTTCAGCCCAAATCATGAACAACTTAACACTCACCAACGCAAAAATAGTACTCCCCCATGAGAGCTTCTTGGGAACGCTCAGGATAGAGAACTCCATCATCAAAGACATCTCCAAAGGAAGCTCCAATTCTCTGGGTAGCATCGATTGCCAAGGTCAATATGTAATGCCCGGCATGGTTGAGCTTCACACCGATAATTTGGAACGCCATTTGATGCCTAGACCCAAAACATATTGGTCTGAATTACCCGCATTGGTTGCCCATGATTCAGAACTCATTTCAGCGGGCATTACAACTGTTTTTGACTCCATCGGCATTGGTGAAGCCGATGCAAGCTCTCTCAGAGGAAAAGGCTGGGATTTGGTTTTGAAAGCACTCAAAGATGCTCAACACCACAATATGCTCAGGAGTGAACATTTCTTGCATGTGCGATGCGAGTTGCCCTCAGAAAAATGCGTAGATCTGTTCAGCGTTTTTGAAAACCATCCAGCACTTAAATTGATTTCTTTGATGGATCACACACCTGGTCAAAGACAATTTCAAGACATTGAAAAAGCACGTATCTATTACATGGGTAAAAAGGGTTGGTCTCTTGAATACTTTGAGGAACGAATGGCCTCGGCCCCTACACTTCAAGAAAAGTACGCAAATCCAAACCGTAAATTCTTCATCAAATACGCCAAAGCTCATAACATCGCCCTGGCCTCGCACGATGACGCTTCGATCGAACATGTCCAACAAGCAGTGCAAGAGGGACTACAAATTTGCGAATTTCCAACCACCGTGGCCGCCGCCAAAGAGGCTCACGAAAAGGGCTTGGCGGTCATCATGGGTGCTCCCAACATGGTCAGAGGTGGCTCTCACTCTGGGAATGTGGCAGCTGTCGAATTGGCCAAGTTGGGATATTTGGATGTCCTATCTTCCGACTACGTACCCGCAAGTTTGCTGAGCGCAGCTTTCAAGTTGATGGAGCAGGCAGATTTCACAATCGACCAAGCCGTTTCTTGTGTCAGCACCAATTCTGCCAAAGCAATTGGTTTTGAAGACAGAGGATCGATTGAAGTTGGACTCAAAGCGGACATCATCCAAGTCCAGCCCATTGCGCTTGAAAACGGAACCATTCACCCCTTGGTTCGATCGGTATGGCGTTCAGGACAAAAAGTTCTTTAAATACGCTTCAATTCTGGATTCATTGTCATCGCTTTGTCATTGGCTGAATTTACCCTAGGGTTTTCCCGTTTGATGAATTGAGATCAATGAAAGCAGCCATTTCTGTCAAGGAACTGACGAAGAGTTATAAAACCAGTAGCGTTGCACTCAACGCCATCTCCTTTGAGATTCAAAGTGGTGAAATGGTGGCCTTGATAGGTGCATCAGGCTCAGGTAAATCAACCCTTCTCAGGCTAATCTCTGGATTGATGCCCGCAAATTCAGGTACGACTTCAATCATTGAAGTCAATGGTCAATCCATCCAAAAAAATGGTCGCATTGCTGCTGACATTCGCTCCTCGAGAGCACAAATCGGGCTTGTATTTCAACAATTCAACCTGGTCAACCGCTTGACAGTTCTCACCAACGTCTTGGCTGGGATGCTTCACCGATTGCCCTTGTACCGAACCCTCTTTGGCATCTTCAAGAATGAAGAAAAAAAATTGGCGTACGAGGCCTTAAAGCGAGTGGGCATTGCTCAATGCGTTCATCAAAGAGCCAGCACGCTCTCAGGCGGGCAGCAACAACGAGCAGCGATTGCTCGAACCATGGTTCAAAAAGCAAAGGTTGTTTTGGCAGATGAGCCCATTGCTTCCTTGGATCCAGAGTCCTCACGCATGGTCATGGAGTTGCTGTCGGAGATGAATCAAAAGGATGGATGCACAATTTTGGTGAGTCTTCATCAAATTCAAGTGGCCATGAAGTATTGCAAACGAACCATTGCACTAAGCCATGGTGACATCGTCTACGACGGCCCTACAGAGTCATTGACTCCAAGATTGTTAAGAGAGCTCTATGGCGTAGACGCCGAAGAGCTCTTAAGAGAAGAACAAGTCAACGCCGAGATGAGCACACCTGCCACCACGGCACTTCATCAACCCCTTCATTTAGCCAATGTTTATTAACCCATAGGAGTATTATTTTCATGTCTTACGTACAAACTAAAAATCTATTAACAGCTTGTGCCTTTGCAGCTGTATCCCTCATCGCTCAATCACAAGCCAATGCTGTTGAACTCAATTTTGGCGTCATCGCCATCGACACATCAACTGCACTTAGATCCGCATGGGAGCCAATCACAGCAGACTGGTCAAATTGCACAGGTTACACCATCAAGCCCTTTTTTGCAGTTGACTATGCTGGCGTGATTGAAGGCATGCGATTCAACAAAGTTCAAGTGGGATGGTTCGGAAACTTGGCTGCGATGGAAGCCGTTGACCGCTCAAACGGAGAGATCTTTGCCAAAACAGTTCGCATGGACGGCTCTGAAGGATATAACTCTTTATTGATCACCAACAAAGAATCTCCCTATAACAACTTGAGCGATTTCGTCAAGCACACCAAAGAGATCAACTTTGGCATTGGTGATCCCAATTCAACATCGGGCACGCTTGTCCCAAGTTATTACGTATTTGCCAAATACAACATCAACCCTAAGACTGATTTCAAGTCTATTCGTTCTGCTAACCACGCAACAAACTTGATGGCTGCTGCAATGAAACAAGTCGATGTGGCAACCAACAACACCGAAGACTGGGAACGTGCAGAGAAAAATAAGCCCGAAATCATCAAAGAGCTGAAGATCATTTGGAAATCACCCTTGATTCCTGCTGACCCATTTGTTTACAGAGCAGACCTCCCTGCTCTCTGCTATAAACGGCGCCGCCAAATCCATAGATCTGGTCATTTACGAAATTAACGATGGGAAAATAACGGACGCATTGATAAAAGCCGC
>CAIPII010000092.1 GCA_903865035.1 uncultured Burkholderiales bacterium | reverse complement strand
TGGAGTGAGCGAACGGGAAGCACCTGGTTCAACGCAGTTTGGCATTGGGTCAAAACGGCAAAGAGTTTCACGGCCTCTTTGTCGGTTCCTGATTTGGAGGCTTTGGTGTAGCGTTGAACGCTTTTCTCAACGGTGCTCAAATCGGCCAAACACAATTCAGTTTGAATCACCTCAATGTCAGAGATCGGATCAACTTTTCCAGCCACATGGATCACGTTGTCATCTTCAAAACAACGAACCACATTCACAATGGCATCGGTCTCTCGAATGTGAGCCAAAAACTGATTGCCCAAACCCTCGCCTTGACTGGCACCCGCGACCAAACCTGCAATGTCGACGAACTCAACAAAAGCGGAGACGATTTTTTCAGGCTGAATCAACGCTGCCAATTGGCTCAACCGTGAGTCAGGCACCTCCACCACGCCCACGTTGGGCTCGATGGTGCAAAAAGGATAATTCTCAGCAGCAATGGCAGCCTTGGTGAGCGCATTAAATAGGGTCGACTTTCCCACGTTGGGTAAACCCACGATTCCACATTTCAAACTCATTGCTAATCCTTCAATTGATGGGCAGCAAGTGCACACCAATCCGCTGACTGCGTGTCTTGCCCGAACTCCATATTGTAATTTGTTAAGCTTTCCATTGACCCACACGCGTCAACAATTCACCAAAAGTAAGCCCTCACTCACAAAGCCCTGTTTTGACCCCGAATTTTCCTGAAAACGCTCAACAGTACCTACAATGGAGGAATGAAATCCCAGCTAGACCTCATGATCAAAGGACATGGGCCAGTGGCCCAATCCTTGGCCTTGGCTTTGGCCGCCATGCACTACAAAGTGGGATTGAGCGCTCCATTGAAGCAAAAGCCTGATCTGCCCACGGCCCATCTTGCGCCCTCAGCTCAAACCGATCCCAGGCATTACGCCCTAAGCCCCAAATCCAAAGTTTTTTTAGAAGAGCTCAACGCCTGGCCAGATGAGTCCTTTTGCACACCCATACTCGCCATGCACGTGCACAGCGACCAAGGTCACGCGATCCATTTGTCATCCAAAAACGCAAACCCCTTGGCCCATGTCGTGAGCTCCAAAGGTTTGAGCGAGCAGCTTGCAAGAGCCGTGCACAACGAGGCTTGGATCGATCACCATGTGCAAGAAACGCAAGCTCACTTGCCCCTCACCTTGATTTGCGAAGGCCGCTTGAGCGCTTCAAGAAATGCCTTGGGAGTGAATTTTGAAAACACGCCCTACCTTCAGCATGCTTTGAGTGGAAACTTGAACGCCACTAGACCCCACCAACAAGTGGCCCATCAATGGTTTTTGAACAGGGATGGTGGCAATGAGATTTTGGCACTCCTGCCCAATGGCGGTCCAAACTCGAGCAGCTACAGTTTCGTGTGGTCTCAGCCTCCCCACTTGGCCCAAGAACGCATGAAGCTCAGCTCCACCGATTTGGAACTTGCTTTGACCAAAGCCACTCAATCCCAAATGGGCCCTTTGAGCTGCGTGGATGCACCACAGACTTGGCCGCTCACCAAAGCTCAAGCCGAGCATTGGGTGGGGCAACACAACGATGGCACCTCTTGGTGTTTGCTTGGAGACGCAGCCCACAGTGTTCACCCCTTGGCGGGCATGGGGCTCAATTTAGGGCTTGAAGATGCCATGGAGATGGCTCGATTGCTCAAAGAAAGACTACACAAAGGATCGAACAAAGCCTTGTCTGATTTGCATTTGCTCAGACACTTTGAGCGCGCCAGAAAAGCACAAATGTTACCCACGTCGATTGCAATGGATGCCATTCAACGCCTTTTCTCTCACACCCACCCCATGGTTCAATCCATCAGGAATTGGGGGGCTTGGGGCTTTGAGAGGTCGCCCTTGCTCAAAGACTTCATTGTCCAAAAGGCCTCTGGCTTGCCAGCCTAGATTCAATACCGGATTTCATTTTTTCACACCCTCACTCGCATGCATCAAAAACACGTTCAACGCCTTTGCAGCATTTTGCTGAGCGCACTCGTTTTGTTCTCCGTCACCAGCACTTGGGCATTGGGACAAGAGGCGCAAATCAAAAAAACGATCATGGAGAGAATTCCCGAATTTCCAAAAATTCTTGAAGTCTCCAAAGCCCCCATGAATGGCCTCTTTGAAGTACGGGTGGAAGACGATGAGATTTATTACACCGATGCCGAGGCCAACTTCTTGATCCAAGGCAGCTTGATTGACACACGCACACGGCTCAACATCACTGAGGAGAGAATCGAAAAACTCACCCAAGTGGACTTCAACGCCCTTCCCATGAAGGACTCCATCACCATTGTTCACGGCAACGGTAAAAGGCATTTGGCGATTTTTGAAGACCCCAACTGCGGTTACTGCAAAAGGTTTGAAAAAGACCTGCTCAAAGTGGACAACATCACGGTTCACCTCTTTCTCTACCCAGTGCTGGGTCAAGACTCAATTGAAAAATCAAAAATTCTTTGGTGCGCCAAAGACAAAGCCAAAGCTTGGGGCGACTGGATGAAGTCCGCCATCATGCCCTCCAACACCGCTCTCAATTGCGACACCAACGCGCTCAACCGCAATGTGGAGTTTGGACACAAACACAAAATCAATGGCACCCCAACCTTGATCGTTTCATCGGGCACCCGGGTCCCAGGTGCCATCAACGCGTCGCAAATCGAGCAACTCCTCACCAGCGGTAAGTTCTAAGATAACGCTTGACTCCACTTGTCACTGCACCCCATTTACAAACAACGACCACGCCATGCACACCGACCCCTTCACCAAAGATAGACCTCAACAAAAAACCGACTCTCTTCTGATTGAGGATGCATCCTACGTTCACGAGGAGCTGATCTCACGCCTTGGATTTGCGGGCTTGTTGCCTTTTGTCGTTTTGGCCGTGTTGCTTTGGTTGGTGGACGAGGATTTGCACCCTTTTGTGAGCATCGCACTCACCTCTTACGCCGCAACCATTGCCTCTTTTTTAGCAGGAGTGCATTGGGCCATAGGCTTTTTGAGCCAAAAAGAGAGCGAGAAGTTTCACCTTTGGTGGGCCATCTCTTTGTCCTTGCTCGCTTGGCTCGGAGTTGTGATGCCCGCCTATGCAGGACTTCCCTTTTTGGGACTTCTTTTGATTGCAGCCTATTTGGTCGATCGCAAAACCTATCCCAATGCCGGACTCAAGCACTGGCTCACGCTTCGCTTTAGGTTGACCGTGATCTCCAGTGTGGCTTGCCTCTTGGCCAGTGGTGCGACTTGACACTCCCCTTTGGCTGAGAACAGATCAAACCCTTCTACACATTTGAACGACATGAAAGCCCATCCACTCCCAAGCACCACGACACTGAGCTCTTCAAAGTCCGTTCATTTCTCGCTTGATCTTGAACGCGCCCATGAGCACATCATCTCGGTCACATTGACCGTGGAGGATCCCTCTGAGCTTGAGGTCTTTGAGCTGCCCGTTTGGATCCCTGGCAGCTACTTGGTGCGAGAGTTCTCCAAAGAAATCTTGGAGATCAAAGCGCAACAAAACAACCGAGCCTTGGTGGTCGAACAACTGAGCAAAAACACCTGGCAAGTGCATGCATCAAGCGACAAGCCCCTCACCCTTGAATATGAGGTGTTCGCTCACGACGCCTCCGTTCGCACCGCTTGGCTTGACACCCAAAGGGGCTTTTTCAATGGAACCAGTCTCTTTTTGAGACCACACTCCAAACCCAATGCTGCTTACACCTTGGAGGTGAAGGCGCCCAGCTTCAATTCAAAGTGGAAATTGGCCACTGCTTTGACCCCTGGCAAAGTCAAAGCCAATGGGTTTGGTCTTTACCAAGCGCGCAACTACGAGCAACTCATTGATTGCCCAGTTGAGATGGGTGAATTTTGGTCGGGTGAATTCACTTGCATGGGCGTGTCTCACCGCTTGGTGGTGAGTGGTGCCGCACCAAGCTTTGATGGCGAGAGGCTACTCAAAGACGTTCAAAAGATTTGTGAAACCGAAATCAAGTTTTGGCATGGCAAGCGAAAACCCGTTCTCTCTCACTACCTCTTCATCTTGTGGGCCGTGGCCGATGGCTACGGTGGCTTGGAGCATGAAAACAGCACCGCCTTGATCGCTTCTAGAGCAGACCTCCCCCGCAAAGGCTTGCTTAAACCCAATGACGGCTACATTCAGTTGCTCGGACTTTTCTCTCACGAGTATTTTCACACCTGGAACGTCAAACGACTCAAACCCAAAGAGTTTTTAGACCTGGACTTGAACCGTGAAAACTACACCCAAATGCTTTGGTTCTTTGAGGGCTTTACCAGCTACTACGACGATTTGATCTTGTTCAAAGCGGGTTTGATCGATACAACCGAATATTTGAAACTGCTCAACAAAACACTCAACCAAGTGCTTCAAACTCCAGGAAGGCTCTTGCACTCTGCAGCCAACTCCAGTTTTGAGGCGTGGACCAAATACTACAGGCCTGAGCCCAACACCGCCAATATGACGGTGAGCTACTACACCAAAGGTGCGCTCATCGCACTTTGCTTTGATTTGACACTGCGCCAACTTCACCCTTCAAAAACAAAATCCCTCGCTTGTGATTTAGACCAGGTCATGAAAACCCTCTTTGAGCGGTTTGCCAAAACTGGACTCGATGAAGAAGGCTTCTTGGCGGTTCTCAAAGACATTTCTGGCAAAGACTTCTCCAAAGAGCTCAACTCATGGGTGCACAGCACCAAAGAGCTTCCCGTAGCCCACTTGTTGTCCGAGCAAGGGGTAGAGGTCAGAGAGGAACCCGCTCAATGGGCGCAAAGACTTGGGCTTCGGTTGTCCGATGCCCCACCCACCATGGTGGTCAAGCAAGTGCTCAAAGGAGGACCTGCTCACTCAGCGGGCTTGTGTCCTGGTGACGAATGGCTGGGCATTGAAGTGGGCTCCAAACAGAACTCAAAACGTGAGTCTTGGAGAATGCAAAAAATTGAAGACTGGGCTTTGTACGTTCAAGATCAAAAAGAGGTCGAATTGATCGTCTCGCGGGATCGGCGAATCCTCAAGCTGCCCATGAAAATTTCAACGATGAACCACTCCACCACGCTTCGCTTGTTACCCAAAGACATGGGCTTGATTGGCCATTGGCTAAGCAAGTGAATCAAATCCTTAGATCCCATTAACCAGCAAGGAATCCACCAGCATGAACTACGAATTCATTCTCACCCACATCGAGGCCGAGAAAGTGGGCGTCATCACCCTAAACCGCCCTAAACAACTCAATGCACTGAGCACCCCCTTGATGATCGAAGTGGGTCACGCTTTGAAAGCTTTTGATCAAGATGAGCAAATTGGCGCCATCATTTTGCAAGGCAATGAAAAAGCGTTCGCCGCAGGCGCAGACATCCAAGCCATGTCTCAGTACAACTTCAGCGACGTCTACAACGCCAACTTCATCACCCGGGACTGGGAGACCATCAACAGCATCAGGAAACCCGTGATCGCCGCCGTGAGTGGTTTTGCTCTGGGCGGAGGATGCGAATTGGCCATGATGTGTGACCTCATCTTTGCCAGCGAGAACGCAAAATTTGGTCAACCCGAGATCAAACTCGGCATCATTCCAGGTGCAGGTGGCACGCAACGCTTGCCCAGAGCCGTGGGCAAAGCAAGAACCATGGACATGGTGTTGACTGGCAGCATGTTGAACGCACAAGAGGCCTTGCAGCAAGGTTTGGTGAGCCGTGTGGTTCCCCAAGAGCAGCTGTTCACCGAAGCCTTGGGCGCGGCACTCACCATTT
>CAIPII010000091.1 GCA_903865035.1 uncultured Burkholderiales bacterium | reverse complement strand
GTTTTGGCGAATCTTGCCATTCACTTTGAGCCAGATCGTGCCTTCCTTGAAGTGACCCGTTTCAGAGACTTTGTGAATGGGACCAATGGGTGCTGAGTGATCAAAGCTCTTGCCAATCTCCCAGGGCTTCTTTTGCTCGCCCATCATGTTTTGCAAATCCCGCCTAGTCATGTCTAGCCCCAGTGTGTAGCCCCACACGTGATCGAGTGCTTTGTCCAAGGTGATGTTCTTGCCCCCCACACCAATGGCTGCGACGAGCTCGGCCTCGTGGTGGTAGTTTTTGGTGAGAGACGGATAGGGGTGATCCACCACCTCACCAATGGGCACGTACTGAATGGCGTCGGTTGGCTTTTGAAAGAAAAAGGGTGGCTCACGGGTTGGATCTGAACCGCGCTCAATGGCGTGGGCCGCGTAGTTTCGCCCAATGCAATAGACACGGCGAACGGGAAACACCTCATCGCTTCCCACCACAGGGAGTGTGACTTGAGGCACCTCAAAAGGCGTTTTCTTGGATGCTTTGTCTGAGGCAAGGGACTGCTCTGCGGTCAGGCTCAAGGCTGCAGCGCCTGTTACGGCCACACCCTTCAAGCTATCGCTTAAAAATCCACGGCGGTCTTTCATCTTGGGACTCCCTTTGAAATGGTTTTGAGTAAATGATTGAGGCTTAAAAAGTTCTGATCTCTCTTGAAGCTTCTTTTGACGATATTATGTGCCCATGTTGACCCTCCATCACCTATCCATTTCCCTGTGATCACAAGTCCCCTTCGCCAATACCGAACCCAAGTGCTCGCTCAATGCCAGCTCGCTCGCGAGAGACAGCACCTGGAGCACGCCTCAAGGCTCCTCAAAGAGGGTCGACCCGAGAGAGCACGTGCCAGTGAAGCGGCTTTGGGCTTGGCCGAGGCCAGGATGCTTTTGCCTGAACACCTGCAGGCCCTCTCCAACTGGGACACAGGTTTTACAACCTGGCCCGCGCTTCATGACCATGGAGATCGGCTTTGGTGGCTTTGCAACGTCAACCACAGAGGACTTTTCCCATTTACCCAAGGCTTGGAACCCGTTTGGGAAAGATCGCTACAAGACAACGCTCACCAAGACATTGAAATCGTTTGCGACCTGAATATCGACTCAAACCCGTTGAGCAAGGTCTCTGATCAACCCCAACGCCAAGACGTGCCCGTCACACGCCTGGCCCAAAGCCTGGTGAGCGCCTTCTCCCATGTCCCCATGCATGAGGCTTCTTTGGTGTTTGAGACCCGGGTGCACTTGAAACTCTTGGGATCAGACGCGCACCAGCTCGAAGTTTTTGCTCAACTGGCCAGAAAAACTTGGAGCCTGATGCTCAAAATCCATTTCAAACAAGGCACTAAAGCACAGCAACTCCTGGTGCTGAAAGAGTGTCTTCAAACAGCCACGAAAAAGATCGAAGAAACCTCTTCAGAATCCTTGGCCCCATTGAACCAAACCCCTTGGGAGACCTTGAGCCACTTGGAGAGCGCCACTTGGGACGCCATGGATGCGATTGCAACCCTAGACGACTACGGTGCAGGTGATGAGCCCACCGAATTCGAGGACGAATAAAGGGGCTTACTCAGCTGAGCTTGAAGGTTTAAAAGCTTTGAGGCGCTACTGAGAAAGAGACGAGCTTTTCAG
>CAIPII010000090.1 GCA_903865035.1 uncultured Burkholderiales bacterium | reverse complement strand
TTTAATTTTAAATTTTTAATGTTTTTCATTTTTTTCTTTCATGATTGATTTGTGTTGATTATTAATCTCGCGGAAAATCTAATGTTGATATCGATCAACTTTATTGCTAACAAAACCAAAAAAAAGAAGCGTTATTTAACACAAAAAATATAATTAAATTAATCTCAATAGCTTTTAGTTATATATTAAAAAATCAAAAAGTAGTTGTCTTTTGTATCGATAAAACTCAAAATACAATCTCATTAAACAGAAAATAAAAAGCTTTGCATGAGCCGCTCAATTGGGTTCAACTTGAATGGCTAGGCAACCGCTACCCCTATCAATTGTCTGGCGGACAAGGTAAAGGATTGCTTTGGCAGGTGCACTTGATGTAGAACCTCAAACTCTTGCAGGATAAAACCTTTATCGCATTGGACGCAAAAGTTCGAAAAGACATTCGTCGCTGGCTCAGAGAATTACAAAATCAACTCACTATCACCACCATTTTCGTAACCAATGATCAAGAGTAAGCCCAAGTGGTTGCAGATCAAATTGTGATGATGAACATAGCTTCCATTGAACAAGCGGGCTCTTCTCAAGCCGTTTGGGACAAGCGCGATACTCCAGAACAAGTGATCGAAGCTCATCTTTCTGCCGCAAGTATCAAGCAAGAAAATACAAAGTGGAAGAGTTACTTGTTTTGAATCCCAAAAGAGTAAAAATCTTCAAGAATCAGACCTCAAGCCACAACAGCTTGAATGTTTAATTTTCCAACCCCTGGCTCAGGAGAATCATTGATTATTCCTTAACCAAAGGGATAGCTTCTTAAAATCGGCTGTTCCAGAGAATACGCTTTGATCTCCGTTTTTCCCAATCAAAATCGTGTAGGGGGTTTCCCCCTGCCACTGGCGATTGACTTCGTATCGCATCCGCTCATCAAATTGAGTGTTTGAATAATAATTTCTAAATTTATCAATCTGCAGTCGAGCTGCTAAATTTCTGACATTCGCTTTAGGCGCATCATCGACTTGGATGAAAACCACATTGGCATGATTTGCGTTTGCAAATTGTCCCCAACGAGGCATCTCAGACATACAAGGACCACACGTCACTCCCCAAAAATGAACAATCATAGGTTCATTTTCTCTTAATGCTGTGACTCGTGACCAGTCGCCCAATTGGTACAGATCCAGTGAAATTGCCTCTGCCGAATGGTTGAACATCAATTGAAAGAAGATCAAAGCAACTATTTTTTTCAAATCACTCTCCCAAAGCAATCAATTGATATCCATCAACCCTCGTGTACCAGGACAAAAAGACTTGGTTTTGACGCTGAAGTAGCAAAGGATGATCTGAATAACCTTGCGTTTTAGATACCTCAAATGAGTCAGACCAACTCAATCCGTCATCCAGGGATTTTCTCACAAACACTTTGGATTGTGTACCGTCGAACTCCTTCCAGACCAACCACACGTTTTGCCCAGAAGCCAAGGTAAATGCGCGACTTGGATTGAATTCATCACGTCCAATCTTCACTGGATCGGAGAAAGTAATTCCACCGTTGTCTGATCTAGCATAAAAAAGTCCATGCCTCTTCTCACCCAACGTGAACCAAGTTGCATGCACTACACCTGAATTTGAAAAGGAGACAGATGGTCCTTGGTGTGGACAAACATCTGTGACCCAATTGTCGTTTGCAATCCTCATGATTGAGCTTGGCTTTTCTCCATTGCCAACCCACTGAAATGCATGATCTCGCACACCACCTGAGAAAATAGCACGGTAAGCCAATGCAGCTCGATCTTGCAAATCTAAGCCCATACCAATGCGACAACATTCACAGGTCTCTGCATCGACAATGGTCTCCATTTTGAAGCTTTCGCCCCAATTGGAGGTATTGGTATAAGCCACAGAGGCTCCCAAAGTAGGCTTACCTGCCCTGTTCTTTTGGGCCACAACTCGTTTGTCGATCCAAGCCACATGCACCATATTTTGAGCGTCCAATGCCAAGACAGGGAAGCGCTCACTCTCCCCTTGTTGGATCAAAGGTTTAACGGCAGAAAAATGCGCTCCAAAATCCTTGGACGTCGCCAAATTAATCTTGGCATTCCAATGCGAATCCTTGAAATAACCATAGGCCACCATCACATGACCTAGGTCATCGGCGACAATTTGAGGTCTAGCATCCCCTCCGGTGTCTAGAAATTTTTGATGATCGGCAATTTGAATCCTGGCTCCAAATGTTCTTCCTCCATCCCTAGATTTGGCCACCGATACAGCTCCACCAGCTGTCCAAGTCAACAAAAGTGATCCATCTCTCAAAAGTGCTGGTGTTGCAGCGTTTGCGCATTCAAGCTCCCTAGATTCACATCCATTGGACTTTTCATGTATTGCGTGCATGTGTTGGCTATCTTTGAGCACTTGGGAGAAAGTCTGGTCCATCAGACCATACAACCCCAGAATCACAAACCCAAAACTTGAGAACTTCGCGATTTTCGAGAGCAAACTCATTTGTTGACTTGTTTTTTTCATATTAGAAACGGTGCTTTAAGCCCAAGGAAATCGACCTTGGAGGAGCCAGAGTTTGAGTTTGTGGTGCAGTCGCCGTGTATGTTCCATCTTGATATTGTCGATTGAACAAATTCACAGCATTTGCAAAAACGGTTGTCTCTTCACTCACCTTGAAACTCAAACTTGCATTGAAGACCACATTGGAGCCTTGAATGGCATTCATTGTGCTGCTTTGGTAATAAGAAAGTGGTCCCAAGTAAATCATTTGGCCATACACCCTGATTCGATGCTCTGGGTACCATGTTGCAGCCAATGAAGCCGCCTGATTGGCTATGCCTACCAATTGGGTATTGGTGAGTGTCGTGACTCCATTCCAAGTGGAGGTGAGCACGGTGTTGGTCAAAGTGTAATTTGCATCAAGGGTTAAATCAGGTCTGATGCGCCATTTTTCGCTCAACTCCACCCCACTGGATCTTCCGTTTTGGTCGTTGGAATAAAAACTGACAGATGAACCGCAGTTGGTGAGATTAGGAGCACTACCCAAGGGGGCTGTACTGCATAGATTGATCACCGGTTGAGGTAACGCATTGGCCACTGTGTAAGTAGACGTTGCAATCATGTTGGAGATGTTGTTCAAAAAGTAAGTTGCACTAAAAGAACTCGTTGAGGTATTGACATCCGTTCCAATTTCCCAACCCGTCACAGTTTCAGGAATCAAATTTGGATTGGCGATCGAGGTGCCATAACTTCTGGTTTGGTTGTTGAGTCCTGGCGCCCTAAACGCTTTGTAAATGGACGCTCTCAAGGCCGTGATCTCTGACAACTCCTGGTGCAAGCCAATTGAGGGGTTGAACTGCGTTTTGGTGTTGTCTGCAGCTGGACCACTGCCTGGAGAGACGCCATGAGCAGGAGTCATCAAAGAATAACTTCTATTGGAGTTGCTCCAATTGTCAAACCTTGCGCTCAAGGTTAACCGGGTTGTATCTTGTGGAATCAACTTGGTTTGGACAAATGCTCCTGTGAAGGTTTGAGTTCCTTGACCATAAGCGGTTCCAGTTAGATTTTGAGAGTTGACGCTTGTGGGAGAACCATAGTACTGCTCTGTGTCTTGAACCGAGAGTTGGCGGATATCAGCTCCAATTTGAAGGTCGCTCACCCATGTGTTGATGGGTTTTGAATAAACAGTGGAGGCGCCTCTTTCTTGATAACTTTGAACTCCATATTGTGAAAAGTAATTCACGACAGGAGAAGTGGTTTGCGCCAGAGTTGGAGGCACCGATGAGCCGCCATTGATACATGAGGATGCACTAACCAGATAACAACCGGAGCCATTGGTTTTGTTAAAGGAGACGTTTTGTAGCCAAACTTTTTGGTCCCAATTGGATCCATCTTCTAACTCATGCGTGAAACCAGCGCTTAAATTGGGCGTCTTTTGTAGGTTTTGTCCATACACGCCATAAAGATCTTGGTTTTGAGTGAAATAGTTCACTTTGAAAAAACCTTTGGTATAAGCAGAGGGAGTAAAGTAGGTTGAGAGTTGATAACCATCTGTGGTGTCTGTAGGGGCGGCCTTACCTGGATACATGTACAAATACTGTGCAGGCGTGACCTGATAGCCATGGGTTTGGAATTGATTCACCTCCCAATTGAGCCTAAGGGCTTCAGATAAGACGATGTTTTGATTGAAGGCCAGATTTGAAGTGTTGTTGGAGCCGTAACTGACAGACACATCACTGGAGTTGACTTTGGAGGTTTTGGTAATCAGATTGACCACACCGCCTACAGCCATGCTTCCCCACAGGCTTGAAGAACCACCTCTGATGATCTCAACGCGTTCAATATTGGACATAGGAACACGAAACCATTGTGTCGTCAAGTAAAAGGGGTCAAGCATGGGTATGCCATCCACCAACACCAACACCTTTGCATTACCAAGCCCTCGAATTTTGGTTTGAGTACCTGTAGGGTCACTTAAATAGGAAGGTGCGCCTGAAAAATTGAAACCGGGTATGGTTTTCAACAATTCATCCAAGGACTGAAAGGGCGACTTCTGAATATCCTCAGAAGTGATGACCGTTGTGTGAACGGGCATGTCTTGAAGTAAGGTCTGGTTTCTGCTGGCAGATATCGTAACCGGGGCCAAGTGCAACGATTCATTTGACAGGACCGAGACTTGAGCGAAAGACTCGGCGTTTGGCAAAGTCAAAATACTTCCAACTATCGCAATGGATAAAAGGTCTGAAAATTTCAATTCAAAACTCCATGGGCCTGGAGATTAATCCAACAAAGCCCAACTCATAATGACTTCACCCAAAGTCTTACAGACTCTGGAACTTAAAAATTCACCCCAAAGGATGAATGTGAAATCAAACGAGAGTAGGAGGTGCCCGAGCGGGCAAATGTATCCAGGCCTCAACTGAATGCTGTGACTTGGTCTCTGGCAAAGGCAATGAGTGTGGTGAGGAGAATACCCCTTCAAACGCAACAACCTGAACTGCCAGACCTGTTGCTACAGGGAGTTGACACAGAGGGCAGTGATCCGCAGATTTAGAAGATGACTGATCCTTGGTTGGTGAATCGCTCAATTGAACCAATTGCACGCCATGGTCCGTACAAACCTCAAGGGTCAATTGGTGCGTTGAACTGATGCTCAATAGAGCAGAAATGCTTGGCAACAGAAAAGCAAACACCATCAGCAAAGGCATTGCCGACTTGGTGAGTTTGTAAACCACATTGTTTCGCATAGCATTATTTTACACGCTCACCCAAATGCCAGAGCAATCTGAACAATGAGCCTCTTAAAGGGCAGGCTTTAAGGCAAAAGATTTGAAGCCACGAACGCATCCAAACTGAGAAGGGCTCCAGTCCTCCAGTGCTCTGCAGCTTGCAAGAAAGCACTCCACACACACCCATCACACCCTCTTCCACAACAACTGTTGGGCTCCACAGGGGTGGGTTTGAGAGACACCTTATTTTTCTTGGCGATTGAAAGCATCAATTCAAACACATTTTTGGCTTGCTCTACCGTTTGAATTGTTTCAAAAATAATGGACTTGTTTTGCATGGAAAATTGATCAATCGATTGATTCAAGACCTTTCAAGATCAAGCTTGGCCATTGGCCTTTAGCCAAGCATTTTGCACCATAATGCATTCTCAAAAGGCAAGCATGCTCACACCCCCTAATCTTTGACAATTAAAACCTATGTTTTCCACACTCAACGAATGGCTCTCACCCGATGTGGTGAACATCTTATTGGTTTTGTTCTTATCCTTCTTGATTGGGCTCGACAGGGAGGAGCGCAAACACGGCTCAGAGAGCTATGCTTTTGGTGGCGTCAGAACGTACCCCTTGATTGGGCTTGTGGGGTACACCATGGCATTTCTCTCAGGTAGCGAACACACCACCTTGGCCATTGGTTTTGTGGCCGTTTCTGGTTTTTTGATGCTGTCATATTGGCACAAATTGGTGGGAGGGGGCAAGCCTGGCATCACGTCTGAGATGGCAGGACTCACCACTTATTTGATTGGCGCATTGGTGTTTCATCAATACTTTTGGGTTGCAACTGCAATTGGGGTCGCCACCATGTTGCTCTTGGAGCTCAAAAATGCACTCGAAGGACTGACCAAACACATTGCACAAGAAGATATTTTCACCTTCACCAAATTCTTGCTTTTGAGCGCTGTGATCTTGCCCATCTTGCCAAATGAATCGTTTGGCGAGTTTCACATCAACCCCTTTAAAACATGGCTCGTGGTCGTGGCCGTGAGCACAGTCTCTTATGGAAGCTATGTCATTCAAAGGCTCACCAAAGGTCAAGGCGGCATCGTACTTGCCTCCGCCTTGGGCGGAGCATATTCCTCAACCTTGATGACCGTGGTGTTGGCTAAACGTTCACGCACTGAAAATCACCCTCATCTCTTCTCTGGCGGCATCTTGGTCGCCTCTGGCATGATGTACTTGAGGCTGGCCATCTTGTTGCTGCTCTTTAACCTTGATCTCATGCGAGCTCTTGCACCCTTTTTCACGTGCATTGGCTTGTTAGCCGTCTTGCTCGGTTGGATTTGGTCAAAAACGGGTCCCTCAGATTTTTCGCCTACAACTCAACAAAACGAAACAAGAAATCCGCTTGAAATCAAAGTTGCGCTCCTCTTCGCCGTCATATTTGTGGTGATGCTCGTGATCACCCAATTGGCCACCACCTATTTGGGTCATGCTGGGGTGTACTCATTGGCAGCCATCATGGGTGTCTCAGACATTGACCCCTTCATCATGGGCATGACCCAAGCTGATGCATCCATTACACCCAACAAGATCGCAGCGACAGCGATTTTGATTGCTGCTTCAAGCAACAACATCATCAAAGCTACCTATGCATTTGTGCTGTCCACAAAAGCGGTCAAAGCGCAAAGCGCCCTTTTGCTGATTGCATTGTCCATCATTGGATTGGCGCCGGTGCTTTGGCTGTGAGAAGGTGACACTCCAATTCAGATTGTTTTTCCTTTTTTTTCAATCTTTCCTTACAGATTTCATCAAAGAAAGCCTAGGCTAGCTCACTTGTCCTAGTGGTTAATCATAGGACTGCAAAGGAAGCGCGAGATTTACAATTTTTGAGCCAATCCACATGGAGACAAAAATTGAAAAAAAATCATTCCTTCAAAATCATAGCGGGGCTGCTGTCGACTTTGCTGTGTTGCAGCGCCTGGGCTCAAAGCGATCAAGATTTGCTCAATGACGCAAAATCCACGCAAGACGTTTTGGTCTACGGCATGGGCTACCAAGGCCAGCGCTTTAGTCCTTTGAAACAGATCAACAAAAGCAATGTCAAAAGACTCGTTCCCATTTGGTCCTACTCACTTGACGATGCAAGAGGCGCTGAGTCCTTCCCCATCATCAAAGATGGGGTGATTTATTCAACCACGCACAATTCGACCGTTGCTGTTAACGCGCTGACCGGCAAGCAAATTTGGCGGGTCATGCATGACTATCCTCCCGAGACTTTGCGAGTGGTTTGTTGTGGCATCGTGAACCGGGGTGCCGCCATTTTTGAAGGCAAACTGGTGAGAGCGTTGATGGACAACCACATCATAGCCATGGACATCAAAACAGGCAAAGAGCTATGGCGCACCGCCTCTCCTGAGCCTGTTAAACCTGAGAATGGCTATGCGATGACTGGCGCCCCCCTCATCGTGGGAGGGGTGGTTATTGTTGGAGTGGCAGGTGCAGAATACGGACACCGTGGATTCATCGAAGCCTACGACGTCAACACCGGCAAGCACTTGTGGCGTCACTACACGGTACCTGCAGCGGGAGAGCCCGGTGTTGAGACTTGGGCCAACAAGTCTTATGAGACCGGTGGTGGTAGCTCATGGGTGACGGGCACATATGACAAAGACTTGGATTTGGTTTATTGGGGCATTGGAAACCCCTCTCCTTGGAATCCAAGATCAAGAGCGGGTGACAATTTGTACACCAACTCCGTCATTGCAATCAGACCCAAAACTGGTGAAATGGTTTGGCACTATCAAATCTCCCCTGGTGACCCCTTTGACTATGATGCCGTCCAGACCCCAATCATCGCAAACTTGAAAATTGCGGGTAAAACACAAAAAGTGGTCATGCAGGCCAATCGCGGTGGGTTCCTCTACGTCCTGGACGCTGCCAGCGGCAAGCTCCTCGCTGCCAACCCATTTGAAAAAGTCACTTGGGCCGACTCCGTGGATTTGGCAACGGGTAAATTGAACTACACAGACGCGTTCAAAGGAGCAGTTGAAGGCAAAAAGGTCGAGGTATGGCCCTCTTCATCTGGTGGTGTGAACTGGCAGCATGTGGCTTTCAGCCCCATCACTCAAAAGCTCTACATCAATACCTTGCACATTGGCATGACCTACGAAGCTCCCCCTGAAACCGAACCCTATACACCTGGCAAACCTTCAGGTCCTGGCACGGTCAAGCGCAAACCGGTCTTTGATGATCCCAATGTGAGAGGATTTTTAAAAGCGGTAGACCCCATGACTGGAAAAGCATCTTGGGCAACACCTTACAAGTCGCCCAACTGGTCTTCAACACTGGTGACTGGCAGCAATTTGGTCTTCACAGGTGTCATGACCGGTGAATTCCAAGCCTTGGATGCGGACACTGGCAAAATACTTTGGAGCTTTCAAACACCCTCTGGTATTTTGTCGCAACCTGTTACTTGGGAGAAAGATGGACGCCAATACGTGACCGTCCTGAGCGGCATAGGCGGCGTTTATGCCATGTTCTCCGGAGACCCCAATCTGACCACTGTACCCAACGGTGGAACTATGTGGACGTTTGCACTTTTCGATAAATAAAGCTGCACTGCTTCGTTTGGGTCTAAAGGGTATTGTCCTTTAGACCCATTTTCAATTCAATCATGACTTCTCAAAAGCTTTTTAGACAATTGAGCACCTCTATCGCACTTGCGGCAACGCTTTGCGCTAGTGATGCATCGGCTGCCTGTGACTTCCAACCCCTTAAATTGATCATTGACCAAGTCACAGACTTGAAAACCCAAGAGGGTCAAAAATTCAAAGCTCAAATGGAGGACGGCTGGAACTCGATTCGCATCCTTTTTGACATGACACCCAAAGAGGTTCACCCCCAATTTGACAACTGCCGACATGAAGTCGACGAGTACCTCAACAAAATTGGCTATCCCCCCGTTCACTGATCAAACGCATGACTCCCTCAAACCCCTTCAAATTTCTTTCCCTTTTTCTCAATGCATGTGTCTTGACTGCAATCTTGACAGGAAACTCGTTTGCACAAGTTGCAGACCCCGCTGAAAAAGGCGAGCGCATTTATGGCAACTATTGCATGACCTGTCACGGAGAGAGTCTGATCAATTCAGGACAAAGTTTTGACTTGAGAAAGCTCAAAGTGACAGAAAAAGCTAGATTTGAAAACTCAGTCCAAAATGGAAAAAATCAAATGCCTCCATGGAAAGGTGTGATCAGCGCATCGGACATGCAGTACATCTGGGCTTACATCCGCACTTTGGCCAACGACAAAGACCAAATGACAAGTGAATGAACAATTTGCAATTTCAACTTCACGCATCCTCTCTCTAACACCTATTCCTAACCTTGCTCACCCAAGTCTTGATCATGCTCAAACAACTGGCACTCGCTTTTATCTTTTTAATGGCCCTTGGCTGTGCAAACGCACAAGACGGACCGAAACTCTTCAAAACATTTTGCGCCCAATGCCATGAAGGTGCTGACTCCAGAGCACCCTCACGTGAGGTCTTGAAACTCCTCACGCCTGAACATGTGCTCAACACCCTTGAAAAAGGGGCCATGTCAAAGGTGGGAGCAGAGAGATCAAGGCTTGAGAGGATTGCCATCGCACAATATGTGACCGAGAAGAAATTGGGCAATGACGGGAAATTCACCTATCCTTTGGCCGCTTATTGCTCGGCAACAAAGCCCAGCAGCACCCCTTTGAGTGGAGAGTGGCTCTCATGGGGGGCAGACTTGAGCAACTCACGCACTCAGACCCCAACCAACACAAACATCAGCGAACAAAACATTGATCAGTTAAAGCTCAAGTGGGCCTTTGGTTTCCCAGGGGCGGCCAGCGCCAGCGCTCAGCCCCTGGTGCATGAGGGCCGAGTGTATGTCTCCAGCTGGGAGGGAGACGTCTTTTCTTTGGACGCCAAAACGGGTTGTATTCAATGGCACATGGAAGCTGAGGCTGGTGTGAGAGCAGCAATGTTCATTGCAAAAAACAGCGCCGGTGATGCCACCGCGTATGTAGCCGACTTGGCCGCCAACGTGTACGCTCTCAACGCCAAAAGCGGTCAACTGATTTGGAAAACAAAGATCGATGATCACCCATTGGCTCGCGTCTCAGGCGCTCCCAAAAGAGTGGGAGATTTGCTCTACATCCCCGTCTCCTCCAGGGAAGAATCCATGGCAGGAGATCCCAAGTACCCATGCTGCACATTCAGAGGCAGTGTGGTTGCTTTGAATGCTCAAAGTGGGAAACTGGCCTGGAAAACCTACCTCATTGATGAAGCTGCCAAACCCAAGGGTCCATCTGCCAACGGAACTCCCAATTACGGCCCCGCAGGAGTGGCCGCATGGAACTCCCCCAGCATTGATCTCAAAAGAGGACTCTTGTACATTGGGACTGGTAACTCCTACACCTCCCCAAATGCGAACCTATCAGACTCCATCGTGGCTTTGAAGCTAGACAGCGGCGCGCTTGCTTGGTCCAGACAACTCACACCCAATGACATGTGGAATGGCAGTTGCCCCGAGACCTCAAAGGATCACTCCAACTGCGCTCGCATCGATGCCCCTGATTTTGATTTTGCAGCGCCCCCGATCTTGATCAACACACCCAAGGGTGACTTGCTCATCGCCAGTCAAAAGTCTGGGGTCATCTATGCTTTGGACCCTGATCATGAAGGACATACAGTTTGGGAAACTCGAGTGGGACCCGGTGGCACTTCAGGTGGCATCATGTTTGGATCGGCCTCAGATGGACAAGCCATCTTTGCTGGCTTGTCGGATGCAACCAAACTGGGCAACGCAACCAACCCCAACTCAGGTGGTGGCTTGGTTGCGCTCAGTGCTCAAAGTGGTGAGCTCAAGTGGAAAACGCCCCACCCTGCTTGTGGCGACAAACGCCCATGTGGACAGGTGCAAACCGCGGCCGTGACCACCTCGCCTGGGTTGGTGTTTTCTGGCTCGATTGACGGCACACTCAGGGCCTACTCGTCCACAACGGGTGCCATCGTTTGGAATTATGAAACGGCCCACCCCTTTGTGACGGTCAATGGCGTAAAAGCGAATGGTGGTTCCATGAGCGATGGAGGTGTTGCCATCTCAGGCTCTATGCTCTTTACCAATTCAGGCTATTCCCATCACTCTGGCATCATGCCGGGCAATGTCTTTTTGGCTTTTGGCTTGGAGCCTTAAAGGCCCTATGACACAGGGCAGTTGAGTCGCCTTGTGCACTGGGCTTGAGAGGGAAAAGTTAAAATAGATCCACATCACCTAGAGTGACCCTTAGAGAGGGTTCACTCTTATTCTTTGACTTCTTGACCCCGTCTTTGTCGACCAACCCCATGTCCAAACCACATCGCCCTCTCTTCAGACTGAGACCCTTGAATGCATTTATTTTGGGTACTTTGCTCACAAGCTCAGTGTTGAGTCTTGCTCAGGAGCAAAGCTTGCAATCGGTGGTGGTGACCGCTGGTCGACTTCAATCTCAACAATTTGAAACCCCAGCCTCCACGTACTCCGTTGATCAAAATGTCATCTCCAACTCCGGCACCCAAGTCAATCTCTCTGATGCGCTGTCCTTGGCACCGGGCGTCGTTTCACTGAACCGAAACAACTATGCTCAAGATGTACAGATCTCGATTCGTGGCTTTGGCGCAAGAACTGCCTTTGGCCTACGAGGCATTCGGCTCATTGCTGACGACATCCCTCTCACCACGCCGGATGGTCAGGGCCAAGCCTCCTCGATCAGCCTACCTTCTGTGGATCACTTGGAAGTTTTAAGTGGCCCATTGGCACAACTTTATGGGAATTCATCGGGAGGAGTGATTCAAACTCAAACCAAACCCGCCAGTGATCATCCCCAAGGTTCAGTTCAAAGTTATTTCGGCTCCTATGGATTGGCTCGCACCGATTGGCAAGCGAGTTCACGCTTGAACCAATTGGGAATCGTCGCCGATCTGAGCACCTTCAAAATCGATGGTTGGAGAGCAAACAGTGCAGCAAAGCGCGAGCAACTCAACCTTGTCACCACCTTTGACCCCCAAGAGGACACAAGATTCAAAGTGGTTTTGAACTCGTTTCGAATGCCCAAGGCACAAGACCCACTCGGTCTGACTCAAACCCAGCTCCTTGCCAACCCCATGCAAGCGGGCACCAACGCTTTGATCGATCAGACCCAAAAGAGCGTCGACCAAGATCAAATCGGTTGGGTCATGTACCACAGCTTGAATGCGGATTTGAAACTTCAAACTCGCCTGTACCACGGAACAAG
>CAIPII010000089.1 GCA_903865035.1 uncultured Burkholderiales bacterium | reverse complement strand
CTGATCGTTGAGCAGTTGATGCGCCATGCCTTTGTCCGATAGCGCCCCTGAAAAGTCCTGTCTTTTGGTCAGTGTTGCGTTGACCCTGAGCGTCATGGGAGCAGGATCCTGGGCGACCTGCAAAATCTCTTCCCAATGGTTCGGATGATCGATCTTCAACTGCTCGATCCACCACTCGGGGTGGTTGTAGAGACCCACTTCGTTCTTCTTGGCAGCTTCTCTGATGGACGCCTCTTCCCTTAAAAAACGCCTCAAGACTGCATTCAAGAAGGACCCTTGGGCGTTCAAACTCCTCACCTGCTTGGTCGCCTCCACCGCTTGGTTCACCAAGGTGTGGGTCTCATAAGGAGCGCCCGACTCAGGCGCCATGAGCGAGAGCGCAGTGCCCAGTAAAAAATCAATCTTCGGTGTGGGCTGACGGTCCACCAACATGGATTTGAAGACTTGGGCTGTGCCCCAGTGCCTGAGGGACAAAAATAGCAAGGACTGAACTGCAGCTCGGGTTTCGGGATGCTCATCTTTGATCACCTCGGTGGCCGATCTCCTCTCCATGATCACCTCTTGCACGGCGTGCGAGGTGTGCAAGAGCAACTCCCAAAGGGGGCTAGAGAGTTTGGGAGACACAGATGCGTCAGATGCGCCTGGCCTGTGAATGCTCTTGGATGCGCTGTTGGCTGACTCCCTGGATGGAGCCCCTCGCCTGGATCCTGTTGAATTGGGTTTTGAGTTGAAGCGGTGCGGAGAAAAAAGAGATTTGTTCACGTGTGGGGGTGCTTTAATTCAGCTCCAATAGCGTTTGTGCACCCACACCGAGGGAGGTGTTCAAGTTGGGGCTCAAATCGAATTGCATGGGTAGGGTGGGCTCAAAGCGCAAGCTGCGCGCCAAAAAGAGAGCGGGAAACTGGGCAATGGCCAAGTTGTAGTTCTCAACCGCATGGTTGAAACGCTGGAGCTCAGGCTGGATCACCACGCCCAACTCGTGCCATCTTTGTCTCAAATCTTCAGGGACCGACAAAAAGAACACATCGGGATGCACCAACTCCTGCCAAGCCAAGGCCAAGCGATTCACCGCTAGCGCCACCTCTTTACCAGAATTCACATTCAAAGGGTGTTCGTTCATGCGCGCCAAAGACATGGCGGCTTGGTTGGAGGCGTCTTGCAACAAGTTCCAATGCTCAGTCCCAAGGTCAAAACCAACCGCTTGCCTCCAACCTGCTGGCGCGGTCGCTGCCAAGGTCACGGCCTCGTGCACCAACTCAGGGTACTGAAGGAGCAAGGTCTCTAGCGCCAAAAAGCGCTGAGTCACCTGCACTCGCAAACGCATCAAACGGTTGTGCGCCCCCAGGCACCAAAAAATGGTGACGGCCAGTCCGACCCAAAACCACCAAGTGTTGAGCATTGAAAATTTCTCCCAGAAGACGCACGAAGAGCTCCTAGTGTAACAAGGCCGGGTGACGCTCAACAGGTTTATGTGCTCAGAAGTCTATTTAATCGAACACGCGCTTGATTGTCGCGTTCAATGCGCTTTGAACCGAAATCATTCGGCTTTGACTCAGGTCCATGTCCTTTGCGCGCTCAGGCCAACTTGAAACACCGTGAGCAACTTCCTCCACAATGATTTTCCAGCGTTCAACTCTAAAGTCCTGGGCTAGCTTTTTGAGGTCGGCCATCACGGGCAAGCCTGAGCCATTGACCGATGTGGTGTGCTGATTGGACATGCCAAAGTTGAAGGTCAAGTCAAAACCCGGAGAGAGTCTCCAGCAACCCTCTTTCAAATCGTAGAGATATGCAAAATTCTTAGCGTGATCGTCCTTGTTGTGGGCCAGCACATTAAAGACCATCAAACGATAAGCGCGTTCCACCTCTTGCTGAGATTTGGTGAGTTTTTTGGTAGCAGCCAAGACGCCACTTCCATAGTCCAAACAAGGCTCTCGATGATTGGCATAAGCCAAACCAGCGAGAGACAAGACGTGAATCTTTCTGGAGCTCACTCTGTCAAAGCGCTCAACAGCAAAGTAAGCCTCTCGTTGTCCTTTGAGGTTCAACTCCAAAAGATGCGTTCTTGGCATCTCGATACCCGATGCCCTGGCCATCTCTGCATAGATCATCTCCATGCGTCCTGAGTCGATTTCATCGCCACCCGTTGAGTTGGACCCCGCTCTGAATTTCACCATCCAATGCGTGAAGCCCTCAGGTAAAACCGAAAAAGGGGTTTGACAGGTTTTCATGTCCTTGGAAAATGCAACCGTGACTTTGGGCCTTGCGCCTCCTGGAGAGCCACCCAAGATGCGAAGCTCCTCCAAGACCTGATCACTTGTACCCTTCAATATCCCTTCAGCTTGCTCAGCCAATTGAGACAAATCAACCAGGCTCGCACCCTCACCCCGAAGAAGTATTGGTGCGTATTCAAGCGCCCCCATGCCACGCTCACCGATGTAGGCCAATCGGTGTAAGGGTGTGATGTCAGGTCGGTTCAACCCCATTTTCTGTTTGAGGGCTCTATCCATCAAGAGCAAACCCCAACCATCGGGCAAGGAGTCGTTGAAGACACCGTGCAATCCATCAAATACCCCTCGCATCGCGCTTTGAGGCAATCCCTCAAAGCTCAAGGAGCCTGGAGACAGATCAAAACCTTCCAATAACCACTTTGAGTCGTACTGAAAAACAATTCTTCCCGCTTGGTCCTGACCCAATTCACCGACCCTCACCCCCCCCAAAGAAACCTTGAGTCGTTGGGTCATTTTCTGCCCCTTTTGCGAACAGGTTTCACAAACTCATCGATGGTGAGAGGGAGCCTGGGCGGAAACAATTGCGAAAAATCGTCCAAGCAATTCATGGCATCGGACAATTGCATCAAACTCACAAGCCCAAGCATGCCCGTGGTTTCAAATTTGCGAATCGTGGACACTGGAACCCCAGACCTCTTGGACAAGGTCTCCCGCGTCAAGTTAAGACTCAAACGGCGGGCTTTTGCACGCTCACCCAATTGGCGTGCCAAGTCTTCAGGGAGCAAGAAATTGATGGGTCCTTTAATTGACATAATAGTGTCCATAAAGCTTGTTTATTTTATTTTATTGATACCTAAATGTCAATAAAATAAAATTGCCTTCGATCTCTTGCTTTAACCTCGGGCAAATGCAATCAACACTCAAAATGCCCTTGATCTAATGGACACAGGGGGACTGGCCAGCTGACGTTTGCGTCCATGGCAGGCGCACAAAGTAAAAAGCCCCAAAGGTATCTTACCTTTGAGGCCCTTGTCTCCTTCAAAGCCTTTTGAGCTTTGAATAAGTGGATCTAATCAATCGTCTTGAGAATGATCTGGTGAGGTGTGGGTGGTTTGAACCGATCCATCCTCACTCGTGTGGGTGTTGGCGCCCTCAGCACTCACTTCTGTCGCCAAGGCCTCATGGCCTTCACCGTTTTGTGCATCTTCCAAGTCCTGTGCTTCGGCCTCGGCAATGGCTCGACGCTCGGCCTCGTCCATCAAGTCCTTGGCTTTTCTGGCCTTATGGTAAGCCATGCCAGAGCCCGCAGGAATCAAACGACCCACAATCACGTTCTCTTTCAAGCCACGCAATTCGTCTCGTTTGCCCATGATCGCGGCCTCTGTGAGCACGCGAGTGGTCTCTTGGAAGGAAGCGGCAGAGATGAAACTGTCTGTGGACAAAGAAGCCTTGGTGATACCCAGCAACAAGTTGCTGAAGGTTGCAGGCAATTTGTTCTCAGCCATCAAGGCCTCGTTGGTGTTGAGCATCTCGCTTCTCTCGATTTGCTCACCCGCAATGTAGCTGGTGTCACCCGCGTTCTCAACCACCACACGGCGCAACATCTGGCGAACAATCACTTCAATGTGCTTGTCGTTGATCTTCACACCTTGCAAACGGTAAACGTCTTGGACTTCGTCCACGATGTAACGCGCGAGTTCTTCCATGCCAAGTAAGCGCAAGATGTCTTGTGGATCGGCTGGGCCGTCCACAATGCTCTCGCCCTTGTTGACCACTTGGCCTTCGTGCACCAAGATGTTTTTCTCTTTGGGAACCAATTCTTCCCACACAGTGCCTTCTGGATCTGTGATCTGCAAGCGAACCTTGCCTTTGGTCTCTTTACCAAAGGACACGGTACCTGTCATCTCAGCCAAAATACCCTTGTCTTTGGGGCTACGGGCTTCAAAGAGCTCGGCCACACGGGGCAAACCACCGGT
>CAIPII010000088.1 GCA_903865035.1 uncultured Burkholderiales bacterium | reverse complement strand
GTCATATGGGTATGGAGAAGGTTGTGACGGGTAGGGTGAGGGATAAGGTGATGGATTTCGTGTGGGGTAGTATGGTGGTGAGGGCTTCAAAATAGTTTGGTTGGTACTGAAGGGCCAAATCGTATTGTTCGATGGCCATTTCAAAGAACTTCAATTCATAAAAAACAATGCCTCTGCTGTAGTGAGCTTGGGCAAAATCGGCTCTCCAGTAAAGGGCTTTGTTGAAGCTCTCAAGCGCCAAGTCGTATTGACCCAGTTGTTGTTGGGCAAGTCCCCGGTTGTAATAGGCTTCAGCATGCTGAGGGTTGAGTTTGAGTCCAGCGCTCAACGCTTCGATGGCCAATTCCCATTCGCTCAACTGAAGATGGACCAAACCACTGGCATAAAAGTAGGCAGCCACTGAAGGATCAAGGGCCAAGCTTTTCTTGAAATGCACCTGAGCCCATTGAGCTTGGCCAGAACTTTGAAGTGCAATCCCCATCTGAAAGTGCGTCTTCGAGTCTAGTGCATTGAGTCTCAAAGAGAGTTCATAAGCTTTAATCGCATTGGCTACTTGCAACTGTGCAGTCAAAGCGTTACCCAAATTGCACCAAAGCGCAGCGTGATCGGGTTCGCAAAGCAAGCCCTTCCAAAAGCACTCAGTGGCTTTTGCGTGCTGCTGAAGTTTCAAATGCAAGTTGCCCAGTTCCATCCAAGCGTTCACAAAATGAGCGTCTGATTCAAGGGTTGCCAAGAAATCTTGCTGAGCTTGGTTTGAATCACTGAGTTGAGCGAAAGCCTTGCCTCGGCTGTAGAGTGTTTGAGGCAAGTTTGGCTCAAGACTCAATGCAAGAGAAAAACTCCTCACAGAATCTTCAAAGCGCGAGAGCTCAAAGAGCAACAAGCCTTGGTTGTGGTGCAGTTGGGGGTCTCGAGAATCGATCTCTAGAGCTTTGGTGATGTGTTTGAGCGCATCTTCGTAATGCTTGCATTGACCTTCAAGGGCGGTGAGGAGCACCCTTGCGTCAAAATCTTCGGGATCGTTCTCAAGGGCTTGAAGGTAGAGCGTGCGTGCCTCGCTCGAGAGCCCCCTTTGGTGAAGAGCCAGTGCAGATTGAAGTCGTTCTGATAGAGGCCTAGAAGCAGCACTCATGTTCGTTGCTGCCCTGGATCAAAGAGAGCTTTGAGCTTTGGACGACAACCCATCTGACCCATCAATCTTCACTTGTTGCTGGGAGGCACGCCGGTGTTTCGAGGGCTCACGGTGATCACAGCCTTGCCGGGCAAGAGCACGGTGTTCTCGGTGATTTGTATGGATGCGGTGCGTGTGTCCTTCACGAAGATCAAAAGACTCACTTGACCGCGATTGGAGGACAAAAGGCTCCAGCCTTGCTTTGGGTATTCTTGTGCGAAATACCGGTAAGCCGTCTCAGAGTCCTTGCCGATGTCCAGGTTCACGCGTCCAACCCAATTCTCGCCAGATCCCAGAACCAAAGTCTGCTCGGTCAAGAGTTTTGCACCGGGAGGCAAAGCACCAGGGGGCAGGCTTTGAAAGATCACCGAGTCACTCGCCACAGTTTCGTTTAAAGATTGCGAACTGGTGCTTGAGCATGAAGAAAGTCCTAAAGCTGTGACCAAGCACAGCAAGAGTACAAAGCGAGTGCACACGCGGGAATCAAAGCTCATGGATCAACTCTCAAAAAAGGGGGTGAAAAAAGCTTCACGGGTCATCTCAAACTTCACGCTCAAGGCCTCAAAAGTTACTCATTGGGGATTCCAAGAGCGATTGAAAAGAACACTTGCTCGTATCGGTTTGAGTATAGAGCATTGCACATGTGCGAATTGAATTGTCAAGAGATGCGCTTCAAGCGCTCAGGCGTGTCAATCCACCCATGTAAGTTTGTAATACTTCAGGAATGTCGATGGATCCGTCTTCGTTTTGATGGTTCTCAAGCACCGCGACCAACGTGCGTCCAACCGCGAGTC
>CAIPII010000087.1 GCA_903865035.1 uncultured Burkholderiales bacterium | reverse complement strand
TCGCTTGTCTTTCTTACAGTCTTGTCATTTACTTTGGAGTCCAGCAAATTCTGATGGATGAGCAAGCTTTCTGTTTGTGCGTGAAGAGAAAAAACCGATCGAATGCTTTAACAGTTTAGACCTGACGAATGCAAAGACTCCAAGCGCAATTGATCTCGACTGTTCCTGCCTGTGAAACGATTTTGAGTTTGTTTTTATCAAGTAAGATCAAAGGTGAAAAATGAGTTGAATCAGGAGCACTTTGGCTCCTTTTTTCCTTAGATTTTTATTGGTGATCGAGATAACACTGACGCAAGTCAAAACAAAGAATGGTGAAAAAGTTGATCAACGTAAAGTCCTTTTGGTTTTTGATTTCCTTGCTTGTGCTTGGTCAAGCTCAAGCTGAGCCCGCAGCTCCCACTTTGTCAGCGGATAAAGCCAATGCATCTCAAGTGATGATGTACAAGGGCAATGATCGGGACGCTAATTTATTGGCCGAAGCCAAGAAAGAGGGCACTGTGATGCTCTACACCTCGCAAAATCCAAAAGATTCAGAATCCATTGTGGATGCTTTTCAAAAGCGCTATGGCATCAAAGTTGTCATGTGGCGTTCGAGTGGGGAGAAAGTGATTCAAAGGGCCGTCACTGAAGCCAGAGCAGGGCGCTTTACGCCTGACTTGTTTGAAAGCGATGGTGTTGTGATGGAAGTTTTGGCTCGAGAAAAACTCATGCAAGAGTTCTATAGCCCAGCTTTCAAAGACTTTCCTGCGAGTGCTTTTGTAAAAAGCCGTTTGTATGTGGCCGATCGGTTCAATTTCTTCACCATCGCGTACAACACCCGTTTGGTCAAGGCTGAGGATGTGCCCAACGCTTACCAAGACTTATTGTCTCCAAAGTGGACGGGTAAGCTTGGACTTGAGGCAGATGACAGCGATTGGTTTGCGGCCATGGTGAGAACCATGGGCGAGAAAGAGGGAATGGCCTTTTTCACTCAATTGAAAGCTCAAAAGCCACAAATGAGAAAAGGCCATACGCTGATGGCTGAATTGGTCGCAGCGGGAGAAATTCCCATGGCCGTTGCGCTTTACAACCACGCGGTTGAACGCTTGGTCTTGGCGGGGGCTCCCATCCGTTGGAAGGCCTTGACGCCAACTCTGGCTAGGCCAGGAGCCATTGGCATTTCTGCCAATCCACCTCATCCTCACGCTGCTTTGCTCTTGGCTGACTTCATTCTCTCAAAAGATGGTCAAGAATTGATCAAAGAGCGTCAACGCGTGCCTGCGAGTTTGTCTGTGAAGAGTAACCTTAATCAGTTTCCTTATAAATTGATCGATCCTGCATTGACCTTGGATGAATCCAAGAAGTGGGACAAAGTCTGGAATGAGATGTTCGTCAACCAAGGCTCTGCACCTTGAGTGTGTCGTTGAATTGAAGCGATTGTTTTTTTGCATAGGATCTTTACTTTTATGAATTCTGACTCAGTTGACCCGTTGCTTTCCTCTGAAGCTGTACAAGACGCGCGCGTGTTGCTCGATCCTTACAAGGATTGGGCTCAAGGCGAGGGGATTCCCATTCATTTGGACTTTGGTCATAACCTATTGGCATTGGAGACGGGACTGTGGGACCGATATGAGGCCAAAGGCTGTTTTGCTCATACCCATGGTGCGGGTGACTTCATGTCCAACTATGTGTTGGAAGTGCCTCCAAGTGCGAAGACCAGACCCGTCAAGCACTTGTATGAAATGTTTTGTTATGTGCTGGAAGG
>CAIPII010000086.1 GCA_903865035.1 uncultured Burkholderiales bacterium | reverse complement strand
GGTGTGAGATCAACCGCGCACTTTGGATGAGGAGAGGGTGGACTTGGAGAAAAGCAAATCATGCTTTATAATTGAAAGGCTTTGTGGAGCTTTAGAGCGATCAAAGTGCACGCCTTTCTTCATTCCAAGAAAGTGCGCAAGTCATAATCATTAATCAGGAAATCAAAATGACCACACTCGATAAGTCGCAAGTAGTTGCGCAAAATGCTCGTTCTGCCAATGACACTGGTAGTCCAGAAGTGCAAGTTGCACTCTTGACAGCTCGCATCAATGAGCTCACCCCCCATTTCAAAACCCATGCCAAAGATCACCACGGTCGCCGTGGTTTGCTTCGCATGGTGAGTCGTCGCCGTAAATTGTTGGACTATTTGAAGTCCAAAGATTTGGCTCGTTACACAGCGTTGATTGCTAAACTCGGTTTACGCAAGTAATTGGTATTTTTTGGCATGGGGCGTCTGAGTTATTTTTAATAGCTCAGGCGCTTTTATGCATCTGAGGCTCAAAAGTTGTATGTGACACCTTTGGGCGTAGGTTAGGTTAGGTTTTTTGCGCAGCGGAGAATTCTCGTCATGGAGCGAAGCTGTGTCATTCCATCAATGTTTGGGCAGATCAAACCCTTGCAAAGATTGATGGAATGGCATCGTGTTCTGTGAGGGCCCCTGCGGGCTTTGGTGGTGTGGCCTTCACACCCCGTTCATTATGGAGTTATCACGATGTCACTTTTCAATAAAGTCACCAAGACCTTTCAATGGGGTCAGCACACGGTCACCATGGAGACGGGCGAAATCGCTCGTCAAGCCACTGGTGCAGTATTAGTCAACATTGACGACACAGTGGTGCTCGCCACCGTTGTGGCCTCTAAGTCTGCCAAGCCAGGACAAGACTTTTTCCCATTGACTGTCGATTACATTGAAAAAACATACGCTGCAGGAAAGATTCCTGGAAGCTTTTTCAAGCGCGAAGCAAAGCCCAGTGAGCACGAAACGCTCACCAGTCGTTTGATCGATCGCCCCATTCGACCACTGTTCCCTGAGGGATTTTTCAACGAAGTTCATTTGGTCATTCACACTCTGTCGTTGAACCCTGAGGTGGATGCAGACATTGCAGCGATGATTGCCTCAAGTGCTGCTTTGTCAATTGCTGGAATTCCTTTCAATGGACCCATGGGTGCAGCACGCGTTGGATACATCAATGGCGAGTACGTTTTGAATCCAGGACAAACACAACGCAAAGACAGCATCATGGATTTGGTGGTTGCTGGAACTGAGGCTGCCGTGTTGATGGTTGAGTCAGAGGCATTGCAGTTGTCTGAAGAAGTGATGTTGGGTGCTATTGTTTTCGGTCACGATCAGAGCAAAATTGCCATAGATGCCATTCACGAGTTGGTCAAGGAAGCAGGTCACCCTGTTTGGGATTGGACGCCAGCTCCCAAGGATGAGCCATTGATCGCAAAGGTCACCGAACTTGCTGAGGGGCCTTTGAGAGCCGCTTACCAAATCAGAAACAAACAAAGCCGCACACAAGCATGCAAAGCCGCATATGCTGACACAATGGCTGGTTTAACTACTGCTGGAATCGAGTTTGACGCGGTCAAAGTCGAGGGCATGCTCTTTGATATTGAAGCTCGCATCGTTCGTTCGCAAATCTTGGAAGGTGAGCCTCGTATTGATGGACGTGATACACGTACCGTGCGTCCCATTGAAATTCGCCACAGCGTTTTACCACGCACCCATGGCTCAGCACTCTTTACAAGGGGTGAAACACAAGCGTTGGTCGTGACCACCCTGGGCACTGAGCGCGACGCACAGCGCATCGACGCCTTGGCGGGTGAGTTCGAAGATCGTTTCATGTTCCACTACAACATGCCTCCGTTTGCCACGGGTGAGGTTGGACGCATGGGAAGCACAAAGCGTCGTGAAATCGGTCACGGTCGTTTGGCCAAGCGAGCCTTGGTGGCTTGTTTGCCTGACAAAGTTGATTTCCCCTACACCATGCGTGTGGTGTCTGAGATCACAGAGTCCAACGGCTCATCATCCATGGCCTCAGTTTGCGGTGGTTGCTTGTCCTTGATGGATGCAGGTGTACCCATGAAGGCCCACGTTGCTGGAATCGCCATGGGCTTGATCAAAGACGGTAGTCGTTTTGCAGTGCTCACAGACATTTTGGGCGATGAGGATCACTTGGGCGACATGGACTTCAAGGTTGCGGGTACCACAAACGGCATCACTGCTTTGCAAATGGACATCAAGATCCAAGGCATCACCAAAGAAATCATGCAAGTTGCTCTGGCTCAAGCCAAAGAAGCTCGTATGCACATCTTGGGCATCATGCAACAAACCATGAGTCAACCCAACCAAGAGGTGAGTGACTTTGCTCCACGTCTGTACACCATGAAGATCAATCCTGAGAAAATCAGAGACATCATTGGTAAAGGTGGCGCCACGATTCGTGCTTTGACAGAAGAGACAGGCACGCAAATTGACATTGCTGAGGACGGTACCATCACCATCGCTTCTGCAGACACAGCCAAGGCTCAAGAGGCCAAACGACGCATTGAAGAGATCACGGCTGAGGTTGAAATCGGCAAGATTTACGAAGGCCCCATCACCAAAATTCTCGATTTTGGTGCCTTGGTGAATTTGTTGCCTGGTAAAGATGGTTTGCTGCACATCAGTCAAATCAGCCATGAGCGCATTGCCAAAGTCACAGACGTTTTGACCGAAGGACAAATTGTTCGCGTCAAAGTGCTTGAGACCGATGAAAAGGGACGCGTCAAGTTGTCCATGAAGGCTTTGATGGATAGACCAGAGCCCGCACAAGCACCTCACCAAGAAGGCTCACACGACCACGGTCACGCCCATGACCATGGCTCCGATCACAGGCACGATAACCGTTCTGAGTGATCTTGCATTGAACGCTCCCCAAAGCCTGAGTCTTTAGGCCTTGGGTGCTTCAAATGGATCTATTGCATGAAAGCTTTTGAAATTTCCGATTTCGGTGCGCCTGATGTGCTGCACTTGGTCGATCGTCCCAAGCCCCAATTTTCCGTTGGGGAGGCGCTCATTCGCGTTCAAGCCAGTGGTATCAACCGTCCAGACGTTTTACAGCGCAAGGGTAACTATCCAGTGCCACCTGGGATCTCGGATCTTCCCGGTCTTGAAATCGCCGGCATCATTGAGGATGCAGACCCTCAAGTCTTGGCTCAAATGGGTCTTGAATTGGGAGATGCGGTTTGTGCATTGGTGGCAGGTGGCGGCTACGCACAGTGGTGCGTGGCACCATTGGCTCAGTGTTTACCCATTCCAAAGGGTTTGAGTGCCATCGAGGCGGCTAGCTTGCCAGAGACCTTCTTCACCGTTTGGAGCAATGTCTTTGATCGCGGTTTATTGAAGGCCGGAGAAACCTTTTTGGTTCAAGGTGGTACCAGTGGCATTGGAGTGGCTGCGATTCAAATGGCGAAGGCCTTTGGGGCCACTGTGATTGCAACAGCAGGTAGTGATGAGAAGTGCGAATCTTGCCTTGCTTTGGGTGCTGATCATGCTGTCAATTATAAAAAAGAGGATTTTGCCCAAGCGGTTAAATCACTGGCTCCCAAGGGCGTCAATGTGATTCTTGACATGGTCGCCGGCGCTTACGTGTCCAAAGAAATCGAGTTACTCGCTGAGGACGGCCGTTTGGTGATCATTGCTGTGCAAGGGGGAATCGAGGCGCAAGTCAATGCAGGTTTGATTCTTCGAAAGCGATTGACCCTGACGGGCTCCACTTTGAGACCCAGGCCCATTGCTTTTAAGGGTGCGATTGCGCAAAATTTATTGGCTCATGTTTGGCCAAAGTTAGAGGCGGGTCAAATCAAGCCAGTGATACACAAGGTGTTTGATGCGATGCAACCCACTTCTGCAGCCAGTGCGCATGCTCTGATGGAGAGCAATCAGCATGTGGGTAAGATTCTTTTAGATTGGGAACACAAGTCATCATGAGACATTCACTGATCGCGGGCAATTGGAAAATGAATGCTTCATTGGCTGCCAATGAGGCTTGGATCAAAGGCTTTGTGCAGGCCAGTAAAACGCAAGGGATTGAGTTTGAAGGTGGGCCACAAATCATGCTTTGTGTACCTGCTCCTTACTGGTTGCAGATGAGTGAGTTGATCCGTAAGTCGTCTTTGCCCATCGTTGTTGGGGCACAAAATGTGAACGAACATGACAAGGGTGCATTCACCGGCGAGGTAAGTGTTCCCATGATGGCGGAGATGAATTTGCGCAGTGTGATTTTGGGCCACTCCGAGCGTCGTCAATGGTTTGGTGAAACGGATGAGCTCATATCCCAAAAAGTGGTCAAAGTTTTGAGCTCAAATTTGACGCCCATTGTTTGTGTGGGCGAGAGTTTGAGTGATCGCGAAGGTTTGAAAACGTTTGAGGTCATCAAACACCAAGTCGATGCCTTGTTGTCCAAAATTGAGCCAAGCGACCTTGAAAGACTTGTGGTGGCATATGAGCCCATTTGGGCCATTGGAACCGGGCTGACGGCTACCCCTGAGCAAGCACAGGAGGTGCACGCTTTCATTCGTCAAGAATTATTGGCCAAGGGTCCTTTGGGCTATAAAACTCGTATCTTGTATGGTGGGAGCATGAACCCCTCAAACGCAAGAGCTCTCTTGTCGATGACAGATATTGATGGGGGTTTGATTGGTGGCGCTTCACTGGTGCCGGAAGATTTTTTGAAAATTGTCTCAAGCGCCATTGCTTGAGGTTTGAACTGGAGAAGAAAAAATGAATTTATTGTCAAAAATCATCTTGATCGTTCAAGTGTTATCGGCTTTGTCGATGATTGGTCTCATCTTGATACAGCATGGCAAAGGTGCTGACATGGGGGCAGCTTTTGGCTCGGGCAGTTCTGGTAGTTTGTTTGGTGCATCTGGTGGTGCTAACTTTCTTTCTAGAAGCACGGCTGTCTTGGCTGGAGTTTTCTTCGTGTGTACTTTGGCATTGGCGTATTTGGGTGGAGCAAAAAGAGAAGCGCCAAGTGCGGGCAGTGTGCTTGAGAATGTTCAGCTGCAAGTGCCTGCTAAACCTGCAACACCAGATTCTTTGATTCCAGGCAATACCACTGAGAAGCCTTCAGCTCAGGGCCGGGATGTTGAAAAGTCAGCGCCATCCAAGGATGCAAGCGCTGCGGATCAAATTCCAAAAAAATAAATTTGTTTTCTCTCTTTATGAGTGAAAAAAACAAACTTTGTTTCTCTTGATCATGCGTTTTTCAGGGTAAACTACATAGTTGTTTTTATGCCAGTTGGTCAATACTTTGGTCAACTGGATTGAAGGTAAGCCGTCGTGGTGAAATTGGTAGACACGCTATCTTGAGGGGGTAGTGGCGAAAGCCGTGCGAGTTCGAGTCTCGCCGTCGGCACCACGCAGCGCTGCATCCCGTGTCGGGAAAATTGGCGCGGTTTGTCCTGGCGCAAGCCCGCAGGGGCGCGGTTGTCT
>CAIPII010000085.1 GCA_903865035.1 uncultured Burkholderiales bacterium | reverse complement strand
TTGAGTGGGATAGAGATCAACGACCAACCGATTGCCGTAATGCGCTTGGTTGAGCCTTTCATTGGAGATGGGCGTTAAATTAAACACTTGAGGCAAAACCATTTGTCTCAAATCAAAAACCAAACGAACAACACCTGGAGAAAACTGCCCTACTCGAACTCCAGAAATGTAGGGGTCATCGGCTTGGATTTGACCCACCAATTCTCGAAGTGCAGGATTTAAATCAACACCAACAATGTCCAAGGCCATTCGAGGAGGGTTGTCAATCAAGAGGGGTTGGCTTTGCAAAGCCGAATCGGACTCAATGGTGACACGGGTGTACTCCTTGGCAGGCCACACCCGTACCGCCAAAATGGTGGCACCCTTGGCCAAATCACTCACACCCAAGCTCAAAGCCATGAGCCCAGTTTGTTGAAGTAAGGCCCTTCGGCCCAGTCTTCGAGCTGAAGCATTCATTTTGTGACCTGACCTGCGCACTTGTCGAAAAGGAAAGTCAAGGGGTTGTATCGCAAGGTCACCTCCCTTGAGCCGTCTGCGCTGACTTGGATCATGATCTCCAAATCGGCCTTGGGTAAAAGGGATGCCACTTTCTCTGGCCACTCGTAGAGTTTCAATCCCGCAGAAACAAAGACATCCCTGAAGCCCGATTCCTCCCATTGAGAGGGGTCCGTGAAACGGTAAAAATCCATGTGTGAGATTTCCCATTTTTGGCCCAATCGCTCAAGCTGGTAGGATTCAAGCAAAGCATAAGTTGGACTCTTGATGGTGCCACTGACACCTAAGGCCCTGAGCAAAGCTCTCACAAAAGTGGTCTTGCCAGCCCCCAAATCCCCCACCAACGCAACACAAGCGTTACTCAAACCTGGTTCAAGGGCTAGTTTTTGGGCAAAATCAAGCGTTGCGTCCTCATTGGGCCACAATAGCTTTAATTCGTGAACTTCGCTCATCGTCAAGGGTCATCCGTTTTGTTAGATCAAACAGCATTCGTCGAAAAAATCAGGGCCTTTGGATTTTCGCTTGGATTTTCGCAAATCGGCATCACCACTGCGGATATTTCTGAAGCTGAGCCTGCGTTTTTGGCCTGGTTGGAAAAAGGCTTCAACGGCGAGATGGCGTTCATGAGCAAACATGGCACCAAACGCACACGTCCCGCTGAGTTGCTCCCTGGCACACTGAGCATTGTGAGTGCAAGCATGAATTACCTACCCAACTCAGATGAGAGTTGGATCGACCGCGAATGGGAATCTCTCAACCAGCCTGAGCAAGGTGTGATCAGCGTGTACGCCAGAGGACGCGATTATCACAAAGTGCTGCGTCAAAGGCTTCAAGAACTGGCCAACTTCATGGAGCGAGAACTCAACCCCTTGGGCTACCGAGTGTTCACCGACTCGGCTCCCGTGATGGAGGTTGAATTGGCGAAAAAAGCGGGTCTTGGATGGCGTGGCAAGAACACGCTTTTGCTTAATCGCGATGGAGGTTCGATGTTTTTTTTGGGAGAGATCTACCTGAGCGTTGATCTCGCCTCAAAACCCCCTCCCCCCGAATCCGACTCTCACTGTGGGAGTTGCACAGCTTGCATAGACATCTGTCCAACCCAAGCCATTGTGCAACCCTACTTGCTTGATGCAAGGCGATGCATTTCATATCTGACCATTGAGCACCCCGGCTCCATCGATGTCTCACTCAGACCCCTGATGGGCAATCGAATCTATGGGTGCGATGATTGTCAACTCATCTGTCCTTGGAATAAATTTGCCAAGCGCACTCCTTTGCCCGATTTTGATGCGAAAACACATTTGACCCACCAGTCCTTGCTCACTTATTGGACGTGGAACGAAGAACAATTTCTTCGCCACACAGAAGGGTCTCCCATTCGAAGAATTGGCTTTGAGAGGTGGCTCAGAAACCTATGCATAGCCCTTGGAAACGCGTTGCGTGACAACAAGTTGAGCACGCAAACACACCAAGACATCCGTGCGGCACTGAGCAAGCGCTCAAGCCATCCCAGTCCATTGGTCCAAGAGCATTTGAATTGGGCACTACAACAATCCACGGCCACGCCTGCATGACGAGGTTCATCCACCAACTGAGAAAGAAGAACTCCAGCGATGTGCTTCAATGGAGCAGTACTCAAGACGAGACACTGCTTCAAAGTGCTCGAGCACAAGGCCTAGATCTTCCCAGCAGTTGTGAAAATGGCACTTGCCGCACTTGCTTGCTGCAATGCATGCAAAGCAATCCAAAGGTCAGCTACACCACAGAATGGCCGGGGTTGAGCCAGGAGGAGAGACAAACGGGTTTTGTGCTCCCTTGCGCAGCCATTGCGCATGAATCACTCGCCTTTGAACCCATTGCTTTGCTGCCCTCGCAATTTGAAAAGACCTTTTGTGTTGTCTTTGAAAACGATCAATTGTTGGTGCTGGACAAACCCAGTGGCCTATTGTCTGTGCCGGGTAAAGGTCCAGAGAATCAAGATTCATTGACGGGTCGAGTTCAAGCGGTAAGAGGCCCCAACGTTCTGAGTGTGCATCGATTGGACCAAGCGACCTCAGGCCTCATCGTGATGGCCAAAGGGGCTGAACATCACCGAACGCTGTCTATTGCGTTTGCCAACCAATCCATCCAAAAACGCTATTTGGCGGTGGTCAGCGGCAAGGTTGAAATTGGCTCGACGTGGAAAACCATTGATCTGCCTATTCACGCACACTGGCCTGATCGCCCCAAAAGATGTGTGCATGCAGATGGCAAACCCAGTCAAACGCGCTTCAGAGTCTGGGCAAACAACGAACAATGCTCACTGCTTGAGATCGAACCCTTGAGCGGCAGAACACATCAAATCAGAGTGCACCTTCAAGCCATTGGACACCCCATCTGGGGGGATCGCTTGTATGCCCCCCAAGAGGTGGCATCTGCCAGCTCTCGTCTTTTGTTGCATGCATGGCGTCTCACCCTCAATGACCCCTTGAGCCAAGAACAGTTGTGCATTCAGACCCCAGGGCCATTGCCCACCCAACCCACAAGTACAAAAGGTCATCAAGACGAGCACGACAAACCTGCGACCTCACAAGAGAGTCTTCGCATCCTTCGCGCCCTACAGTGGCATGAAGTGCCAGGTTTCTCCCATATTGGCAAGCCCTGATGGCATGCTTAGAATGTTCAATATCCCTACATACCTAAATCTGCAAAGGATCCACCATGCATGAAGTTGTCATCACAAGCGCTGTTCGAACTGCAATAGGCACCTTTGGTGGACGTTTAAAGGACACACCAGTCGCAGACATGGCCACAACGGTGGTTCGTCATGCCATTGAACGCGCAAAGATTGAGCCCAAGGATGTTGAACAAGTGGTCATGGGTCATGTGGTGAGCTCTCAACCCAGTGATTTGTACCTCTCACGCGTGAGCGCCATCAACGCTGGTTGCTTGCCCAGTGTCACCGCCTTCAACGTCAATCGCTTGTGCGGATCAGGACTTCAAGCTTTGGTCTGTGCCGCACAGTCCATACAGCTCGGTGACACTCAAATTGCAGTTTCAGCTGGTGCAGAGAACATGAGCAGAGGACCCTTCATCAGCAACTCCAATCGCTTTGGTCAGCGCATGGGAGACTCCACTTTGGTGGACATGATGGTTGGCGCTTTGCACGACCCCTTTGAGCGCATTCACATGGGGGTGACAGCTGAGAATGTGGCCCAAAAATGGGGCATCACCCGCGAGATGCAAGATGCACTTGCACTTCAAAGCCACCACAGAGCTCAAAAAGCGATTGAGAATGGTTACTTCAAGGAGCAAATCGTGCCCATGGAGCTGAAGTCGCGCAAAGGCGTGGAATCGTGGCAAACCGATGAACACGTGAGGTTGAATGCAACGAATGAGGACTTTGGCAAACTCAAGCCCGTTTTCATCAAAGAAAATGGAACCGTGACCGCTGGCAACGCATCTGGCATCAACGACGCCGCAGCCGCCTTGGTGTTGATGAATTCACAAACGGCACACTCACGAGGACTCCATCCCATGGCTCGCTTGGTGAGTTACGCCCATTCTGGCGTTGAGCCCAAATACATGGGCATCGGACCCGTGCCTGCCAGCCTTGCAGCCCTCAAAAAAGCAGGTCTAAGCGTCAACGACTTGGATGTGATTGAAGCCAATGAGGCCTTTGCCGCACAAGCCTGTGCGGTCATCAAAGACTTGGGACTCAATCCAGAAAAGGTCAACCCCAACGGCTCCGGCATCTCGCTGGGTCACCCCATCGGAGCAACCGGTGCATTGATCACCGTCAAAGCCATCCACGAATTGCATCGCATCCAAGGTCGCTATGCCTTGGTGACCATGTGCATTGGTGGTGGTCAAGGCATCGCTGCGATTTTTGAGCGACTGTGAGCGTGAATCCAAGGGCTGCCTGTTGCCAAACGTGAGCAAGCCCAACACAAAATCCTTTTGTGCTGGAACTGTCGCAAATTCCCACTCAACCTTAGGGGTGAGTGGGTCCCCACTTACGCGTAGGTGTTGACGTTGTTGCCCTTGGTGAGGGTGGCAATCAATTGCGCGGTTGGTGCTGCTGGGCTCGCAGGAGCGGGAGCTTGTGGAGCCACCTTGGCTTGCTGCCACTGCGCAACGCTGCTTTGAATGGCTTGGGGCGCGGCCCCTGCACCTGATCCGATTCTCATTCCCATGACGATTTCCTCTTTGAGAGTTTTCAGACCCAAAATGAAGTCTATGAACACCTCTACATTGGTTTAATCGGAATTTTTCCCTTCAACTTGAATGTAAGTTTTGTAAAGTTTTCCAACCCTTCTTTGCTCTGGATCAATTTCAAGAGCACAACCCCTCGATCCAGTCTGCTAAAGTGATGACTCACCATCAGCTTCTCAGGTCCCCTCATGTCTCATTTGCTCGTCATCGATTTACCCGGCGGGAACGACACCGATGTTTTACAAGCTGCGCTCGACAGAGGTGACAGCTTCGTATTCTTGACCTCGGATTTGAATTTGTACTTGAGCCAACCCAGGATCAAGGCATTCTTAGATCAAGCGCACGAGCTCATTGAGGTCAAAGGCTTTGAATGGGATGAGGTGCTCAAAGCGGTGCTTGCGTCAAATCAAAAAAGGGCCCTGGACGCGGTACTTTGCTTGATTGAAATTCGGTTGCTTGAAGCCTCAAAAATTGCCAGTGCCTTAAGCCTTGGGTATTTGAACCCAGAAAGTGCCGTACTCTTGAGAGATAAATTCAATGTCAGGGCCCGATTGGCAAAACATGGCATTGCCCAACCACCCTTTGAACTGGCCACCACCACTCAAGAGATCAAAGATGCCGTGAGTCGCTTGGGCTTGCCCGTTCTCATCAAACCCGCAGACGGCTATGGATCACAAAATGTCGTGGTCTTGCAAACTGAGTTGGATCTTGACCCGTTGGTGAGTCCAATTGAGATCATGCTGCCCTCAAGAGCAGACTACGGATTGGGCGTCATGGCCAACGATCGCTTGCTGCTGGAGCGTTACATGCAAGGCAGTTTCATAGGGGTCGACACCTTCAGCTTGAAGGGTGAACATCGATTTTTGGGTGTCAATGTCAAAAAAATGTTCCCTCCCCCCTCGTTTGCCATTGAAGGTGGATGCTTCACACCCAGGACACAAGCGCACATCGAGCTCGAACGCTATGTCTTCTCCATTTTGGATGCTGTGGGCTTTGATTGTGGTGCAACACACATTGAGATGATGTTGACAAGCGAGGGGCCCAGACTCATCGAAATCAACCCTAGACTCGTGGGTGCAAAAATCGCTCGTCTGGTTGGCTTTGCCATGAACCGTTCGACACACTCTGACTTGATTGACATTCACCTGGGTCGTTGGCCCAAAGACTTGCTAGAAAACTCCACCCACCAAGTGGCCGTGTCGCGTTGGTTCACCTCTCCAGTCAGTGGTGTGATTGAGAGCATCACGCCTCCCCAATGGTCAGATCCAAATGTGAAATGCGTTGAATTCTTAAAACAGGTGGGAGACTCTGTGATGCCTGCATTTGAAAATGCAGCGCGCTTGGGCTATGTGATGACCTGTGGGAGCGACGAATCTGAGGCAGAGGAACTGGCCCGCCGCTACATCGAAGACACCGATGTTTCAATTCTCACGTGAGACCTCAACCCCCTAACCTGTGTGGTGATTCAGTCCTTTGAACCCAGGACTTCGGAGAGCGAGAGCAAGTGGCCCATTTTGACCTCCTTGGTTTCCAAGTAATTGGCGTTGAAGGGATTCATGCCAACGTGATGCTCGGTCCTCAATACCTCAAAACCCAACTCCTCAATGGCAATGATTTTGTCAGGGTTGTTGGTGAGCAGTTTGAGTGATCGAATTTGAAAATGCTCGAGCATGCCTTTGCAAACGTCGTAGTTGCGTTGGTCATCTTTGAATCCCAAGAGGCGATTGGCTTGAACCGTGTCTGCACCTTTTTCTTGCAACTGGTAGGCCTTGATCTTGTTGACCAAGCCAATGCCTCTTCCCTCTTGGCGAAGGTAGAGCAAAATGCCTCGACCTTCTTTGGCAATTTTCTCAAAAGCACTTTTGAGTTGTGGACCACAGTCGCAACGAAGGCTGAACAAAGTGTCACCGGTCATGCACTCCGAGTGAATCCTGGCCAAAACAGGCTCACTTGCGCCCACTTGCCCCAAGGTAATGGCCAAGTGCTCCTTGCCTGAGCTCACCTCTTTGAAAGCATGCAGTTCAAAAGTGGCCCACTCGGTGGGCAGCGCACAACTGGCTTGAAATTCAATGACACTTTGATTCATAAGGGCTCAATTCTAAGTCGTAGAGAAGACCTTGGTATTTAGAGCGCGAAATGATGCAAGTTTTAGAAAACGAGGTCGCACTGAACCCGCTCAAGTCCATTGATCTACAACTGGAGCTTTACGCAAATTTGGGCGATTCTTTTTTAAGATCCAACGCTTTGGAGAGCAAGGCATAAGAAGCCCTTTGGACAGCGTGATCATGCGCCCAAGTGATCACCGCCAACTCCTCCAAATCCAAACGATGAGCCAAATCATTGAGTTTTTGAGACACTTGCTGGGGGTCTCCAATGAGAGCCTTTTGTTCGAGCGCTCTCAAGTGGGGTTTCTCGGCCTCTGAAAAAGAAGCCACAGCGTCTTTGGGGCTGAGCATGGGACCAATGCGTCCAAGTTGACGATCCAATTTCCAACGAGCACGACTTGCAAATTGATACCGAGCTTGCTCCTCGGTTTCTGCAGTGAGTGCCCACACACAAACCACGGCTCGGGGCTTGGGATTTTCCTCAGAGGGCTTGAAGTTGTCTCGGTACAACTCCAAGGCTTGATCCACACCAGCTCCGTCGGTGATGAAGTGAGCATATGCATAGGGAAGCCCTAGGTGTGCAGCCAATTGCGCACCGTAGTCTGATGAGCCCAATACCCAAATATCTGGTCTGGTTTCAGACTGGGGGTAGGCAAACACCCCGTGCCCAGGGTGGCCCACTGGCATGGTGTGCCCAGAGAGCCAAGCCTTGAGCTCCAAGATTTGCTGAGGAAACCGCTCTGAGGCATGGCGATCGGGATTGAGCACGTGCGCTGTTCTTTGATCACTGCCCGGTGCACGACCCACACCCAAATCGATTCTTCCTGGGGCCAATTCATTGAGCACCCTGAACTGTTCCGCAACCTTGAGCGACGCGTAGTGAGGCAACATCACCCCTGCACTGCCAATTCGAATTCGATTGGTTTTGGCTGCGATGGCAGCCATCAAAATCTCAGGTGCAGTGCCCACAATGCTGGGGTGCGAGTGATGCTCGCTCACCCAAAAACGGTGATAGCCCAAGTCCTCCACAAACTGAGCCAAGCCAACGCTTTGAGAGATGACTTGACCGTGCGGAACGCCTTGAGCCGCCACAGACTGATCAAGCACAGAGAGCTTCAAGGCCATGACGACTTCAACCCGCTTTACTTGAGCGCTTTGAATCTGACACGCTTGGGCTTGGCGCCCTCTTCACCCAAACGCTTGCGTTTGTCGGCCTCGTATTCTTGGTAATTGCCATCGAAGAAATACCACTGTGAATCCCCTTCACAAGCCAAGATGTGAGTGGCGATGCGGTCCAAGAACCAACGATCGTGGCTGATCACCATCACGCAGCCTGCAAACTCAAGCAGCGCATCTTCGAGCGCTCGCAGTGTCTCCACATCCAAGTCGTTGGAGGGCTCGTCAAGCAAGAGGGTATTGGCGCCGGCAATCAAGGTCTTGGCCAGGTGCAACCTGCCCCTCTCACCACCTGAGAGCGTTCCCACTCTCTTTTGTTGGTCACCGCCATTGAAGTTGAAGCGACCGCAATATGCACGGCTTGCCATCTCAAACTTACCCACCGTCAAAATGTCCAGTCCGCCTGAGACGTCTTCCCAAACCGTTTTTTCGTTGCTCAAATCATCACGGGTCTGGTCCACGAACGCCATGCGAACCGTGGTACCAATTTTGACTTCACCTTGATCCGGTTTTTGATGACCCGCAATCATCCTAAAGAGTGTGGATTTTCCCGCTCCGTTGGGGCCGATGATGCCAACAATCGCACCAGGTGGCACTTTGAAGCTCAAGTTGTCAATGAGCAGTCGATCGCCAAAGGATTTGCTCACGCCCAAGAATTCAATGGCCTCGTTGCCCAAGCGCTCAGCAACTGGAATGAAAATCTCAGAAGTTTCGTTCCTTTGCTGGTATTCAAAGCTGGAGAGCTCCTCAAACCTGGCAATACGGGCCTTGCTTTTCGCTTGTCGGCCTTTGGGGTTTTGGCGCACCCATTCCAATTCCTTTTTAAGGGCCTTGGCACGCGCCTCCTCGCCCTTTTGCTCTTTCTCCAAGCGATCTTGTTTCTGGGTCAACCAGGTGCTGTAGTTGCCCTTCCATGGAATACCGTGACCGCGATCGAGCTCCAAAATCCACTCGGCTGCGTTGTCAAGGAAATAACGATCATGGGTGATGGCCACCACAGTTCCAGAAAAGCGTTGCAAAAATTGCTCCAACCAATCCACGGATTCAGCATCCAAGTGATTGGTGGGCTCATCCAAGAGAAGCATGTCGGGCTTGGAGAGCAAGAGGCGGCAAAGTGCGACTCGGCGCTTTTCTCCGCCGGAGAGCTTGTCAATGAGCGCATCCCAAGGCGGCAACCTCAAAGCGTCTGCTGCGATCTCCAACTGGTGCTCGCTGTCTGTACCTGCAGCAGCAATGATGGCCTCCAACTCGCCTTGTTCGGCAGCGAGCTTGTCAAAATCTGCATCAGGCTCTGCGTAAGCCGCGTAAATTTCCTCCAAACGGTTCTTGGCTGCGAGCACCTCGCCCATCGCACCCTCCACCGCTTGTCTGACCGTTTGCGTGGGATCGAGTTCAGGCTCCTGGGGCAGATACCCTATTTTTAGGCCAGGCATGGGGGTGGCTTCACCCTCGATCTCTTTGTCCAAACCTGCCATGATTTTGAGCAGCGTAGATTTTCCAGAACCATTCGTGCCCAAAACGCCAATCTTGGCGCCGGGGAAGAAGCTGAGCGAAATGTCCTTCAAAATGTGACGCTTGGGAGGGACGATTTTGCCGACACGATTCATCGTGAATACATATTGGGCCATGGGGATGATTTTCCTGTACTAAAAACTTGTGATCTCTGCTCTTGCGAGTCAAGTACTCTATCACCTTTGTGCCCACACCTTCACTCATTTTGAGCATTTCCTCAAGCTGCGGGCCCAAAGTCAAATGTCCATCATGCGTGGGGAGGTTTTTTCAAGCCCAAAGGCTCCCTTACAGCCAAAAACTCAAACCAAGACCCCAAGCAATGTTGGTTTTTTGCTCAAGAAATTGCTATTTGATCGCTATGAGGGGCCATTTCGTGAGAAAATCCATTTGGGTTTAGGCAACCAGTCGCCTAAATATCAGCGTTCCTGCTGGGGCCCAATGCCAGAATTCCCTGGTCACTTTCTGCCCACCCTTTAGTTTTCCGGTCACTTTTCTGGATGCCTTTTCATCAAAGGGCAATGATGACCGACCCACGCGTCCAATGAAGGACGCTCACCTAATGAAATTTGAAGAATTGAATTTGGCTCCTGCCATCTTAAAAGCCGTACAAGAACAAGGCTACGACACCCCTACTCCCGTGCAAGTTCAAGCCATTCCCCTGGTCCTAGAGGGACACGATCTGTTGGCGGGCGCACAAACTGGAACTGGCAAAACTGCCGCGTTCACACTACCCATGCTGCACAAACTCACCATGAGTCGCAGCGCAAACAATAAATTTGGTGTCTACGGCATTCGCGCCTTGGTGCTCACACCAACCCGAGAGCTTGCCGCCCAAGTGGAGGAGTCTGTCCGAAATTACGGCAAACACCTCCAACTCACCTCAGCTGTGATCTTTGGCGGTGTGGGCATGAAACCCCAAATCGACAAACTCAAACGAGGGGTTGATATTTTGGTGGCCACACCAGGACGACTGCTTGACTTGGAGCAACAAGGCTTTTTGGACTTGAGCACCGTGCAGATCATGATCTTGGACGAGGCCGATCGCATGCTTGACATGGGATTCATTCACGACGTCAAAAAAATCTTGGCGCTCGTGCCCAAAGACAAACAAAGCCTCTTGTTTTCTGCAACCTTCAGCAACGAGATCAAGGAACTCGCTGAGAACTTGCTCAAAAACCCCAAAAGCATTCAAGTCACGCCTCCCAACACCACCGTTCAGCGCATCACCCAGTTGATTCACCCCGTTGGTCGCGGCAAGAAAAAAGCGCTTTTGGCCCACATCATCCAAAGCAACAACTGGAGTCAAGTTCTGGTGTTCACGCGCACCAAGTTTGGCGCCAATTCAGTGGCCGATTACCTGCAAAAAAATGGCATCAATGCCATGGCTTTGCACGGCAACAAAAGCCAATCTGCAAGAACACAAGCTTTGGATGGCTTCAAATCTGGAGACATCAAAGCCTTGGTGGCCACTGACATCGCTGCACGAGGCATTGACATTGATGAGTTGCCACATGTGGTCAATTATGAAATTCCCAACGTGAGCGAAGACTATGTTCACCGCATCGGTCGCACTGGCCGAGCTGGCTCTGATGGTCAAGCAGTGAGCTTGGTGTCCTTGGATGAAGAGGGCTTCATGAAAGACATTGAGCACTTCACTCATCAAACGATTGAAGTTCAAGTCATTGAGGGCTTTGCGCCCGAACCCGGAGAAAAAGCCGAACCCATTGCAATGGGCAGACAAACCATTTGGGGAGGCCTGGGTCGCCCACCCTCCAGAGAAGTGATGGCTGCAGCGGCCAAGGCTGCACGCTCTGAGATGATGGAGCGCATTCGAGAGAAAAAAGGCGCTCAACCCGCCAGAGGTAGACCCAATCATCCCAACTCCGACCGTTCACAACGCCCCTCACGCCCCAACGGAGACGTGAAGACTGAGCGAGCATATGGTGAAGGCAGGGAAGGACAAGCACAGGCTCCAAGAGGACCACGCTCGGGTCCCAACCCAGGTCAAAACCGCTCACAAAATCCAAGAGGTCCTTCCAACCGCTCCAACGGGGGAGGTTCTCGCGATGGGGGTCGCAATCCATTCAATGCTCATTCTGATGCGCCTCAAAGACAGCGCCATCCTGATGGCAATGCTGGATTCTCTCAGCCCCGCGCCAACCCAATGCACGACGATGACTTCCAACCCAGAGAGAATGCTCATTTGGGAACCCACAATGGCGTGAATGCTTTTGGACACAAAACTCAGAACAAATCCAGCAGAACGCCGGACCCAACTCGCACAAGTGTGGATTTGATGAGCGAGCGCCGTGGTGGTGGTGGAGGCGGTGGTAACCGCGGAAGAGGTGGCCCCAAACCCGGCGGCTCTTTTGGTGCAAAAAGAGGTCCTGGCGGTGGTGGGGGCAACCGAGGAGGATTTGGTCGCTAAAAACCCAAGCGCCCATCTCCCTATATGCTCAGTCCTTGCGGCTTGAGCTCATGCAAAGCCCCTTTGAGGGGCTTTGTGCTTTACTGGACCAAAGTGATGCGAACCTTGGGGTAACCCTCATCGAACTGTTCACATTGAACTTGGATGGGAGAGACCAAATCAAAGAAGGACTGACTGCTCAAAATGGCTTGCGCTTGAAGCGTGATGCTTCTGAGCAAGTGTCCGTCCATTTCTCTTTCATGCATCAATGCTGTTTTGGAAGTGCCTTCGGTCCAACGAAAAGCCTCATAAGTCTTGATGTTCTTGACCTCATGCAAGGTGGCTGCCATGCAAGCCACAATCTCAGGGCGCTCGCCTTGGATGATGAGATTTTTGAAATCCTTTGCCGTTTGATGAGTGATGGGCGCTCCTTTGCCCCAGACAAAGGATGAACCCAACAGCAAAGCAAGGCCCAAAATGAGACTTGATTTGCTCACAAAGTGAGTGCACATTCGGTTGGCGTTTTGACTGCTCATGGTTTTAGCACCAGTTGACCTTTGGTGTCGCGCATCTGCGCCCAAGCGGCTTTGACGCGGGTGAGAACACTCTCATCATCCACCAACCAATAATCTTGCTCTTTGGCCAAGGCAGCTCCATTGCTGTAGATCCAGTTGAGCAATTTTAAGGTTTCACGGGCATCGTTCAAGTCGTTTTGCAATTTGTGAACGATGAGGTAAGAAACACCCACAATGGGCCAACTTTGGGCACCGGGTAAGTTGGTGAGACTTTGATAAAAAGATGGGCGAGACCATTGCGCTTGCCTTGCCGCTTGCTCAAATGTTCTCAATGATGGAGAGACGAATTGCTGGGCTGCGTTTTGAAGCAGTGGTGTATTGAGCTGATGCTGCTTGGCATACATGTATTCAATGTAACCAATGGAGCCAGGGGTGGCTTTGACGGCCATGGCCATGCCCACATTGCCTTTCACAGACATGCCAATGGGCCACATCACTTGAGAACCGATGCCAAAGCGTTTGTCCCACTCTTCGCTGACTTGCGCCAAATAGTGTGTGAACGTAAAAGTCGTGCCCGAACCCTCTTGCCTGTGCACCACCAAAATGGGCATCGAGGGCAAGGAGAGGGTTGGATTGATCTCTTTCAAAGCAGGATCGTCCCACTCCGTCAACTCCCCCATCATGATCTTGGCCAAGAGTGTGGGCGTGATCTTGAGTGAATTCGTGGGCACTCCGGGTAAGTTCACCACGGGCGTGATGCCACTCACCACCAGTGGGTATTGAAACAAGTCGTCGTGAACCAACTCTGACTGTGTGAGCGCAATGTCGGTGACGGCAAAGTCAACGGTCCTAGAGGTGATGCGCCTGATGCCTTCTGCAGAGCCCACGGCTTGGTATTCGGCCCTCAAGGGCTGAGCCTTTTGAAAAGCATACAACCAAGTGTCGATGATGGGCTGAGCAAAGGTAGCACCTGCTCCCAATATGTCCGAATTGGCATGCGCAACTGGAGCAGATAAGCTCAAAGCACCCATGAGCCCAATCAGACTTTGAGCAAACATGCGCTTGAGCCCAAAGTTGAACTTAGAAACTTGCATGCAATCTCACTCCCAAGATGTTCACAGGACCTCGGTCTTGGTTGTAGGCCGGATTTTTGATGTTTTGATAATCAAGCGCCATGCTCAAAGAATCATTGAACACCAAGTTGTAGAAAACTTCAGTGATCATCTCATTGGCGTAAGACAGACCACCGTCACCAATCAAAATGCCCATGCCGCCGGCTTTGAAATAACTTTGAGCATCCTGACTCAAGCGGTTGCTCACCCACGCCAGCCCCAAACTGTCATTGTGGCGCTTCCAAGCACTTCCCTTTAGCAAAAGTCCTGAGGATAAAGATTGATTCACTTCGGTGAAATCAAAAGCCTCCTTTGCACCGTCGTTTTGACTGTAGCGAACAAAGAGTCCCAAATCGTCGCTCATCTCTTGCTCAAAATTGAGCGACCAACCAGAGCGCTGGTTCATTTTTCTCACCTTTGAAGTGTCGGGAGCACCTCCACCCAAGGCTGCGTACTTCACGCCATCCGCATAAAGACCCATGTAGCCTTTGTTGACAAAACTCAAAAATTTGAATTTACCAGGTCTCTCGGCAATTTGGTGTCGTTCCTCAAACTCAGCGACCCACTCATGCTGATCAAACTGGGTATCGATTTTTTCATTGTTGGGTTGCGTAGACAAGGCGAAATATCCGCCCCGAATGGTCCACCAGTCTTGGGTCCACTCAAGAGCTGCGCCTTGCGTGAAGCCCCAAGAATCGGCCGCATAGTCAAAGGCGCCAGCCTCCACCACGGTCCAGTTGAAAAAATCTGACCTTGGGTCATGCGCATAGGTATTTGTGTCAAAGACATCAACCACTGAGAACTTGCCCAAGGTCAAGGTGAGGTTGTTGACCGTGATGGTTTTCTCCATCTGATTGGCCTGGTCGTCCATGTGAAAGCTCTCACCACCCAAATCAATGGTTTGCCTCAAAAAGACCCTGGGTAGCCTGTAATAAGGATTTTGAGCACCCACTTTGTAGGCCTCACCGCTTGGAAAACCCGCAGCACCCACTGTGTTGCTCAGGCCAAAACCTTGGTCAATTTCAGGATTGAGGTAAAACTCCGCGCCATTCCACAACCTCAATCCCAAGTAGAGTGTGGTGTCGAAAGTTTGCTTTGTCGAGCGAGTATTGGTGAGACTGTTGTCGCCGCTGTATTTGGCTCCAAACCCACCATTCGTCTGGTTCACGACCGTGACTTGCCCCTTTGCAGACCACCAAGGTGCATCTGCTATTGAAGTCAAAAAATTTGAATCCATCCCTGCGACGTCACGTTGAACACTGGGCACCCAAACCGGGGTATCGGTGTCTGAGCCCACCCGTTGAGCATGCGCATGGGTCAAGGTCAATGCGCCCAAGATCCAGCCCAAAAGTCTAAGACGAGACTTGAGTGCATGTGGCTGTGAAGAAAATGGAGGGACGAGCATCGCTGAAGATTAGAGCGAGCCAAGGATCGCTTTTGAACAAATGACAAGTGGAAAACCCACCCATCAATTGATAGTAAGTCAGCGATGTGACAGTTTAATTACAAAGACACCTGCAAGGGGCTCATAGAGGGCTGGGAGGCGCCAAGAGGGCCATCTGAGGCACGGGCGTCAACAGCGTGCCTTGTGTAAAGTGCGACTGTAAATTGGCGACGGCCAATTGAGCCATGAATCGCCTCGCCTCCTCAGTGGCTGAGCCGATGTGGGGGCTGAGCACCACATTTTGCAAGGACTTGAATTCAGCGGCAATTTTGGGCTCTGAGGCAAACACATCCAAGGCAGCACCAGCGATCTTTTTGCTCTGTAAAGCCTTGATGAGAGATGATTGGTCAATGAGTTGCGGCTGGGTGACATTGACCACATACCCCTTGGACCCCAAAGCATCCAAGAGGCTTTGATCGACGATGACCTCAGAGGCAGCATTGGCGCTCACATCGCCCTGTTCGGGAGGAACACAAAGCACCAAGACATCAACTTGTTCGGCCAATGTCCTGGATTGCGCCACCCACGACTCCTCAAAACCTGTCACAGGAGCTTTGTCAAAATAACTGACACGCATGTTGAAGCCTTGAGCGCGTTTAGCGACGGCTTGCCCCAAAGCGCCAAATCCAATCAAGCCCAAACGCAAACCCGTGACCCTTTTGGTCACAGAAAACTCACCATCGACCCAATCTGAATTTCTCACGAATCGATCGGCTTGAGGCAGTTTTCTGATCAATCCGATGATCAACCCCATGGTCAAATCGGCCACATCTTCATTGGCCACATCGGGTGTGTAGGCCACTTTCACGCCTTTTTTAATGGCGCCAGGCACGTCGACGCTTTGGTAATCGTTGCCTAAAATGGAAATCAATTCGACTTGAGGGAAAGTGGCCAAGAGCTTCAAGTCCACTTTGGCCTCTCTGGAACCAATGATGGCTCTGATCCTTCCAAAAGCGGAAGGGTCAGTCATGTGCGAATGATCATGAACATGGTAGAGCGCTTGGAGATCGTTCATCAAGAACGCGGGCAAAGGCGTAACTTGCAAAATTTCAATGTTTGACATGTTTGAGACCTCACAAAACAATCAAGCTCAACACAACCCACTGCGTGGGTTTCACCAAGAGTCTAGCCTATCTCAAGGGCCGGGCTCAATGGGGGCAAGTACCACAGGCGCCCTTTTGGGAAATCGACTGAATTGTCAAAGACTAAAGCCAACATATTGCTTAAAATCAAAGGTCACTGTCTGTCTTGAATTTTTTGAATCGGAAAACCATCAATGCTCTTACTGCACACCATGCTCAGGGTTGGAAACCTTGATCGCTCCATTGAGTTCTACACCCAAGTCATGGGCATGAAGCTTTTAAGGGTCACTCACCGCGATGAGCAGAAGTACTCACTGGCCTTTGTGGGATTTGGCAACAATCCAGAACACGCTGAAATTGAACTCACCTACAACCATGGTGTAGATCATTACGACTTGGGCACGGCCTTTGGTCATTTGGCCATCGGTGTTGAGGACATCTACGCCACTTGCGATCACATTCGATCAAAAGGTGTTGTGCTCAGCAGAGAACCCGGCCCAGTCAAGGGCGGAGAGACACTGATCGCATTTTTATCTGACCCTGACGGCTACAAAATTGAATTGATCCAACGCGCCCATTGATCGCGAAATCGGCGTCGCCCCTCCTTTGCAATTTCATCCAAACGAAAGATCACCTTGAACCAAAATGCACTCGCAGACATGCGGAAAAACTACGAAAAGGGTGAATTGAACCTGGACCACGCCGATGCCAACCCCAATGTGCTCTTTGGCAAATGGCTTGAGGAGGCGGTGCAAACTCAAATACCCGAGCCCTCGGCCATGACGCTTGCAACGGTCGGCATTGATCTACAACCCAGCACTCGGATTGTTTTGCTCAAAGAGCTCATGGAAAACGAGCTGATCTGGTACACCAACTACAACAGCAAAAAAGGCCATGAATTGGCCTCCAATCCCAAAGCTGCTTTGCAGTTTCACTGGGTCGAGTTGGAGCGAGTGGTTCGCATCGAAGGGTGGGTACAAAAGGTGAGCGACGCTCAAAGCGACGCTTATTTTGAAAAGCGACCTTATGGCTCCAAGATTGGAGCTTGGGCCAGTCCTCAAAGTGAAGTGATTGACTCCAGGGGCATCTTGGACCAAGGTGTTAGCCACCATCAAGCCTTGTGGCCCAACAACCCTCCAAGACCCCCACATTGGGGTGGTTACGTCTTGAAGACTCAGTATTGGGAATTTTGGCAAGGCCGCCCCAGTCGCTTGCATGACCGGGTGGCTTACCGATTGGTGGAAGGCGCAAGCTGGATCAAAGAAAGGCTGGCCCCTTAAGCCTCAAGCCTTGATCTTGTTGGCAAAGGTTTTTTGGAACTTGGCCACCTTGGGCGCGACCACATGAGCGCAATACCCTTGAGTGGGGTGATTGAGAAAGAAATTTTGGTGGTATTGCTCCGCCTCGTGAAAATTTCTCAAGGGTTCAATTTGTGTGGTGATCGCTTGAGCACTGATGCCCATTTGGGCAACAGCAGAGGACATGAAATCCTCAATGACTTTTAGGTCTTCGGCCCTCTCGTAATAAATTCCACTTCGGTACTGGGTACCCACATCATTGCCTTGGCGGTTGAGGGTGGTGGGGTCGTGGATGACAAAGAAAATCTCCAAAAGCTCGGTCAAACTCACCTGCTCATTGTCAAAGCGAATGCGAACCACCTCAGCATGTCCGGTGTCACCGGAGCAAACGGATTCGTAAGTGGGTGACGGGTCCTCTCCATTGCTGTATCCACTCACCACATCTTGCACGCCATTGACGCGGTCATAAACCGCCTCAAGACACCAAAAACAACCGCCAGCCAATGTAATGGATTCAAGGGACACGCTAAAACTCCCGAAAAAAATCAACCAAAACAATTGGCCCGCCATGAGCGGGCCAATTGAGAACCTTAAAAGGCTTGCTCAAATCAAATTCAGATCAAAACCCTTTGGCAAAACCCAACACCAATCCAGGTTTTCCAGCTGAATGAATTCCAGTCAAGTCAGTTTGAAAATATCCACGCTTGGATGTCGCATAGTAACTCGCTGAGATCACTGCGTTGTCTCCCAAATCTTTGCCCACACTCAACTTGTAATCGTTGACCGACTGGACCAGTGGAGCAAAACCTGTATCAACGGCCATTGCAAACTGATTTTGATTGTAGTTTTTGAGATTCAAAACGCCCACGTGTGCTCCAACGATGAGACCTTGGATGACTTGTGAATACGTCAAATCAAAATAAGTTGTGCCTTTGGTGGAGAGATTCGCTCCGCTCAGATAAGCGTATCTGAAGTAATCTGAAATACCGTAATTGACTTTGAGGGACAGGGGGCCGTTGCTCAAACCCACATAAACTTCTGAATTGTTGATCGCTTTGTTGGCGTAATAAGAGCTCACAGAGTCAACGCCACTTTTGGGGTAATAGTAATAAATAGCACCCAAATCGTAGCCGGTGCCATACATGGCGGGAATGCTACCCTTATAGCCACCGTAGAAATCCATCTCCAATGAGCTGCCGTTGTACAAATTTTGAGCAACATTGGAGTTCCAGTTGCCAGCATACAAACCGGACACGTGTTCAACATCAAACCCACCTTGAAAGGCTGGCGCGTAATTGGTTTGGGTAAAACCCCTGAATCTGTAATCGCCCACCAAAGACATGTTGCCTGTGACGGTGGTGCGAGCCTCCTCGGCATGCGAGACATTCATTTGGGCCGTGAAGGCACAAACACTCAAGAGCAAAGAAGACATCAATCTTAGGTTCATTTTGTGCATTTTTTATTCCTTAAAATTGAATTCAGACGTGAATCATCTGTCGAGGCTTCATTTTAAATCAGACCCAGAATTAAGGCCACAAAAGGCTGAGCCCTGGAGACTAAAAATCAAATTGAGAAGTCAATTGCTTGCCAAAACAACACTCAGTTTTATGAAAAACTCAAGGTCAATTGAACTTTAGTATTCACTTTCATGGAGTCTGATTTTGGATGGAACAGAATCATCAAAACCGGATTTCAAGCCAAAGCCTGCACCTTGGTGCTCTAAAAAAGCCATTGATTGTCAAATCAAAGCAAGGGTCTAACCGTGGGTGGTTGCAGACCATAGCACGCTAGAATAAGCCACATTGAAATGTACACATCTCGGAGTGAACCATGGACCAACAGCATGCTCTATTTAACATGGTGGAGCAGCAGATCAGAACCTGGCAGGTTCTTGATGCGCACATCCTAAACACCTTAAAGTCGCTCAGACGCGATCTCTTTGTCCCCTCTGTCTACAAAGAATTGGCTTATTCAGAGGCTGAACTCCCCATTGGAGAGGGCGAGATCATGTTGGACCCCAAGACTCAGGCCAGGTTGTTGCATGATTTGGCGCCTAAACCCCATGAAACCATTTTGGAAGTGGGATCGGGCACGGGTTACCTCACAGCCCTTTTAGCTCTTGAGTGCAAAAACGTGGTGAGTTTGGAACTTCATGCAAATTTGGCCAATGAGAGCAGAACCAACTTGCAAAAAGCCGGTATAACCAACGCAGAAATTCTCAATCTAGATGCCAGTCGGCAACTGAACTTGGACAGCAACTTCGATGCCATTTTGCTCACTGGTTCTTGTCATCATGCGCCTGAACACTTGCTCAATTGCCTCAAAATTGGAGGGCGTTTGATGGGCATTTTGGGTCAAGAGCCCATGATGCAAACAACCGTCATCACGCGCCTGAGTGCTGATGAATGGGACAGCAAAGTTCTATGGGACGCATCTTGCCCCAGGTTACATGGATTCAAGGAACCCTCAAAGTTTCAATTTTGATCGCCGTTATTTTCATCACTTCAAAAACAATTACACATGATTGAACAATTGAGCCCCAAAGAACTGGGCCCTTGGGCGAAAGAGCAGTTGAGCCTTGGCAGAGCACCTGTGGTCGTTGATGTTCGAGAGGATTGGGAGATCAAACTCGCCTCCATCAAAGCTGATGGCTTCGATCTCAAACACATCGTCATGAATCAAATTCCAAGTGCTTTGGATCAATTCAATGACGCTCAAGCCATTGCTGTCTTATGCCACCACGGCGGTCGCAGCCAAAATGTGGCCCACTTTCTGGTGTCCAATGGTGTCAAGCATGTCTACAACATCAGTGGTGGCATCAATGCTTGGTCTCACGAGGTCGACCCCAGTGTTCCCGTTTATTGAAAGTTTTTGCATGAAACAAATTCCTTTGGCATTGGTGATGGGCCTCACAGTGGCGTTGAGCCAAAGTGCACAAGCTCAAAACTTGCTCGATCTTTGGGGCGCAGCCAAAAGCTATGACGCCTCTTATCAGTCTGCTTTGGCTTTGTACAAGTCCAGTAAAAACAAAGCCGATGAGGGACTGGCTGGAATTTTGCCAACCATGGCGTTGAGTACGAATTCAACACGAAATTTGATCGATTACACGCCAGATGTGATCACCCTCAATCAAGCCAACCCCTCCTCCAGTGTCATCCCCTATCAGCGTTGGTTTGGCACTCACATTGCAGCCTTCACCGCGGTGCAACCCCTCTTTCGTCCGGTCAACTATCAAACCTATTTGCAAAGCAAAAGCATTTTGGCTCAATCGGTGGCTCAATTGGTTGCATCCGAGCAAGACTTGATCGTTCGCATGTGCCAGGCCTACTTCGATGTATTGGTGAGTCAAGAAACACTGGATTTCACGCGCGCACAAAAAAGAGCCACTGAAGAACAACTGGCATCAGCAAAAAGAAACTTTGAAGTGGGAACGGCCACCATCACCGATACCCATGACGCACAAGCTCGTTATGATTTGGTGGTCGCCCAAGAGGTGGCTGCTCAAAACGATCTCAATGTCAAAAAAATGAACCTTGACCAATTGGTTGGCATGCAACAAACCAAACCTGTGCCCATGATGGCTGAGGCGCCCATCGAGCGCTTGATGCCCACCAACATGGAAGATTGGGTGGCCAACTCTGAAAAATCACACCCCAATGTATTGAACGCAAAATTGGGAATGGACATTGCGAATTTAGAGGTCAAAAAAGCATTCGATGGACATCTCCCAACCGTTGACTTGACGGCCTCAATGACCGGCACCCGCAATTTAGATGGCACGAACACCTCTGGTCTTTCGACTCTGGGTACTCACGTTCTGAACAAGTCAGTGGGAGTGGTGATCAATGTGCCAATCTTTTCTGGTTTTTATGTTCAAAACAGGATCAAAGAAACAGAAAACTTGGCCGATAAAGCACGCTACGATTACGAGTACGCCAGACGAACAGCGGCCCTATCCACCCAATCGGCTTATTTGAATTTGGTCTCTGGCATTGGTCAGGTCAATGCTTTAAAGGCTGCGGAGCGCTCAACTCAAAAGTCCTTGGAATCCAATCAATTGGGATATTCAGTGGGCTTGAAGCTCAACATTGACGTTTTGAATGCTCAAAGTCAACGCTATCAGACCAAGAGAGACTTGGCTCAAGCGCGCTACAACGTTTTGATGCAAGAACTCAAACTCAAACAAGCCAGTGGCATTCTCCAGGCCTCAGACTTGAATGAACTCAATGAGATGCTGGAACGCCAGCCTTGAGAGCCAGCGTCCTCAAGAAACCGATTGGCTGATCAACGGCCAAAGTGCTTCTACAGTTTTATGCGTTGCGCCTTGCTGGCTTTGAACGAAAGCCAGCCCCTTGAGTTCAAGTTGGGCGGCGATCTCGGGTGTGTTCAATATCGCAAGTGATTCGCTCACACCCTGGCCCATGCTTTGAACCCCCATGGCTGCACCTTGGTCTTTGGCTTGAGTGGCTATTTTTTCAAAGTTGTAGGTGTATGGACCCACCACAACAGGGCACGAACAAGCCATGGGTTCGATCAAGTTTTGTCCACCTAAAGGCAAAAACGATGCGCCCAGCAAACACACCTGTGCGCTGGCATAATAAAAATTCATCTCCCCCAAGGAGTCCCCGATGAAGAGCGTTTTCGCATTCGAGCGCTGACCAAACACGTCTTGCATTCGCTCCAAACTCACCCAGTGGCTTCGTCGAAAACACTCAAAACCCATGCGTTTTCCCAAAGCAGTCACCTCATCAAAGCGTTGGGGGTGCCTTGGAACAATGGCCCACAACACTTGCGTTTGAACCTCGGTTGGCAGCTCATTGATTTTTTGCAAAAAGAGTTCCTCCTCCCCAGGCCTTGAGCTGGCCAAGAGCACCATGGGCTGCGCTCTGCTGGCCTTCCATTGATGCCCGAGTTGCAGCAGCTCGCGATCGGGCTCAGCATCAAATTTCATGCTACCCAAAACCCCTTGCACATGAGCTCCCAAGGCATTGAGACGCTGTGCATCGGCTGGACTTTGGGCCCACACTCCTGCCAAACCCTCAAACGCAGGCCTAGATAACGCGCTCAGCCGAGAGGCAGATTTGAAGCTTTTCTCACTCATCCTCCCATTGACCAACACCAAAGGCATTTGGCTCGTTTGACATGCCTTGACCATGTTGGGCCAGACCTCAGTCTCAATCAACAAGCCAATGTGGGGCTTAAAGCGCGTTAAAAAGGATCTCACACACCAGCTGATATCCCAAGGTTGCCAAACTTGATGGTCCCGTTCGCTCAGATAGCGAGCGCCCTCTTGACGCCCAGTGGCCGTTGCATGAGTCAGGAGAAAGCGCAAATGAGCATCACGCGACCTCATGGCTTGCATCAAAATACCCGCCACCCGAGTCTCCCCTAGAGACACAGCGTGAATCCATATCCATCGGTCTGAATCGTGAGTGGGCTCCTTTGCATACAGCCCAAGACGCTCCCAAACCTTTGATGCGTACAGGGGCTCACTTTGGGCTTTGAACGCAAGCCTGATCAACAACCACGGAAGTAAAAAAATCATCATCCCGGAATAAACCCCAGCGACAAAGCGTTGAACCAAATTCATTTGAAGTTTGCCCGTCATGCCGAAGTTCCAAGGACAAGCTGCGACTGAGTTGAGCTGATCTGAACCTTTTGCCAATCTCGCCATACCTCTTGAACACTGGGGGATGGTGTGGCGTACACACTGAGTTGATGCTTGAACCCCTTAGGTCCTGTTCGCCATGCAGTTGGGAAGTTATAGATTTGGACATGCGGCATGTCCAAAGCCACACTCAGGTGGCTAGGGCCACTGTCTACACCAATGCTACCAACACATTCCTTCATTTGTGCAGCCAAATTGGCCAAAGTCAATCTGGGCCAAAGCGTGGCAAGAGGAATTTGCTCGAGCAAGCGCTTTGCAAAAGTTTCCTCCGCTTCGTTACCGTGCATCAAGCACACTTCAAAATCTCTGGCTTGCAAAAGATGCGCAAGCTCTACCCAATTCTCAAACGGCCAGCCCTTATCGGCTCTTGAGGTTCCGGTGATCAAAACCACTCTTGCCTTGGCGCCATGCTTTGAGCTCAGCTGCATTGCTCGCAATCCGAACTCTAGTTGTGAATTCATCTCGTAGCCAATGGCCTTGGCACACAAGTAACGCGAGCGATCGACTGCACCCAGTTCTTTGGGCATTTCAATGCATCGAGAGCTCAACCAAGCGGTTGGTCGCTCATAAGAGGAGCCATTTGTTGCATTTGCCATGGCCACACGAGTGCCTCCATGATTGACTCGAGCCATTCGAGCGACCACGCCAGATTTGGTGAGCCCTTGCAAATCAAGTACCCAGTCGTATGAGTCTGCACGCAATTGGGTCCAAAACTCTCGCATGCTTTGACGAGCAGCAGCATCAAACCTGGATTTTCTCCAACTCCTCAGAGGACAATCGATGATTCGATCGACGGCCTTGCTCAAGGTGAGCACTTCGGCAAAGGCAGGCTCCACCACCCAATCGATTTGAGCACCTGGGTGCGCGCAGCGAATATCCCAAGCTGCAGGCAACGCATGGATCACATCGCCCAAAGAGGACAG
>CAIPII010000084.1 GCA_903865035.1 uncultured Burkholderiales bacterium | reverse complement strand
GGTCTAGGCATCAACTACAACGGCGAGACACCGCCCATGGCCGATGAGCTTTGGAAAAAACTTTGGTCCGTGATCGATGCGAGGGGATTTGGCGAGCGGCTTTTCATGGTGGAGCCAGGACGCTCTTTGGTGGGCAATGCAGGTGTGTGCTTGAGCGAGATTCAATACTTGAAACCCGGTGAGCAAAAAAACTTTTGCATCATCGATGCAGCCATGAACGACCTACCCCGTCCTGCAATGTACGAGGCCTATCACGCAATCGTCCCCTTGAAGCAAGAGGCAAGCAAACATGCCCAATCCGTCGTGTACGACGTGGTGGGACCCGTTTGCGAGAGTGGCGACTGGATTGGGCGAGAGCGAGAACTTTGTGTGCAGCCGGGTGAGCACCTGGCGGTTTTATCGACCGGTGCTTACTGCATGAGCATGTCCAGCAACTACAACACCCGAGGACGCCCTGCAGAGGTCTTGGTGGACCAAGACCAAAGCCATTTGATTCGCCAAAGAGAGAGTTTGGACGATCAACTTCGCTTAGAGCGCTTGGTCTGATGACCCAAGTTCACTTGGATTGAACCAAGACTCAACTTCGCCCCTTCGGCCTTAATGCGCTCACCACTCGGTAAAGCATGAGGGAGGAGAGGATCAAGGAGTAGTTGATGACCTCTTCAAAGCGGTGTTTGCTGGCCCTCATCCAGTAAAAATGAAGAAGCCCTAAAAGGACCACCACAAACACGCCTTTGTGCAAGATGCGCCACCTCTTGGCACCCAAGGTGCGAATGGCCGCATTGAAGGAGGTGAGCGCCAAGGCGCTCAAAATCACAAAGGCCGCAAAGCCAACAAAGATAAAGGGCCGCTTCAAGACATCGAGCCAAATGTCCGCCCACTCAAACTCCATGTCAAACCACGAATAACTGAGGATGTGAAGGCACACACACCCAAACACACCCAAGCCCAAAATTCTTCGAAAGCGCGCCAAGGCCACAACGCCTGTGAGCTCTCGAAGAGGACTTAAAACGAGCAAATAGCAAAGTGCATTGAGCACCAAGTCACCGCTTTGCCGAATCAGGGCTTCGGCAGGGTTGACCCCCAACTCATCGCTGAGAGCCTTCTTGATGAGCCAAACCCCTGGAGTGGTCAAGGCTGCGATCAAAAGGGGTTTGGCCAAGGGGTGCAGCAACACCCTTTGCACGCTTGGTCTCCAAGCCATCAAAACATCCACGAGAGTGGGTTGATCAAAGTGAGCTGGTCTTGCATCAGAAGTTTTTCTTCAAATCCAAGCCTGCATAAAGTTGACCCACTTGGGCCTCATAGCCATTGAAGAGGAGGGTTTTTCGCCGCTTGGCGAGCAAGCCCCCTTCTCCCAAACGACGCTCGGTGGCTTGACTCCAACGGGGGTGGTCCACATTGGGGTTCACGTTGGAGTAAAACCCGTATTCATTGGCCGCGGCCTTGTTCCAAGCGGTGTCGGGTTGTTTGTCGGTGAATTTGATTTTGACGATGCTCTTGGCGCTCTTGAATCCATACTTCCAAGGCACCACGAGTCTCACAGGCGCTCCACTTTGATTGGGGAGCACCTCTCCATACAAACCAAAGCTCAAAAGCGTCAAAGGGTTCATGGCCTCATCCATGCGAAGCCCCTCTTGATAAGGCCAGTCCAAAATGGCGGACCCCACAAAAGGCATGGTTTTGGGGTCGGCTTGAGAGATGAAAGTCACAAACTTGGCGCTGCCCAATGGCTCGACTTTTTTGATGAGCTCAGATAAAGAGTAACCCACCCAAGGTATCACCATGGACCAACCCTCCACGCAGCGCATGCGGTAGATGCGCTCCTCTTGGGTGCTCAGTTTGAGCAAGTCCTCCAAATTGATGCGTTGTGGTTTTTTCACCAAGCCTTCAATCTCAACGCTCCAAGGCTGTGTTTTGAGGGTGTGGGCGTTTCTTGCAGGATCTGACTTATCGGTGCCGAATTCATAGAAGTTGTTGTAGGAGGTGACGTCCTCATAGGGCGTGATTTTTTCCATCACCTGTGCACCGCTCACTTTGGAGACCACGGGGTTCAAGGCGGCCAACTTGCCAGGCCTTGTGGTCAACTCACTTTGAGCAAAAGCAGACGTTTGAGCCCATTGGGCCAAGCTCAGTCCTGCAACCCCTTGGGCCACATTTTTAAGAAGTTCGCGCCTACCGTGGTACACCCCTTGAGGCGTGATTTCGCTGGGTAAGTCATCGTGATCGGGTCGAATGCGAATGAGGTGTGACATGGCGAAGGGTCCTGGTTGAGCGTGCAATACACGTGGAACAGATATTAACCCTTTGCTTGGAGTTTTGCTTTTTCGCGCCCCAAAAAGCAATGGGCCCCAAAGGGGCCCATCTGGATCAAACCCAAGAACGGGTGGATCAGTTGTCTCTCAAACCAGCGGCGTAATCGGCCAAGGCTTTGATTTCGCGGTCATTGAGTTTGGCCGCCACTTGCGTCATTTGCAAGTTGTTGTTTCGGATGCCTTCTCTGAACTGGGTCAATTGGCTGGCGATGTAGTCAGCGTGTTGACCTCTGAGTCTGGGGTATTGAGCGGGGATGCCTGAGCCGTTGGGGCTGTGGCAACCGGAGCAAGCTGGGATGGAGCGGTCTGCAATGCCACCGCGGTAGATTTTTTCACCCAAAGCCGCCAAATCCTTGTCCTTGGCGTAGCCTGGTTTTTGCGCATTGTGAGCCAACCAAGCCGCAATGTTCTTCATGTCCTCTTCTTGCAAGGTGGCTGCCATGCCCATCATGATGGCATTGGCACGCTTGCCGCTCTTGAATTCAACGAGTTGCTTGTAAATGTACTCGGGGTGCTGACCTGCGAGCTTGGGGTATTCGGGAGAGCCTGAGTTGCCATCTGCACCGTGGCAAGCTGCGCATACTGCAGCAAATGTGGCACCACCCTTGGCCATATCCGGCTTATACGGCGCAGCGGGTTCAGCAGCCATGGCCATAGAAGCACTCAAAACCAAGGCACTCAAAGCACAAAGTGTGGGGAAAAACTTCATAAGAATTCAATTAAATTTAGCACTGAAGCCTATCATTCTACAATGTCTGACACACTTGGACTCAAAGTCCGCCCAGAAAAGAGCTTTTTTAATGATTCAAGACACCCCTCCCATCGACCCAGTGAAACTTGCCATGGGGTGGCTTCACACCGCGAGATTTCTAACCACCGCGGCTCAATTGCACCATTTGCCCTCCTACAACTTGCCAGAAGTTGCATTTGTGGGGCGCTCCAATGCGGGTAAATCCACCTGCATCAACACGATGACGCAACAAAAGCGCTTGGCCTTTGCCTCTAAAACGCCAGGTCGCACCCAGCACATCAACCTCTTTGCCTTGGGCCGCCAGGCCCAAACGGACGCTGTTTTGGCCGATTTGCCCGGGTATGGCTACGCTGCAGTTCCCAAACAAGACAAAATCAGGTGGCAACAAGTCATGGCCAATTACCTGATGTCCAGACCCAATTTGAAAGGCATTGTGCTTTTGTGCGACCCCAGACACGGGATCACCGAGCTCGATGACATTTTGCTCGACATCATCCGCCCCAGGGTCGAGGAAGGACTCAAATTCTTGGTCTTGCTCACCAAGGCCGACAAATTGAACAAATCCGAAGGCGCAAAAGCCCTCTCGATCGCCAAGCTTCAAGCTGGAGGGGGTGAGGTGATGCTGTTCTCAGCGCTCAAAAAACAAGGACTTGATGCAGTGGCTTTGAAGCTTTGGGACTGGACGCATGGACCTGGCAGCGAAGTCAACCTTGCGGAAGCTTCTGACTCTGTAATCGACTCCGACAAAAACGTTGAGTCTTAAGCATTGAATCAAAACTTAGTTTGATTTCTTTCTTAAAGTAAAGATCAACCGATATACCAAGAATCTCCTTTAATCCCTTAGTCTGTCCACTT
>CAIPII010000083.1 GCA_903865035.1 uncultured Burkholderiales bacterium | reverse complement strand
GTCTTGCCCGATTGGGTGCACGCATTGCCAGACGCTTGGGTGCTGGAGCTATCGAGCTTTCAGCTCGATGGTGTGAGCAACTTCAAGCCCACCATGGCCACGGTGCTCAACGTCACGCAAGACCATTTGGATTGGCACGGCAGTTTTGAGCATTACAAAAACGCCAAAGCACAGATATTTTCTTCATCGACCCTTCGACTGATCAATCGAGACGACCCCCATGCCGAGTTCTTTACTCCAAAGCCTGAGGTGAAGGAAAAAGGAGCTTTTGGCAGAACCAAGCTCAAAGCCGCGCAGTGGGTCGAGTTTGGATCCACCGAGCCCACACGGGTTGGTGACTTTGGCATTGAGGTGGTCAACGGCATGAGCTGGTTGGTCAGGGCGGAGGGCAATGGAGACCCAGAGCCCAAGAAAGCTTCACTGGCTCAGGAAGCTTTGAAGCAAATCGATCACATGAAGCGTTTGATGCCCACTGAGGCTTTGCGAATTCACGGCAAGCACAATGCATCAAATGCCTTGGCAGCTTTGGCGTTGGCCAGCAGCACCGGCGCTCCCATGGGCGGCATGCTGTACGCGCTCAGAGAATATTCTGGCGAGCCACACCGAATCCAGTCTTTGCAGATCATCGATGGCGTCGAGTACTTTGATGACAGCAAGGGCACGAACGTGGGCGCCACGGTCGCAGCACTGGAGGGCTTAGGCGGTGAGAGATCTTTGGTGCTCATTTTGGGTGGCCTGGGCAAGGGTCAAGATTTCACGCCTTTGATCCAGCCCATCAAACGCTTTGTCAAAGCGGTGGTGTTGTTGGGTCAGGATGCAGAGCTCATCGCTGAGAGCATAAAAGAAACCCAAGTGCCAATGCACCGGGTGGCTTCGATGGAGGAGGCGGTCAAAGTCAGTGCGCAAAGCGCCAAAAGCGGGGATGCGGTGCTCTTGTCGCCTGCGTGCGCGAGCATGGACATGTTCAAAGATTACGCACACCGAGCCAGTGTTTTCGCAAGTGCCGTTGAAGCCCTTGCTTGGGATGCGCCCACTGCGTCACTGGATGGTTCAGCATCCATTCAAAGCGAAGAGGGGGAATTCTGATGGGATTGGCATTCCTCAAATTCTCTTGGATGGATCGACTCCTGGGTTCAAAGCAGGACGACAGAGAAGAGTGGTCTCGCTCGGACGTGCTCCCAGTGAGGGTGCACGGCACACAGTTCACAGCAACGAGTGCTGCACCGGTGCGCTTCAGCGCCTTTGATCAGCCTTTGGTATTTGTGACTTTGGGGCTTTTGCTCTGGGGCTTGGTGATGGTGTACTCGGCCTCGATTGCGATGCCAGACAACCCCAAATTCGTTCATTACTCACAAACCCATTTCTTGGTCCGTCACGTGATCTCCATTGTGGTGGGGCTCATCATGGGCGTGCTGGCCTTTCAGGTGCCACTGGAGAAATGGGAAAAAGTCGCGCCTTGGGTTTTCGTGACGTCGCTTGTGCTCTTGATCGGGGTGTTGATTCCGTTCATTGGCAAAGGGGTCAATGGCGCGACACGCTGGATCTCGCTTGGGGTGATGAATTTTCAGCCCTCTGAATTGGCCAAGTTTGGTGTGCTTTTGTACGCGTCCAATTACATGGTCAGAAAAATGGATGTGAAAGAAAAGTTCATTCAATCGGTGGCACCCATGGCGGTTGCGGTGGGCGTGGTTGGATCTTTGCTCTTGGCTGAACCCGACATGGGGGCATTCATGGTGATCGCGGTCATTGCCATGGGCATCTTGTTCTTGGGCGGTGTGAATGCTCGCATGTTCTTTTTGATTGCACTCATATTGGTGGGTGCCTTCAGTTTGATCATCTTGTTCTCGGACTGGAGGCGCGAGCGAATTTTTGCTTACTTGGATCCTTGGGGTGAGAAATACGCCATGGGCAAGGGATACCAGTTGTCGCATTCTTTGATAGCGATTGGGCGAGGTGAGATTTTTGGCGTGGGTTTGGGTGGCAGTGTGGAGAAGTTGCACTGGTTGCCAGAGGCGCACACCGACTTCTTGCTTGCAGTGATCGGTGAGGAGTTTGGCTTCATTGGGGTGATGCTTGTCATTGGATCCTTCATGTGGCTCACGCGCCGAATCATGTACATCGGGCGCCAAGCCATTGCCATGGACCAGGTGTTTGCAGGTCTTTTGGCGCAGGGCATTGGCATTTGGATGGGCTTTCAGTCTTTCATCAATGTGGGTGTGAATTTGGGGGCTTTGCCGACCAAAGGACTCACTTTGCCGCTCATGAGCTTTGGAGGATCTGCGATCTTGCTCAATGTGGTTGCCATTGCGGTGGTGTTGCGAGTGGATTATGAAAACCGCTCCATGATGCATGGGGGGCGACTGTGACGCAAGTTCAAAACCCAACCCTCAATTCAAATGCTCAGACGCGTGGCTTGGCCTTGGTCACAGCCGGTGGCACTGGAGGGCACATTTTCCCGGGTCTTGCCGTGGCGCAGGGCTTGAGAGCGTCAGGCGTGCAAGTGCACTGGCTGGGCGCGCCCACTCCTTCGATGGAGAGTGAGTTGGTGGCCAAAGCACACATCGAATTTCACTCGGTTGGATTTTCAGGTGTTCGAGGCAAAGGGTGGAAGGTCAAGTTTTTCTCGGTCTTCAAGCTCATCAAGGCCGTTTACCAAAGTGTGCGCATCCTGCGCCAACTCAAGCCCCAAGTGGTACTGGGCTTTGGAGGCTACATCACCTTTCCCGCTGGAGTGGCGAGTTGGTTGTGTGGGGTGCCCTTGGTGATTCACGAGCAAAACGCAGTGGCAGGTATGTCCAACCGCTTTTTGTCGCATTTGAGCCGTCGTGTTTTTTCAGCCTTTCCTGGAGTGCTGGGTTCAGCGCAAACGGCAAATCAAACATGGGTGGGCAACCCTTTGCGCGCAGCCTTCTTGGAGCAAGCGCCAGCCAAGGTGAGGCTACAAGGTGAGCCCTTGGGGACAACTGCGCCCTTGCGCTTGTTGGTGGTGGGAGGCTCCTTGGGGGCACAGGCTTTGAACGAGACCATCCCTCAGGCTTTGGCATTGATGCCTGAGGGCAGTCGGCCTGTGGTGAGACACCAAAGCGGTGCCAAGCAAGTGCAGGCGCTCAAAGCGCTTTACGAGCGCTTGGGCGTGAAGGCCGATGTGGTTTCATTCATCGATGACATGGCGCACGCCATGGCCAGCACAGATGTCTTGATTGCCAGAGCGGGTGCGAGCACCGTGACCGAGGTGGCTGCGCTGGGCGTGCCCACATTGTTTGTGCCATTCCCCTTTGCCGTGGACGATCACCAAACGCATAATGCGCGCTTCTTGTCCGATGAGGGTGGTGCTTGGCTTGTGTCACAAAAAGAATTGACCCCACAGTGGTTGCTGCAGTGGTTGAATCAGTTGACCCGCGAGAGCTTGATTGCTGTAGGAGAAAAAGCCGAACAACTTGCCAAGCGAGGAGCGGTGGAGGAGTTGGTGCGAGTGAGTTTGGATTTGATGGGATTGAGTGAGCGCGAGGTGCATTCATGAAGCACGCCATCAAACGCATTCACTTTGTGGGCATTGGGGGAGCCGGCATGAGTGGCATCGCAGAGGTGCTGCTCAATTTGGGTTACCAAATTTCGGGCTCTGATTTGCACGACTCCGTGACCTTGCAGCGTTTGAAGGGTCTGGGGGTGAGCACTCAAATTGGTCACTCTGCACAAAACATTGCAGGTGCCGATGCAGTGGTCATATCAACTGCGGTGGGTCAAGACAACCCAGAGGTGCTTGAAGCACACCAAAAGTTGATCCCTGTGGTGCCTCGAGCTGTGATGCTGGCAGAGTTGATGAGGCTCAAGACGGGCATTGCCATTGCTGGCACTCACGGCAAAACCACCACCACGAGTTTGGTGGCCAGTGTTTTGGCGCAAGCTGGGCTTGATCCCACCTTTGTGATTGGTGGAAAGCTCAACAGCGCTGGCGCCAACGCCAAGCTTGGCAGTGGTGAATACATCGTGGTCGAGGCCGATGAATCGGATGCCTCGTTTTTGAATTTGTTGCCTGTGATGTCTGTGGTCACCAATATCGATCAAGACCACATGGAGACCTATGGCCATGACTTTGAAAAGCTCAAAGGCGCGTTCATTGAATTTCTGCACCGCATGCCCTTTTACGGCGCAGCGGTGCTTTGCGTGGATGATCCCTCGATACAGAGCATTTTGGAGTCGGTGAGTCGACCCATCACGACCTATGGTTTGTCGCCAACGGCTCAGGTGCGCGCGGTTGACATCAAGGCCGTGGGCCATCAAATGCATTTCACCGTCAAGCGTGCCAATGGCGTCACCATGGAGGACTTGCCCCTGGTGCTGAACTTGCCTGGCTTGCACAATGTGCGCAACGCATTGGCTGCGGTTGCCATTGCAGTGGAGATCGGTGTGCCTGATCGCGCGGTTCAAGAGGCATTGGCCCAGTTCAAGGGTGTGGGTCGACGTTTCCAGTTGCACCCTGAGGTGTCCTTGGTCTCGGGCGGACAGTTCTCCTTGGTGGAGGATTATGGGCATCACCCAGTCGAGCTTGAAGCCACGATTCAAGCGGCTCGGGGTGCCTATCCAGGTCGTCGATTGGTGGTGGCGTTTCAGCCTCACCGCTACACCCGAACCCGTGACTGCTTTGAAGATTTTGTGCGGGTCTTGTCACTTGCCGATTGGGTGATCTTGAGCGAAGTCTACGCCGCTGGTGAGTCTGCCATTGTGGGCGCCAATTCAAGGGCGCTCATGAGGGCATTGAGGGTTTCAGGCTTTGATCAAGTGGTCTTTGCGCCCGAACTCGATGAGATGGCCCAAGTCATTTTGAGCCAAGCCCAAGCGGGTGACGTTGTGCTTTGCATGGGGGCTGGATCGATTGGTCAAGTCCCCCAAAAAATACATGCCTTGGCTTTGAATGCGCCAAGTTCTTCATCATCATCTACCAGCGGAGCCAAAGTCTCGTGATGCACAGCCTACCTGCCCCCACCTTTGACATCAAATCGGCCCGAGTGGCGGTCTTGATGGGAGGACTCTCCATGGAGCGTGACATCTCGATCATGTCGGGCACGGGTGTCTTGGATGCGTTGCGTGTTCAAGGCGTTGATGCATTTGCGTTTGATCCTGGTGTGAGACCCCTTGCACAATTGGTGGACGAGGGCGTGACGCATGCGTTCATCGCTTTGCACGGTCGCTTTGGTGAGGATGGCGCGGTTCAAGGCGCCTTGGAGCTCTTGGGGATCCCCTACACAGGTTCTGGTGTCATGGCCTCTTCATTGGCCATGGACAAAACCATGACGAAGCGCATCTGGCAAAGCGCAGGTCTTCAAACGCCAAAGTATCACTTGTTGGCGGGCAGCTTTGCAAGCCAAGCCGACAAAGAGTTGAAGTTGAGGCAAGTGGCCGATGATCTGGGCTATCCATTGATCGTGAAACCGCCGCATGAGGGCTCCTCCATTGGGGTCAGTCGTGTGGGCAACTTTGAGGAATTGGTGCGTGCCTATGACATTGCACATGCTTTGGATCCTGATGTGCTGTGTGAGACCTTTGTGAGTGGCTTTGAGCTCACTTGCCCTGTTCTTGGAGACGCTTTGAGTGCACAGGCTTTGCCTGTGGTGCGCATCCAGGCTCCCCAGGCGGGCTATGACTATGCCAACAAATACTTCACAGACGCGGTGCAATACCACTGCCCCAGTGGCTTGAGTCCAGAAGTGGAAGCACAAGTTCAAGCGTTGAGCGTGAACGCCTTCAAAGCGCTGGGTTGCAGTGGTTGGGGCAGAGCCGATTTGATGCTGTGTGAGAAAACAGGCCAAGCTTTTCTGCTTGAGATGAACACCTCACCGGGCATGACTTCTCACTCATTGGTGCCGATGTCAGCAAAAGCCGCGGGCATGAGTTATGAGGCCTTGTGTGCGCACATTTTGGGGCAAGCCAAAACGCACATTCAGCGCACGCAAAAGTCAGAAGCCTCAAAAGCAGCATCGGGGGCGCTTGAATGACGCGTCACATCCGCGCTCACCGCCCGGTTCAACCCGAGCCCATTCCGATTGACATTCGGATGATGGAGCAGTTCACTCGACTCTTCATGCTCTTGTTGGGCTTGATCAGCATGACCGCATTGGTTTGGTGGTTGGTGAGGTTGCCCGTTTTTGCAATTGCTGGGATCACTTTGGCAGGCCAAGTCGAGCACAACAATGCGATCACCATCAGGGCCAATGTGACCCCTCAATTGAAGGGCAACTTCTTCACCTTTGATTTGCCTCAAACGCAAAAGATTTTTGAGACCGTGCCTTGGGTCAGGCGTGCGGTGGTGGAGAGGGAGTTTCCCAACCGCTTGCGCGTCTTGATCGAAGAGCAGCAACCCGCTGGCTTTTGGGGCAGCGAGGGAGAGGGTCGACTCATCAACCAGCAAGGTGAGGTGTTCGATGCCAATTGGGGTGAGTTGGAGGATGCGAGCCTGCCTCACTTGAATGGGCCCGATAACCAAGCGGCACAAGTGCTGGACGTCTACCGAATGGTGCTTCCCCTGTTCAAAGAGATGGGTCTCCCAGTGGTGGGTCTGACACTGTCGACGAGGGGCAGCTATCAGGCCAAGCTCTCCAACGCTGCGTTGGTTGAATTGGGTCGGGGGAGCAACAAAGAAATAGAAGAGCGGGTGAAAAACTTCACCAGCACGTTGGCACAGGTGAGTCAACGCTATGAGCGGCGCGTGAGCGCACTGGAGTCTGCAGATTTACGCCACGAGAACGGGTATGCCTTGAAATTAAAGGGCTTGACCACCGTGGATTTACAACCGGTGAAGAGGTAGGGCTGAGGTCTTTATGGCAAAAGATTACAAAGATTTGGTGATTGGACTCGACATCGGGACCAGCAAAGTGATGGCGGTGGTGGCTGAGGTGTTGCCTGGGGGCGAGCTCAAGATCGCAGGCCTTGGAGTTTCCCACAGCTCTGGACTCAAGCGAGGGGTGGTGGTCAACATCGATGCGACGGTGCAAAGCATTCAACAAGCCTTGAAGGAGGCGGAGTTGATGGCAGACTGCAAGATCACGCGTGTCTACACCGGCATCACGGGCAGTCACATCAGAGGCATCAACTCATCTGGCATGGTGGCCGTCAAAGACAAAGAGGTCACGGCTGCCGACATTGCACGTGTGGTGGAAACGGCCAAGGCGATCAACATCTCCACCGATCAACGCCTCTTGTTGGTCGAACCCCAAGAGTACGTGATCGATGGACAAGATGTGAAGGAGCCCATTGGCATGAGCGGCATTCGATTGGAGGCCAAGGTGCACATCGTCACCGGCGCTCAAAGTGCTGCAGAAAACATCATGAAGTGCGTGAGACGCTGCGGCTTGGATGTGGACATGTTGATGTTGAACCCCTTGGCTTCAAGCCGCTCGGTGTTGACCCCGGATGAGAAAGAGTTGGGTGTGGCTTTGGTGGACATTGGAGCGGGCACGACGGATGTCGCGATCTTCACAGGTGGAGCGATTCGTCACACCGCGGTGATTCCGATCGCTGGCGACTTGATCACGAGTGACATTGCGATGGCGCTCAGAACGCCAACCAAGGATGCTGAGGAGATCAAGGTGGAGTCGGGTTTTGCCAAGCAACTCTTGGCCGACCCAGAGGTTCAAGTCGAGGTGCCCGGTCTTGGAGACCGCGGTCCTCGAATGCTCAGCCGCCAAGCTTTGGCCGGTGTCATTGAGCCTCGCGTGGAGGAGATATTTGCGCTCGTGCAACAAGTCATTCGTGACTCTGGCTTTGAAGAGGTCTTGTCTTCAGGGATTGTGATCACGGGTGGCAGTGCATTGATGCCTGGCATGGTGGAGTTGGGAGAGGACATTTTCTTAAAGCCAGTCAGAAGGGGCATCCCCAATTATTCGGGCGCGCTCTCAGACATGGTGAGTCAGCCTAGAGCGGCAACCGTGATGGGCCTCTTGGAGGAGGCGCGCATGGGGCGCTTGAGGGGCTTTAAAGTCGCGCAAAAGAGTGGCTCTGTTAAAAATGCCTTTGGCTATGTCAAAGACTGGTTTGTGGGGAACTTTTAAGGATGCATTCCATGAATACACCTCCATCAAATGTGGGTCGAGTGCTTGAGCACCGCTCTCAAGCCCTGAGCGCTCAAATGCTCAAGGTGACTTTGGCCAGGGCAGGACCCAAGAAATACTGTAACTTGTGGGGCGTCTCCCAAGGACCGGGTGCTCCACCCGGTTGGCACTCAGGATAGGACGCCCATGATGAAGACGATCAACAAAACAAAATTAAAAATGGGTCAATGCGTTGAAATGAAAAAAACAAACTCAGCGCAAGTCTTAACCAAACCCAAGCCCTCAGGGGTTGGGACAAAGAATACAAAGAAATCTAAGCAACTGCAGAAATTAGGATTGGAGAAAAAAATGAGCATCGAAATGATTGAAGTTGAAGAGTTCCACGCTGGCACACAAATCAAGGTGATTGGTGTGGGTGGAGGCGGCGGCAATGCCGTTGAGCACATGATCAAGAGTGGTGTCAAAGGCGTTGAATTCATTTGCGCCAACACCGACGCCCAGGCCTTGAGGTCGAGCTCTGCGGACCGAGTGATTCAGCTCGGACTCACGGGTCTTGGAGCTGGGAGCAAGCCCGAGCGTGGTCGCGAGGCTGCAGAGGCTGCAGTGCCCGAGATTCGTGAGATGCTTGAAGGCTGCAACATGCTCTTCATCACCGCGGGTTTGGGTGGCGGCACGGGCACAGGAGCAGCGCCCGTGGTGGCTCGCGTGGCCAGAGAAATGGGCATCTTGACCGTTGGTGTGGTGACCAAGCCCTTTGACTGGGAGGGTGGTCGCCGCATGAGCCACGCCGAAGCAGGTTTGGCCGAGTTGGAAGAAAACGTGGATTCTTTGATCATCGTTTTGAACGAAAAGCTCTTGCAAGTGTTTGGCGATGATGTGAGCCAAGACGAGGCGTTTGCATTTGCCAACGACGTGCTCAAAAATTCAGTCGGCGGCATTGCCGAGATCATCAACGTAGAAGCCTTGGTGAACGTGGACTTTGAGGACGTGAGAACGGTGATGAGCGAGCAAGGTAAAGCCATGATGGGCACAGCCAAGGCAAGCGGTCCAGAGCGAGCACGCATTGCCGCTGAACAAGCTGTGGCTTGCCCCTTGCTTGAAGGCATCGACATGAGTGGCGCCAAGGGTGTCTTGGTCTTGATCACAGCAGCCAAGGGAGGCTTGAAGCTCTCCGAGTCCAGAGAAGCCATGAACACCATTCGTGCTTACGCTTCCAACGACGCACACGTGATCTATGGAACGGCTTATGACGACGCTTTGGGTGACGAGATTCGTGTGACCGTGGTGGCCACAGGCCTCACATCACAGACCCGACGCCAACTCCAGCCTTTGCAGGTCATTCGCACGGGCACCGATAACGCGCCCATGGCTGTATCGAACGCGCATGTGGGAGTAAGCTCTTACAGCAGCCCAGTTTCTGGCTTGGGTGCAAATCCTCCTGCGATTTTGCCAAGCCAAATGGCTCCCATGACGCCAGCACCATCGCATGGCGGTTTTGAGCACAGTGAGCAGGCCACACAAAGCACGGTGGATGCGATCACCTCTTCCATGAATTTGGGCACACAAGCCCCCAGCACAAGTGGCAATGCAAGTGCATTGAGTTCAATGGTTGTGAACGCAGACGCCAATAAAAACGTGTTGCCCGCCAAGAGCACTCAACAAAACTACGCAGAGATGGCCGTCCCAAGCGTGTGGCGCACCAACCGCGTTCAAGCGGCTGCCAAAGTGGACGCTCTGGCCTCTGGTGGCATGGATGACTACGAGATTCCTGCTTTCCTCAGAAAACAAGCGGACTAAAACCCAAGGCTGGCAACAACCTTGTCTCAAGAACCCT
>CAIPII010000082.1 GCA_903865035.1 uncultured Burkholderiales bacterium | reverse complement strand
TATCAATCTGAAAACCTGCTTCACGCATTGCAGATTGAGGAAATACCTTAAATCCTCTAAAGAGGACCCTCGAAATTCAACATTTTTCATTACTAAATTATACAATTTTTTGTATAAAAATCAATGAAAATTAAATTATGTTTTCGAACATAGATATCTGACTTTTCAAAAAAACTTTTACGATCGATCGATTTTGAAAATGGGCAGAAAAATTTATGGCTTTAAATTTTAGAAATTAATAAATCTGATGCTCGCCTGGAGGGCGAGTTTTAAATCTCTTGTGAACCCATAAATATTGTTCCGGAGCTTGATTGATTTCTCCTTCAAGCCAGTGGTTCATCTCTTGTGTATCTGCAACAACATCGCCAGTTGGAAAATGGGCCCAAGGTTTGTGAACCTTGATTTCATATCCAAACGAGGTCATGCGGCTGATGACAGGGACAACTTGGGCTTGACCCACTCTTGAGAACTTGGACAGAGATGGCACGGTTGCAGCTTTGACCCCATAAAAGTCCACAAAGATGGATTCCTCAGGACCAAAATTCATGTCGGGCAACAAATAAAGTGTGCCACCTTGCCTCAAGGAATGAATGATTTTTTTCACCCCATCTTCACGCGTGTTCAGGCTCACCGCTCCAAACCTGGAGCGCCCTTGGGTCATCCAGGCTTCTGAAGCTTTGGAGGACTGAGGCGTGAAGATCGTTGAAAACTCACCTGGCATGTCCAAGGTGAGCAGCGTCCAAGCCGCATCCAAACCCCAAAAGTGAGGCGCAAAAATCACCTGCCCTTGGGTTTTGGTTTGAGGATCCTCTCTCTTTAAGGCCTGCAACTCTCCGGCCCAACGCAACCTTTCTCGCAATAGTTCCTCTGAGCCATACCAAATCCAAGCCCTGTCCAACCAAGCTTGTGCAAAGTGCTTGAACACTTTTAGTGCGAGTTCGTGTCTTTCGCCCTCGCTCAAGGTTGGAAAGCAAAGGCCCAAATTCACAAGCACCACCTTGCGTCGTTTTTTAACCAACACAAAAAGCACTTGACCCACCACTGCACCCAGGCCTCTGAGCCAGGTGAGCGGCAAAAGGGCCAGCACCCGCATGAGAGAGGTCAAAGCCCAGTGGGCGAGTCGAATCATGAACTCACTCCAGAAGCAGGATCTGAGACACTGATTTGTCTGGGTTTTTTAAACCGTGCGTAGCCCCATAGGTATTGTTCTGGAGCGCTTCGCACCAACCTCTCAACCCCATCGTTCATGGCTTGAACCATGTTCTCCAAGCTTCGATCTTCGCCTTTGAGTGCATTGAGCTCTTTGAGTTCACTCAAATGACCCACATACTGAGCTTTGGGCTTGCGCTCGCACCAACACATCAACAAAGTCGCCCCGGTTTGCTCGGCGAGTTTCACAGCCAAAGTCATGGTGTACGCGGGTTGGCCCAAAAAGCTGGCCCAAATGCCTTGACCTTGTGGCGGCACTTGATCGGGCAAAACGGCAGTGAAACCCCCTCTTCTGAGGCACCTCACGATTGCTCGAATGCCTTGAGGGCTCGCAGGCACAGTCTCTAGGTGTTCTCGGTTGCGAGCGCTTTCAACCAAAGGAGCGATCCACGCCTTTCTGGGCGGACGATACATGGCAAGCATGGGGCCATGCGTGGGCCCAAAACGCTCAGCGACCATTTGGGCACCGATTTCCCAACACCCCAAGTGTGGAGACAAAATGATCACCCCTTTGCCCTTGGCCAAAGAGGCTTCAAAGAGTTCGAGGCCATCCCAACTGACATGGGACTGGGTCGTGATGGATGGGCTTCTGAGCCACATCCAAGGCAACTCCGTGAGCATCGTGCCAGCGTTCACCATAGCTTTGCGTCTGACCTCGGGGCTCAAGTCCAAGAGGTCTGCATTGCGCTTAAATTGTTCACGGTAGCTCTTGGAGCTCCACCACACCAAAGTTCCAAGTACTCCCCCCAAGGCCTGCATCCAAGGCAGAGGAATTTTGGCGAGCCAACGAAACAAGGTCAAAAGCAAAGGGGGTCCAATCGCAGTTCAAGGTGACCCATCGGGTTGGATGGGTCAGGGAAGGCTTCTAGGGCAGATCAAGGCCAGTTCAAGACCCATTCAAAGCCAATCTGTATTTTAGAGAGGATTCGGGCGAAGAAGCACATGGGTCTATCGCTTTACCCAAGAGTAGATCCATGATCGTGCGCCAGGGGTCCTCAATGACCAGGTTCGTCTAAAAAGGACTAGGGAAATGGATAACTTTAAGATCCACAAGAAAGAGCGAATTTGCTTTTCAAATTCATTACAATGGCTTTTGTCGCTGAGTTAATGAAGCAACTTGCAGGGCGACACAGTGCATGAGAGAGTCTTTGAGACGAACCCATGCCCTGGCGGACTCGGTGAGAGGTTGAGCAGGTCTTGATGGCTTGATCCCTTGAATGCCAAGTTCATCTGCTAAAGCGTTCGCCGTGACTCCTTGCAAATCGAGACATCAGGCAACGCGAATTTAAACGGTTCCTGGTTTTTTGTTTTTTGTAAGGATTTTTTTCAATGTCACACGATTACCTCTTCACGTCCGAATCCGTCTCTGAGGGACACCCCGACAAAGTGGCCGATCAGATCTCTGACGCCATTCTTGACGCCATCTTCGCTCAAGACCCCAGAAGCCGCGTGGCAGCGGAGACGCTCACCAACACGGGGCTCGTGGTTTTGGCCGGTGAGATCACCACCAACGCGCACGTGGACTACATCCAAGTCGCACGCGACACCATCAAGCGCATTGGCTACGACAACACCGATTACGGCATCGACTACAAAGGTTGCGCCGTCATGGTTTGCTACGACAAGCAAAGCAATGACATCGCACAAGGTGTGGACCATGCGTCCGATGACCACTTGAACACCGGAGCTGGTGACCAAGGTTTGATGTTTGGCTACGCTTGCTCAGAGACCCCTGAGTTGATGCCTGCTCCCATTTATTACGCCCACCGTTTGGTTGAGCGTCAAGCTCACCTCAGAAAAGACGGTCGTCTGCCCTTTTTAAGACCAGACGCAAAGTCTCAAGTGACCATGCGCTACGTGGACGGCAAGCCCCACAGCATTGACACCGTGGTGCTCTCCACCCAACACAGCCCAGAGCAAAGCGACGGCTCCAAGATGAAGGCCTCCTTTGTTGAAGCTGTGATCGAAGAAATCATCAAACCCGTGCTCCCCAAAGAGTGGCTCAAAGACACCCGCTATTTGGTAAACCCAACCGGACGTTTCGTGGTGGGTGGTCCCCAAGGTGACTGTGGCCTCACCGGTCGCAAGATCATCGTGGACACCTATGGTGGCGCTTGCCCCCACGGTGGTGGAGCCTTCTCCGGCAAAGATCCCACCAAAGTGGACCGCTCAGCCGCTTACGCAGCGCGCTATGTGGCCAAAAACATTGTGGCCGCAGGCTTGGCCACTCAGTGTCAAATCCAAGTGGCCTACGCCATCGGCGTGGCTCGTCCCATGAACATCACCGTCAACACCATGGGCACTGGGGTGGTCTCTGACGAGATGATCGCTCAATTGGTGGCCGATCACTTTGACTTGAGACCCAAGGGCATCATCCAAATGCTCGACCTCCTTCGCCCCATCTATCAAAAGACGGCAGCCTACGGTCACTTTGGTCGCGAGGAGCCCGAGTTCTCTTGGTAGTAAACCGACAAAGCCGCAAGTCTGAGAAGCGCGGCAGGCCTGAAATAACTCCAAGTGGCGCTCAGCGCCACTTTTTATTTCTACCTCTGAACACGAGCAAACTTCAAAATTGAGCGACATTTGATTCGCTTCCAGATTAGATCAGCCCTTGAGTGGATCAAGGGCTTGCTTGTATTCGCAAATTTATTGCATCCAAAGTCTTGAAATCCATTCAAATGCCCTTATGATTAGCACTCGACCAAGGTGAGTGCTAGCAATGCTACTCAAGCTCATTTTGGCGTTCTAATGCTCGGCAAACACCCTGTTTGCCATGTGTTTTTAACCTTTTAGTACTCATTTGGAGATGCAATGAAACTTCGTCCTCTGCACGATCGCGTGATCGTCAAGCGCTTAGAAAATGAAACCAAGACTGCTTCTGGCATCGTGATTCCCGACAACGCTGCTGAGAAGCCTGATCAAGGTGAAATCTTGGCCGTTGGTCCTGGCAAGAAAAACGACAAAGGCGAACTCCAAGCCGTGGGCGTCAAAGTCGGTGACAAGGTCCTCTTTGGCAAGTACAGCGGCCAAACCGTCAAAGTTGACGGCGAAGAGTTGCTCGTCATGAAAGAGGAAGACCTCTTTGCCGTGGTTGAGAAGTAATTTATTAAAGAACTGAAGGAGCTATACAAATGGCAGCAAAAGACGTAATTTTTGGCGGCGAAGCCCGCGCACGCATGGTCGAGGGTGTGAACATCCTGGCCAACGCAGTTAAAGTCACTTTGGGCCCCAAAGGCCGCAACGTGGTGCTTGAGAGAAGTTTTGGCGCACCCACCTCACCAAAGACGGTGTATCCGTGGCCAAAGAGATTGAGCTCAAAGACAAGCTCCAAAACATGGGCGCTCAAATGGTCAAGGAAGTGGCTTCCAAGACCAGCGACAACGCGGGTGACGGCACCACAACTGCGACAGTGCTCGCTCAAGCCATCGTTCGCGAAGGCATGAAGTACGTGGCCGCTGGCATGAACCCCATGGACTTGAAGCGCGGTATCGACAAAGCTGTGACCGCATTGGTCGAGCAGTTGAAGCACGCCACCAAAGCCACCACCACTTCCAAAGAGATCGCTCAAGTGGGCTCCATCTCTGCCAACAGCGACACCAGCATTGGCGAGATCATCGCCAACGCCATGGACAAAGTGGGCAAAGAGGGTGTGATCACTGTTGAAGACGGCAAGTCATTGAACAACGAACTCGACGTCGTTGAAGGCATGCAGTTTGACCGCGGCTACCTCTCTCCTTACTTCATCAACAACCCCGACAAACAAGTCGCATTGTTGGACAACCCCTTTGTGCTGCTCTTTGACAAAAAGATCAGCAACATCCGCGACTTGCTCCCCACATTGGAGCAAGTTGCCAAGGCTGGCCGTCCTTTGTTGATCATTGCTGAAGAAGTTGAGGGCGAAGCCCTGGCAACTTTAGTGGTCAACACCTTGCGCGGTATTTTGAAAGTGGTTGCTGTCAAGGCTCCTGGTTTTGGCGATCGCCGCAAAGCCATGCTCGAAGACATCGCGATTTTGACTGGCGGTAAAGTGATCGCTGAAGAAATCGGTTTGACACTCGAAAAAGTGACTTTGGCTGACCTCGGCCAAGCCAAGCGCATCGAAGTGGGCAAAGAAAACACCACCATCATTGACGGAGCTGGCGCAGCTGCTGACATCGAGTCACGTGTGAAACAAATCCGCGTTCAAATCGAAGAAGCCACCAGCGACTACGACCGTGAGAAGCTCCAAGAGCGCGTGGCCAAATTGGCTGGCGGTGTTGCAGTGATCAAGGTTGGTGCAGCCACTGAGGTTGAGATGAAAGAGAAGAAAGCACGCGTTGAAGACGCGTTGCACGCAACACGTGCCGCAGTTGAAGAAGGCATCGTGGCTGGTGGTGGAGTTGCATTGCTTCGCGCTCGTCAAGCTGCTGGCACCATCAAGGGCGACAATCCTGACCAAGAGGCTGGCATCAAGTTGGTGTTGAAAGCCATCGAAGCACCTTTGCGCGAAATCGTCTACAACGCAGGCGGCGAGCCAAGCGTTGTGGTGAACGCTGTGTTGGCCGGCAAAGGCAACTACGGCTTTAACGCTGCAAACGACACCTATGGCGACATGATCGAAATGGGTATTTTGGATCCCACCAAAGTGACACGCACTGCATTGCAAAATGCTGCATCCGTTGCCTCTTTGATGCTCACCACAGAAGCCATGGTTGCTGAGTCTCCCAAAGAAGACGCACCAGCTATGCCTGGTGGCGACATGGGCGGCATGGGTGGAATGGGCGGCATGGGCATGTAATGATGCCTGTGGCCCTCAAGTAGGCCCTCTCAGACCACAGGCTCTTTTGAGCTTTGGTCTGAACACCAATCCATCCAATGGCTCATCCGGCACTTGGATCACAAACCACCCTTTCAAAAAAAGGGTGGTTTTTTTATGAGAGCAGACATCCAAAGAAAACCACTGGCATTTCAAGAGCTCTCGACTCCTAAATATCGGTGTGTAACGTTTCGTGTGTTTAACCAACAGGGACAAAGGATTGTTATCAGCAAGTGTTCCTAGCGACTTAAAACAGTGACTACTGACAAAAGGACACATCAATCCTTAATTGCGTGAAGTTTTAAAGACTTAGGGACTACTCGCCTTGACGCTTTAAATCTCGATAGAAATTTTCATGAGGGCCAAACGTTAAAAGCTTAATGCTCTCTTGGTCCAAAATACGATAGGCCAATAAACACTGCTGTTGAGATAGTCTAAATTTATAAACATACACCCCCACTAAATCCCCTACTTTTGCCTCTCCCATGACGGGATCTTTGGCAATCTGTTTGAGCGCAGCATCTAGCTCTAACTTTTGTGGGGCATGCAGTTTTTTAGTGGCCTTTGCAAAGCTGGCCGTAACAAGTAAGCGCATTAACTAAAAACGTATTCACCGATAACGGGTTCTTGATCTGCAACTAAGATTTCACGAATCAAAGAAAATGGTAAGTCTGGGTTTTCTTGGGCAATCTTGCCAATTTGCGACCAATACTCAATCTGCTTGGGCACTGAGCGATGCTCAATTCGCCCAAACAATTTGGCTTGCTCAACCAGGTTTTCTGACAATTTCACGTTGATAGACATCATG
>CAIPII010000081.1 GCA_903865035.1 uncultured Burkholderiales bacterium | reverse complement strand
TTTTTTTGACTCAAACTTCATCACAAGCCTCATGCAACTAGGTGACGCAAGACACGGCAAATGGCCACAAAACATGGTCGGCTTCGCTCGAGCGCTCAGGCGTGCGGGTGTGGGTGTGGACAGCCGAAAAATATCACTGGCGATTGAGTCTGCTCAAATTGTTGGTTTGGCCAATAAGCATGATTTTGAATATGCCTTGGAATCCGTTTTGGTGAGTCATCAAAATGAGCGCATCCTCTTCAAGGAGCTCTTTGACTTGTATTTCAAGGATCCCAAATGGGCCAATCAACTTTTGACACAAATGTTGCCAACCCAAGAGGGCAAAAAGGAGTCCAAGCCAAAGCGTGCAAGGGTGAACGATGCCATGAGGCCCAAGGATGCATTGGGCATGGCCACACCCACCCAAAAGGACGATCAACTGGAGTTTGATGCAAGCATGACGGCCAGCGACATCTCAAGGTTGCGCCAAGCAGACTTCAACTCCCTGCAAGGCCACGAGTACCAACTCGTTCAACGCTTGGCGCAGGAGACACCCCTGCAAATTCCCAAATTACCCACCCGACGCAAACGTTCCATGCCCCGTGGAACAGTGGTTCACTGGTCTAAGTTGCTCCAAAGGGCTTCCACACACGATGGAGAGTCCTTGACCTTCCCGCTTTTGGGTGCACAAAGAAAGCCTTTGCCTTTGCTGGTTTTGATTGATGTTTCAGGATCAATGGAGCGTTATGCTCGAATGCTGTTGTCTTTCTTGCACCAGTCGACCCGGCACCTAAAGTCACGCGAAATCATGGCTTTTGGCACTGAGCTCACCGACTTGAGCCCAGCCTTTAAGACGCGAGATGTGGACATCATGCTGGCACAAACCAATTTGTTGATCAAGGATTTTGCGGGAGGCACTCGGCTGGGGCATGCTCTGAGAGAGTTGCACTTGCACCATGCGAAGAAGTTGGTCTCCAAAAGGACTATGGTGTTGTTGGTGAGTGATGGGCTAGATACGGGAGACGCCAAAGAGCTCGAGCTTGAGCTCCAGTGGCTCAAGCGCAGCACTCGAAAGATCTTGTGGCTCAACCCATTGCTTCGTTTTGATGCATATGAGCCTTTGGCCAAGGGCGCGACTTTGCTCAATCGCTTTGCTGACAAGTCATTGGCCATTCACAATTTGAATCACCTCAAGAATTTGACCCAAGGCATTGAAGATTTGGTCAAAGGCTGAGTGTAAGATGCTGGTTAAGGTATTTTTTGAGTAGTATTCAATCGTTTTTTTGAACTGAGGAGCATTTTCATGGACATGCAAGGCACAAGACAATTGGCCGTCACGCAGCAACAAGCTTGGGATTGTTTGAACAACCCTGAAGTGCTCAAAGCTTGCATTCCTGGATGTGATCGCATTGAGCAAACCAGTCCCGAAGAGTATCAAATCGGTATGGCTTTGAAAATTGGTCCCGTTTCTGCGAAATTCTCTGGCAAGATCATGTTGTCTGAGATGAATCCTCCTGCGAGCTACACATTGAACTTTGAAGGTCAAGGTGGTGTGGCTGGTTTTGGAAAGGGACAAGCTCAAGTGAAGTTGTTGCCCAATGAGGGCGGGTGCGAGCTGCAGTATGTGGTGAATGCACAAGTCGGTGGAAAAATTGCTCAGCTCGGGCAGCGATTGATTGACGGAGCTGCGAAATCTTTGTCTGAAGAGTTTTTCAAGAAATTCGACCTTGAAACTTCAAAGTTGATGCCTGCAGTGGCTGCAGATGCGCCTGCTGAGCTTGCAACTCATGAGGGCGAAGATGGTGTAGCTCCCTCAGCACTTTTCAACGCAAGAAACATTGCTCTTGCAGCGTTGCTCGTTGTGGCCCTTTATTTCATCCTCAGGTGAGCCGCTGAACACCTGAGTGCTTCGCCTTTGTCAGCACAACCATGATCAAGCCAGGTTTAATAGCCATACACGGCAACCGTTTGGAGTTACTGGCTGAGACACTCTTCGAATGGTTGGAGCGTTACCCTTTGTCCACTTTGGACAGAGAGATCATTTTGGCACCCAGTCATGCACTCACCGAGTGGGTCAAGATGAAAATGGCCGATGATTGGGGGGTCTGTGCGGTCGCGCAAGTGGAATTGCCAGGGCGAGTGCTGTGGGGGCTCTACAGAAAGGTCATCCATCAATCCGCTTTGACTGGTTTTTCGCCCACCGATCGCGAGGCGCTGGTGTGGAGGGTGATGCGCCTCATTGCGAAACACATCGAACTCGAAGAGTTCTCGCAAATCAAAACCTATTTGGCGCAATCGCCTCAAACCCGCCATTACGAGTTGGCCCAATTGATTGCAGACTTGTTTGATCAATACCAAGTCTACAGAAGCGATTGGCTCAAAGCCTGGAGTCAGGGGCAAGAGGTTTTGATTGATCAGCTCTCCAAGACCACTGCTTTGTCGCCAGATCAAAGTTGGCAAGCCTTGCTTTGGAGGGCCATCTTGGCAGAGCTGTCTCCAGAGCAGACCCAAGGCATCAGGCCTAACTTGCATGCTGGCGTCATGCATGAGTTGAACGCTCATGGTTCGCAAGTTTCATCTTGGCCCAAACGGTTGGTTTTGTTTGGATTTTCTTCTCTGCCTCAGCAAATGCTTGAATTCCTCAGCGCATTGTCCAAAGAGGTGCAGGTGATTTTGTGCATCAACAGTCCGTGTCAATACCATTGGGGAGACATTTCCTCTGGTCGTGAGCTCTTTGTCACGGCCCAGCATCGATTGAAGAACAAAGGGCAGATCCTATTGAGTCAGGTGGATCTTTCTGAAATGCATGATCATGCCAACCCCATTCTTGCCAATTGGGGTCGCCAGTCCAGAGACTTTATTCGTTTGTTGGATCGATTCGATTCTTTTGAGGCCTCTTTCAACAATTTCGATCAGATGCGAGTCGATGTGTTTGACACCGAGGAGCCCACTCGCGGAACCCTATTGGAGTCGATTCAGCACCAAATTCGAGATCTACAGCCCGTGGCTGAGAGCAAATCCGCTTTTGATGAGGCTCAAGAAAAAGGCAATTCAAAAAGCACGCTCAATGACGGCTCTTTGATCTTTCATGTTGCTCATGGATTGACCCGAGAGCTTGAGATTTTGCACGACCAGCTGCTCATGATGATGACTGAGCAATGGGCTCAATCCATGGGTGTGCCTCGTTTAGAGCCCAAGGACATTGTGGTCATGATGCCTGACATCGATGGTGCAGCACCCAGCATCGAGTCCATTTTTGGACAATACGACAAAAGCGATGCCCGCTTCATACCGTTTGGTATTTCAGATGTTGTGCACTTGGTCAATCACCCTTTGGTGGGAGCCATGAAATGGCTTTGTCAAATTCAAACCCAAAAAGTGGGGTTGAGTGAGATATTGGAAATCATCAAAATCCCCTGTGTGGCAAAACGTTTTGGATTTGATGATCAAGAACTGGAAATCTTGGAGTCCTGGCTCTTGGAGTCAGGAGCCCGGTGGGGTTTGAGTGCTTTGCATAGGCAAGCGTTGGGATTTGAAGACTGTGGGCACACCAACACGTTGCTCTTTGGCTTGCAAAGAATGGTGCTTGGGTACTTGAGCGGGACATTTGAATCGCAACCTCTTTCCAATCAAGACCAAGGATGGATCCAGCCGCAATCGTCAGTGCAGGGCTTAGAGGCGCAAGTGGTCGGAAATTTTGCAAGGGTTTTGGAGTGCTTGATTTCATGGTGGGAAACTTCAATGACGCCCAAGAGCTCTTCTGCTTGGGTCGCCTCGTTTTCTCAACTGATGAACCAATGGATGGAGCCACAAAGTGCACAAGAGTTGAGCATTCATTTGGCCTTGAGCAGCGCTTTGGGTGAGTTCGAAATGGCGACGCTGGCAGCCGATTACGATGAGCTCATTGAGCTTGAAGTCGCTGGGCAAGCGTGGCTAGAAATTCTCAAACTTCCGCCAAAAAAACAGCGGCTCAGAGCTTCTGGGGTCACCTTTTGTGCCATGAAGACGATGAGATCCATTCCTTTTAAAGTGGTGTGCTTGTTGGGACTCAATGAAGGGGATTTTCCAAAGTCAAACCCCGTTCATCCATTCGATCTGATGCAGATCGCAGAACAAAAAAGAGCAGGAGACCGCTCCCGCAAAGAAGACGACCGTGCATTGATGCTTGAGGCGTTGCTAGCTGCAAGACAAACCTTGTACATCAGTTGGAGTGGATTTGGAGCCAGGGACAATGCTCACAAGTCACCAAGTGTCTTGGTCACGCAGTTGAGGCAATACATTCGCTCCATTTATGGCGCAGAGCAGTTGGAACGCATCACCACTGCTCATCCCGCTCAACCTTTTGGCAGAAAGTATTTTGATCGATCGAGCGAAATGTGGACTTTTGCAAAAGAGTGGCAAGTCTTGCATGCAAAAGACGGCGAAATGGGTCGCATGGCCGATTTGCAGTCCAAGGCAAGTGCAGCATCAAGTGCCGATCTAGAGCAATCATTGAAAGCTTTGCTGGGTGAATTGGATTTTGAAGGATTGACGAGCGCAAGTTCATTTCGTGGTCCCGTCGCATTAAAAGATTTGATTGCCTTTGCCAAAAATCCAAGCAAGTATTTCTTCAGGCACGAATTGAACATCAACTTCGAAGACATCGAAGCCAATTTGCCAGACAGTGAGCCCATGAGCTTAGGGGGCTTGGATTTGTATGGGATCAAAGATGAGCTTCTGCGCTGCGGCATTGAATTGAATGCTAAAAATGGGGATTTGGAGTTGCTGTTTGACCAAAAGACTCGACAGCTCAGAGCAGAGGGTCGACTGAGCATGGGGGCGATGGGCGACGAAATGATGAAAGAGATCCTTGGCGCCTTGCATGAACCTGTGCGTCAATATCTTGAAACCGCTCAAGACCCAAAACATACTTTGAAGCGCGTGGATTTGAATTGGCGGGATGCAAAGGAGATGGAAATCGCAAAGGACATCATTCAAGTGCATGTGCCTGGCAGCGCTCAATCGACTCCGATGGTGTTAAAGCTCTCAGCGAGTCGCTTGTTTGCTCAAAAAAAGATCAAACTCGAGCATCTTTTGGCCCCTTGGTTGACCTGTGCTTACATGGCTGCTTGTGGCTTTGAGGCATCAGTGAAGTGGATTTTTTCAGATGCAATGCTGATCTCTCCATCCATGGACCCCAATGCAGCAAGAGCAGTGCTCTGCAAAATGCTTGGTCTGTTCACCGCGGGTCAAGGCCAGGTCATGCCTGTCCCATTTAAAACGGCCAGTGCATTTGCGCTCGAGGGTAGTTTAGACAAAGCCCGCATGGCCTACGAGGGTGCCCAGTTCAATGGGGGTGGAGATTTTGCGGACTTGAGAGATCTGTGCTGGGCCAGGGAGTATCCCAACTTCGACGCGCTCGTGGCGTCTCCCAGTGTCACTGCATTGTGGAAGGCGTTGTACTCGCCCCTTGTGCAGTGGAGTCAAAAAGACATCGTTGTGGAGGCTTTTGGGCAACATGGGGATTGAATTCAATGCGCCCCAAGAGCTCAATGCGCTCAGCTATCCCTTGTATGGGAGCAGTCTCATTGAAGCGAGCGCTGGGACCGGTAAAACTTACACCATTGCTGCGCTTTATGTCAGATTGATTCTTGGGCATGGGGGTCAAAGTGCCTTTGTTCAGCCCTTGGCGCCTCCTCAAATTTTGGTGATGACCTTCACCAAAGCAGCCACACAGGAGTTGATCGATCGAATACAAAAGAGGCTTGCCGATATTGCTCAGGCCTTGCGCCAAAACACAAATGCAGATGGTGACCCATTGGT
>CAIPII010000080.1 GCA_903865035.1 uncultured Burkholderiales bacterium | reverse complement strand
TTTCCTACGTCTTCAAATCACAATGGGGCGAGGACATGAGGTCACCATTGGCTCGGCAAATGGACCAGGCTCAAAACACCCATTCTCAATATGCCTTGGTGCTTTTTGCGGGACTCATCGTGCACACCTTTTTGGCCGACGTGATGGTGCGATCGTGTTGGGTCATCACGTCACAAGCCAATTTGGTGAAAAAAGTGGTCTTTCCCTTGCATGTTTTACCGGTTGTTGTGGTGTTTTCTGCGCTTTTTCAGTGGCTCATCAGCACGGGACTGCTGTTGGCGGCCTTGGTGCTGGGGGCAGGCTGGGCCTTGGGTGATGTCGTTCAGTGGTCATGGCTTTCGTTGCCCTTTTTAATGTTCCCCTTGGTCATGGTGGGCCTGGGTGTGGCTTGGTTTTTGGCGGCCGTAGGGGTCTTTTTGCGTGACTTGGGTCAACTCATGTCTTGGATGGTGATGGCGCTATTGTTTTCAGCGCCCATTTTGTATCCTTTGGCCACTTTGCCTACAGCTTACAGGAATTGGTTTTACTTTAACCCGTTGACTTGGGTGGTCGAGACCCTGCGCCATGTTGTTTTTTGGGGCGTATGGCCCAATTGGGGAGAAGGTTTGATTTTTGGGTTCTCTAGCGGTCTCGTTGCTTGGATGGGAGCTTGGGTTTTTGAGCGCATGAAAAAAGGATTTGCCGATGTCCTTTGATTCAAACTTGGCCATTGAGGTCAAAGGAGTGAGCAAATGCTACAAGCTCTTCAAAGACCCCAAGGACCGATTCAAGGAATTTTTCATGCCGCGAGTGCATGCATGGCTCCCCTTTTTAGGACAAGAGACGTATGCGAAAGAATTTTGGTCCTTGAAGGATGTATCGTTCCAATTGAATAAAGGGGAGGTTCTCGGTCTCATTGGAGTCAATGGGGCGGGTAAGTCTTCTTTGTTGCAACTCATTTGTGGTGTTTTGGAGCCCACTGATGGTGAGGTCAGGGTCAAAGGACGAATCGCCGCCCTCTTGGAGTTGGGTGCAGGCTTCAACCCTGAGTTCACGGGTCGCGAGAACATCGAATTAAACGCAACTTTGCTTGGCCTCACTCCTCAAGAGATCAGGGACAAAACGCCAGAAATCATTGCCTTTTCGGGTGTGGAGACCTTCATCGATCAACCTGTTAAAACCTATTCGAGCGGCATGTATGTGCGTCTTGCTTTCTCAATTGCCACCAGCGTCAACCCCGATATTTTGGTGATTGATGAGGCGCTGTCGGTGGGTGACGGCGCATTTGCGAGAAAATCTTTCGACAAAATCATGGAACTCAAGGCCAAAGGCGTGACGATTTTGTTTTGCTCGCACAGCATCTACCAAGTGCAAGCTTTGTGTCAAAAGGCCATTTGGCTGCACAAGGGCCAGGTGCAAGCCCAGGGTCCCGCAAAAGAAGTCGCTCAAGCTTACAACGATTTCTTAGATGGGCTTGGTGAAGTCGATTCCAACGCTTCTTTTGATGCTATTGATGCAAATGGCCAATCTTTTGAGTCAGATCCATTGGATGAGATTTTTCGCACAGGAGAACCTAAAAGCCCCTGGGAAGAAGTGACTTTAAAGGAGCCTCTTATAGATGCCAGAAGTAATCAAGAAGCTCAACGTCAAGGAGGTACTTCAAGCTCGGCTCGTTTGGAGCGAATCAAGGTTTTGGTCGATGGGGTTGAAGTTTTTCCAAGGGTCTTGCAAAGCATGTCCTCGGATTTGGAGTTGGATGTTCAATTTTCAGTGGCCGCGACTTTACCCACACCAAATGTGGGAGTTGTCATTTCTGATTCAAGAGGTAAAAATATCACCAGTTGTTCCAATTTTTACGACGGTGTGGCCCTTCCTCGCAACGATAAAGGCGTTGGAAGCGTCAGGTTGCGTTTTCCACGAATTCATTTGCTCAGAGGACGTTTTTCGATCAACGTCTATTTACTGTGCGAGAACGCCATAATGGTCTACGACTCGGCTATGGTGGGTGACTTTGAGGTGGTGCAGGCCGGCCTAGAGCTGGGAGTGGTGGCCCTGCATCGTGAGTGGTTGCTTTCATGAAGGCCCAAAGGCGATGGATTGCGAAGACGCTCTGGGGTTGTTCGAAATGACGGATGTGTTAGAGGTCCAACAAAGACCAAAGCGTGAAGCGCTCGTTCACATCTTGATGGCCACTCACCAAGGAGAGCGTTTCATCGAGGCGCAGTTGGACTCCATTCAAGCTCAAACCCACGCAAACTGGATTTTGCACTTGAGCGACGATGCGTCAAGTGACGCAACTCTTGAAAAGCTCGATCGTTTCGTTAAACGCTGGAATTTAAAGGACCGGGTTCACCAGTATTCAGGACCAAATCTGGGTTCAACGCCAAACTTTCTTCACCTCATTGGCTTGATGAAGCCTTGGGTCAAAGACAATGGCTGCCAAGATTTGTTTGCTTTTTGCGACCAAGACGATGTTTGGTTGCCAGATAAGTTAGAGCGAGCTGTGTGCGCTCTTCAAAATTTCAATGAGACTCAAAAGCTTGAGCCTTCAATGCCGTTCTTGTACGTCAGCACCAGCATCGCTTGTGACTCGTCCCTGCGCCCTTTGAGCGTGTCTAAAGTGAGCAAAGGCAAGATTGACTTTGCAGGTGCATTGATTCAAAACCGCTTCAGCGGCAACACCATGGTTATGAATTCGTCTTTGGTGAAGATTTTGCAAAAGGTGGATCCCATGCATTCGGTTTGGCACGATTGGACCACGTTCATGGTTGCAACGGGTTGTGGTGGACATGTGTACGTCGACGTCAAGCCCAGTGTGCTTTATCGCCAGCACGATAGCAACGTCATTGGGGAGCCAAGAAAAGACCTCAAAACGCAAAGCTTGCGTTTGCTAGAAATCAGACGCGGTCGGTACAAAGCTTGGTTAGAAAAAAACACCCTTGCAGCTCAAGACATCTGGGAGGAACTCACCCCATCGGCCAAGAAAGCTTTTGAGAGACTTCAAGAAATCAGGATCGAGCCAAACGCAC
>CAIPII010000079.1 GCA_903865035.1 uncultured Burkholderiales bacterium | reverse complement strand
CCCCCCAAACGGGCTCAAGTGTGGAATTCACCTCTGCCAATCCTTTGCTGGGTTTGAATTCATCGAGCTTGACACAAGCCAGTAATTCATCAAATATTCAAGTCACTGCTTATCCACAAGGTAACCCCATCACGGCCTTGGCCAATCAGCGCTACGGTGCGACGGTGAGTTATGACAACGTGAACCAAAAGTTCGTGTTCAGCTCTGGCACCACGGGCGACAACTCCAGTGTCGTGATCACGCCCTTGGATCCCATTTCCACCAACACCAATCCCACCACTTTGGGTGGAGACGGCAGCACGAGCAATTTGGCGTTTTCCACAACTGTCTTGGGACTCAAGCTCTCAGACAACGGCACAACCATCAATTATTCGACCAATGCATCTCCCGTTGATGCGGTGAGGGGTATTCCTTCTTTGCCGGCCATCATGGCGGGCTCACCCGTGGGTATCAACATCAATCAAAACTTTGCAGTCGACACCACCAACAACACCTTTGTGGTATCGGTGGACAACGTCAAGGGCACTGTCGTGATCCCTCCCAAGCCCGATTACACCTTGGACAGCTTCACTTTGGCGCTTCAAGACGGTATCAATCGTTTGGTGGGTGCGCCTTCTGCTGCAGGTCTAACGGGACCGATGGTCTCTGGCGTCAAGGTGGCTTATGACAACAAAACCAATGCCTTCACGTTCACTTCAGGTACCACAGGGACGAATTCCTACATGAAGGTCAGTGGTGACGCGATTTGGGGTTTGTCCAATGTGACAGCTGCCAGGGGTTCGACCACCACTTGGATCAAACCCACGCAAAAAACCGTTAACAACAACGGTACCCCTGTTGCGCAGTACATTGACTCTTTTGGAAATGAGACTTCCAGTGCCGATGGCTTCACGACACTCCCTCAGTGGTCACCTGTTTATTTGAACAAAGGCGAATTGACCTTCAACACGAGCGGTAACTTGGTCTCTCCAACCACGGGTGCTCAACTCTCTACCGTTTACTTGCCTAACGGTGCGGGTTCGCTCACGATGAACATCAACTATTCGAAGTCCACTCAGTTCTCCTCTCCCTATGCGGTGCTATCACAGTCACAAGACGGTGCACCTGAGGGTAGTTTGGTGGGGGTTGCGATTGGTACCAACGGTTTGGTTCAAGCCAGTTATTCAAACGGCTCGCAACAGTCTTTGGGCAAGGTGGTGCTTGTGAACTTCTCCAATCCATCAGGTTTGCAACAGATTGGTAACTCAAGCTTTTATGCGTCCTCCAGTTCGGGTTCGCCAAAGTTGGGTGAAGCGGGCTCTGCTGGATACGGAACGGTGCAGTCTGGTGCGACGGAGAACTCCAACGTGGACTTGACCCAAGAGCTTGTGAACTTGATCACCGAGCAGCGTAACTTCCAAGCCAATGCCAAAGCCATTGAAACGGATACAACGCTCACACAAACCATCATTCAGATTCGTTCTTGATGAACTGAAATCGTTTTTAACTCGGATAGCCTCTCATGGATAAATTAGCCTTCAACGCAGCAGCCACGATCGATGAGCAAAGACTTGCTCGTCAGGTCTTGGCCCATGAGATGGCCAACGTCAACACGACGGGTTTCAAAAAGAGTTTTGAAGTGTCCCTGAAGGCCTACAAAGCCGATGGAAACGGTTTTGATTCTCGTTTCCAACCTCAAATTTTTCACAACGATGCCATTCCCATGGTCCAAGGCGCCTTGATGGCGACAGGGCGAGACTTGGACATTGCCATGGGCGACTCCACCGTTTTGGGGGTGACCTCCGATAGCGGTGCCTTGGCTTTTACGCGCAGGGGTGACTTGGCTTTGAGTCCAAGCGGTGTCTTGCAAACGGCAACTGGCAACACGGTCAAAGCCGAAGGGGGGGGTGTGATCACGGTGCCCGCAGGTTTTTCCATCAACATCGCCAACGATGGCCAAGTTTATGCAACCGACCCTGCACAGCCAGGCGTCCCTCAACCTGTCCAAATTGGCCAATTGTTGCTGCGCGATGCGAGTCAAACGCCTTTGATTCGAACCAAGGATGGATTGTTCCAACCCAAAGACCTACCAGCTGGCTCAGATTTTGCTAATGGTACTAAGCCTGTCTCTATCACCTCAAAAGCGTTAGAGAGCAGCAACGTCAACGCGATGGAGACTTTGGTGAAATTGATCGAACAAAGCAGGTCTTTTGAGACGCAAGTTCGCACCATCAAAGAGAGCCAGACCGTGGACGAAGCTGGGGCTTCAATGATGAAGCTTGGCAGTTGAAGTTGAGATGCTTTGACCGAGGGTGTCAAAGTTAGAGTGAAAAGTGTCAGTTAATCGTCAAAAGCTCAAAAGGCTTTCAGTTCAAGATCAGATTTTCGACATGCAACTCCTCTAATTTTGAAATCTTCTGTCCATCAGAAGTCAGGTCAATCAAAGGAATAGAGGTTAGTCATGGATGCAGCTCTTTGGGTATCGAAAACAGGTCTGGATGCGCAGCAAATGCGCATGGATGTGATCTCCAATAATTTGGCCAACGTCAACACGACGGGTTTCAAAACGGACAGAGCCGTGTTTGAAGACCTGCTTTATCAAAACGTTCGTCAAGCGGGCGGTCAAACGTCACAAAACACGCAGTCTCCCACGGGTCTCATGTTGGGTACCGGTGTGAAGGTCATGGCCACAGAGAAGATTCACTCACAGGGCAACATGATCAACACCACCAATGCGTTGGACTTGTCCATCACTGGCAGCGGGTTTTTTCAGATCACTCAACCCGATGGCACGATCGCGTACACAAGGGATGGTAGCTTCAAGCTCTCAGCCACCGGTCAAGTGGTGACCGCTTCAGGTCAATTGCTGCAGCCCAACATCACCATTCCCAACAACTCAGCCAGTATCACGGTGGGTTTGGATGGAACGATCACCTCTGAGCTTACTGCGGGTGGCGGTGCTCAGGTCTTGGGTCAAATTCAGGTGGCCAAGTTTGTCAATCCAGCGGGTCTGACTCCCATTGGCAACAATTTGTACACCGCCTCAGCTGCGAGTGGTGCAGCTCAGGTGCTACAACCCGGAACCGCAGGTGCAGGTCAAATCAATCAAGGGTCCTTGGAAGCCTCCAACGTGAACGTGGTGGAGGAGATGGTCAACATGATCGAGACGCAAAGGGCTTATGAGGTCAACTCCAAAGCGATCGATGCGGTTGACGGCATGCTCAAGTACTTGAATCAGAACATGTAACAGGTACATACAAATGACTTTTAAATCATTAACGAATCGCATGTCTCTAAACATTCTTGCCAAATGTCTTTTATTGGCGACTGTTGCTATGCTTGGCGCTTGTGCATCAAATCCTGAAAAAGCCGATCCTTTGGCGCCTTCTGCCGAGTTCGCACCAGTTTTTCCATTGACCACCGATCGAAACAAAATTGCAACGGGTGGCATTTACGGCAATGCTGCGAGCGATGCTTGGTTTGGTCGCGGGCGCAATTTCCAAGTGGGCGATTTGATCACGGTGCTCTTGAACGAGTCCACACAATCGGCCAGAAGTCAAAACAGCAACTTGGATCGCAAAACCATCAACACGGCTTTGCCCACTGGATTTGGCAATAAATTGGGTCAAGTGCCAATTTTGAATGGCATGCAAACCGCCATCGCTGGCGCTGAAGTGGCCAGCAACGGCACGGGCAAAGCGGCGCAAGAGGCGTCTTTGAGCGGCTCCATTGCAGTCACTGTGGTTGAGATTTTGAGCAACGGCAACTTGATGGTCAGAGGCGAGAAGAAACTCGGTTTGGCCGAGGGCACTGAGGTGATTCAAGTCTCGGGTGTCATTCGTCCACAAGACGTGGGGCCCAACGGGCAAGTGCAATCATTGCGTTTGGCCAATGCACAGATTTCTTACCGCGGCACGGGTGATTTGAACGACGCGTCCAAGACCGGTTGGGGAACTTCACTCATGTACAAGTGGTGGCCTTTCTGATTTTGAACCTTTGAACACCGCAATCCATTTAACGTCATCCATTGAACAAGAGTCTTTCATGAAAATCATCCTCCTATGTCTGCTGACCTTCTTGGCCCCCTTGGCCCAAGCGGACCGAATCAAAGATTTGGCGACTTTGGCCGCCCAGCGCTCCAACCAATTGGTGGGTTTTGGTTTGGTGGTGGGTTTGCAAGGTACGGGTGATGATGCTTCAGTACCCTTCACCACACAAAGCATGAAGGTCATGTTGGCTCAATTGGGGGTCAGGATCGATGGTCCTTTGTCCGATTTTGAGCAAGCGATATCTGCTTCACGCGTGGACATTCGAAACACTGCAGCGGTGCTTGTGACCGCTGAGTTGCCTGGCTTTGCGAAGCCCGGGCAAAAGATCGACATCAACGTCTCCGCCATTGGCAAAGCCACGAACTTGAGAGGTGGAAACTTGGTGATGACGGCCATGCGCGGTGTGGATGGCGAGATATATGCGCTTGCACAAGGCAATTTGACGGCCACCGGCATTGACGCAGCTGCTGCAGGTTCCAAAGTGGCCATTGGTGTGCCCACCTCGGCTCGAATTCCTTCGGGCGCTATTGTTGAAAAAATGGTGGACACGCCTTTTGAGAAGGCCGAGCAGTTGGTGCTTAATTTGAGAGACAACGATTTCTCGACCAATTCTTCTGTTGTCAGCACGATCAACGAAAAATTTGGCGCTGAAACCGCACAGTCCATTGATGGTACATCGATATCGGTTCGAGCCCCTCAAGACTTGAGCCAACGCGTTGCATTCATGAGCATGTTGGAAAATTTAGAAGTCTCACCCGGTGAGCCCAATGCACGCGTGGTGGTGAATTCAAGAACCGGTACGGTTGTGATCAACCGAAGTGTGAGGATCACAGCAGCTGCGGTCTCACACGGAACGATTTCTGTATCGATCTCTGCAACAAATGAGGTTTCACAACCCAATGCATTGTCAAATGGCACGACCCAAGCGGTACAAAACGCAACCGTCAACGTCAACGAGCCCAATAAGCCCATGTTCCTCTTCAAACCCGGTGTGGAGTTGAGGGATGTGGTGGACGCGGTCAACCAGGTTGGCGCGTCTCCATCTTCATTGATTGCAATTTTGGAAGCCTTGAAGAGCTCAGGCTCCTTGAGAGCTGAGTTGGTCATCATCTAAAGATCATCATGAGCGACGCCATTTCCTCTCCCGCCAATGCCGCCAGTTCGGTTGGCTCTTACCTTGACTTCAGTGGTTTGGGTGAGTTGAGGGGGCGTGCGCAACAAAAAGATCAAGGCGCGTTGAGAGAAACGGCCAAGCATTTTGAGGGCATGTTCATTCAGATGATGCTCAAGTCCATGAGGGATGCCAACAGTGTCATGAAGAGCGACATGAATCACTCAGAGGCGATTGACACCTTTCAAGACATGTTTGACAAAGAGATCTCGACCCAAATGGCCAACAAGAACGCATTGGGCATTGCAGACATGTTGGTCAAACAATTGACCCCACACAGCAATGCCCCAGCGAATGTCGTGAATGGCAAGCAAGTGGCGATGCCCTTGGCCCCTGCTCAAGCGTCGATGAGTTTGAGTCAACCCGTGAAAAGCTACCCTATTTTGAAACCTTTCATCAAGCCGCTTCCTGTCAGACCCATGCCCATGCCCAATGAAGGGGAGGGTCAGCCATGAGTGATTTAACCAGCATTGCAAGCTCAGCCATTTCGGTCTATGAGCGTGCCTTGTCCACGGTCAGTAACAACATTGCCAACGTCAACACGGATGGTTACACCCGTGAGGTGTCCAATTTGGTGGAGACCGCTCCGGAAAAAGCAGGCGTCACTTATGTGGGCACTGGTGTTTATTATGGAAGCGTCAACCGAGAGTCAAACACCTTTGCTGAGACCAATTTAAGAAACAGCAATTCAGATTTGTCTGCTCAAGCACCCATTGTGAATTACGCCAACGATGTGATCAACATCATGGGTTCTCAAACCGTGGGTTTGAGTTCAGCTTTGAGTCAGTTTTACACCAATGCAAGCGCCTTGGCAGCCTCTCCTGCTTCCGATGTGGCGCGTGGTGCTTTCTTGAGCAGCACAGCTGGTGTTGCATCGAGATTTGCGGAGGTGTCCACCCAACTCGACTCGATTGGCGGACAAGCAGCCCAGGACATGCAAAGTGCGATCAGCCAGGTCAACACCATCACCAAGCAATTGGCTTTGCTCAACGGTCAGCTGACCCCCAATCCCAATGCGGCCGATCAACCCGCCCAGCTCTTGGATACGCGTGACTCTTTGCTCAGACAACTCTCCAAACTCTCGCGCGTGAACGTGAGTTACGCTCAAAATGGAGCGGTGCAGGTGAGTTTGGGTGGAACGATTTCTCAAAGTGTGGTCGTGAAAGACCAAACATCCACACCCATTGGACTGAGCGCCAATTCTGCCGATCCACTGAACATTGTGCTCGATCCATATGGCGTCAGCCAAACCTTGTCCGGTGCGAGTGGCGGCACGATCGGAGGCCTTAAAACCTTCGTGTCACAAGTTTTGCAGCCTGCACAAAGCGGGTTGAACACCTTGGCGAAAACCTTTGTGAGTCAAATCAACACGATCCAGTCTCAAGGTGTGGACGGTTACGGCCAGCCAGGACAAGATTTGATGAAAGTTGACCCTTCAGTTGCCAATGCTGCTGAGGGTATGAGTGTGATTCAAAGCGACGGAATGCGCATTGCAACCGGTGCACAGTTCAGGGTCACCGAGAGCACAGCCAACCCCGATGCCGTGAAATCGGTGGTGAATTACACCAAGCCCGATGCGGTCTCAGCAAGTTCAAACCCAGCCTTGGGGAACAATCCGAACATTTCTGCTGGCATTCCAATCAACATCCAGGGGGATGCGCAGTATCAAAACGTGACCACCATGGCCGCTGGTGTGAACAATCCAGTTTTTTATTTGGACAATGCACAGCCAGGTCAACAGTTGCAAGTGATCACCTCAGATGGTCGTCAATTGATTGGCTCGCCGCTCACCATCGATCAGCAGTATCAGATTTTGACACCTGCCAATGGTTTCAGTCAGCCTGTGACCTACAGCACGCAGTACCTGAACAAATCAGATTCCCAAGGCTACATGGGTAGCAGTGTGTTCTATGGTGCCAAATCCGACCCCATTCCCATTCAGCAGTTTGATGGCAGCGGAAACGCCTTGCCATCCAAATTGACAAATGCCAATTTGGTGACCAATCAAATCAATTTGGGTCAAACCGGAGCTGTCATACAGGCCGGGGCGATTCAACTTGATGGCGTGCCTTTGGGAGAGTTGG
>CAIPII010000078.1 GCA_903865035.1 uncultured Burkholderiales bacterium | reverse complement strand
CAGCCCAAGCCTCACCGAGCTGGTTTTCATCCAAGGCTTTGATGGCTCCTTTGCCTTTCACGCCTTTGGAGAGCATCAAAGCCGCGCTGCTGGCCAGACCCGATTTGTTTTGTGGATCAAGCCTGGAGCCAGCATCAAAATCGATTTGAATGTCCACCATGGGCAAAGCGTGGCTTTGCACCCAATAGACCTCAAAGCTGTCATTGATGCGAGCGTGTTCAATGGGAAGAGCGGCTTGCGAACCGAGGGCGCAAAGCATCGCTGCAATTGAGAGCAAGATTTTGAAGCAAGCACCCAAAGGGTTTGCGTTTGAATTCAAAAAGTGAGAGGTTTTCATCTGATCGTGTCTCCCATTTTCTTGGCAGCTTGTTGTCTCTTGAGGGTTTCAGCATCCAAAGGCTGAGGCCACAAATAGGCGGTGCTCAGGTGTTCATCGGAGAAATACTTCTTGGCAACCGCTTGCACCTCTTGGGCTGTGACTTTCAAAAGCGGCTCAATCATTCGGTCACTGGTGTCGAGTGGCAAGCCCTCGCTCCAAAAGGCACCAATCTCTTGGGCTTGGTTAAAGAGTGAGTCTCTTTTGTAAACCGCTTGGGCAACCCACTGCGCTTTGACGAGTTTGAGCTCGTGCTCACTCACCCCGTTTTTAGCGATGTTGTCGATCTCAGCCTTCATTTTTGCTTTGAGGGTGTCCATGGACACACCCTTTTTGGGAATGCCCTCGAGCATGAAAACTTGTGGACCTCTGCCTGAGAGGCTGTAATCGCTGCCCGCTTGCAGCGCGACTTGCTGTGGACCTTGAGTGAGGTTCTTGTCCAGCCTTGAGCCGTCGTAACCATCCAAAATGGCCGATAAAACGCTCAGCGCCATGGCCTCTTTGGTGGAGGCCGCATCCTCAAAGTTGGTTAATCCAGGCACTTTCCAAGACATCAGCACATAAGCTTGTTCGGCAGGCGCTTTGAGAGAGACTTGGCGCTCACCCTTTTGCTCAGGTTCGACTTGAGGGCGGCGTGGGGGCAGGACTTTGGGCTTCAAGTGACCGTAGAGTTTTTGCGCCTGAGCTTGAACATCAGCTGGGTCCACATCACCAACCACCACCAACACGGCATTGTTGGGTGCATACCAAGCGCGGTAAAAGTCCCTTGCGTCTTGAGGCTGCATGGCGTCCAAGTCGCTCATCCAACCAATGATGGGGCGCCGATAGGGAGAGGCTTGCCACTGAGCGGCTTGAAGTTGTTCAAAGAGTTGCGAGCGTGGCTGATCATCTGTTCGCATGCGACGCTCTTCCTTCACCACTTCTAGCTCGTGCAAAAACTCAGTGTCTGCCCACTCGTTGTTGGCAAAACGATCGGCCTCCAAGGCCATGACCGCATGCAACTGATGAGCTGGGATTTGCTGAAAATATCCGGTGTAGTCTCGGTTGGTGAAGGCATTCTCGCGCCCACCCAGGGCCGCGACTTTGCGAGAAAACTCACCCGCCGGCACACTGGGCGTGCCCTTGAACATCATGTGCTCCAAAATGTGAGCGATGCCAGAGTAACCATCCACCTCATCCATGGAGCCCACTCGGACCCACAGCATGTGAACCGCTGTGGGTGCCCTGGGGTCTGCTTTGACAACCACCGTCAAGCCGTTGTCCAAGGTGGAGACAACTATGCCATGACCCGTTTGAGAAATGGGCATCTTTGCAGCAGACTCAGCCCAAAGAAGCGGACTGAATAAGAAAGCAGCGATCAAGGCCAATGCGGGTGCGGCGCGCTGAATGTGGCCAAGAGGCGTTTTGAGGGCGGTTTTATAGTGAGAAAACTCAAACATCGACAGTGATGGGGTCATGGGGTACGTTTTCAAAGTGGTTTAAGATGCATGGGCTCATTGCCCCTTTTGGGGCTCAAGGCTTGTGGCAGCTGAGCTCTATTGTAGAAACCATTGAACATGTTTAGTCTTTTCAAGAAAAAAAACCCTCCCGCGTCAACGCCATCTTCAAGCGCAGAGCTTGACGCCAATGGCAAGACTCCAATTGGCAAGGCTCAAATTGCTGAGCCGCCTCTTGAGGACTCAAACACCAAACGCTCTTGGTTGGACCGACTCTCCAAGGGCTTAAAGCGCACACGCAGCGAACTCACCCAAGTCTTCACCGGCACTCAAATCGATGAGGCTTTGTACGAGCAGCTTGAAGAGGCACTTCTGATGTCCGACGCAGGCCCTCAAGCCACGGCCCACGTCCTTCAAGCTCTCAAGGCGAAAGTAAAAACCCACCAAGCCAAAGACCCCCAAGAGGTCAAAGCGCTGTTGGTGCAAGTCTTGCAAGAATTGCTCCAATCCTTAGAGGGCACTCTTGCCGTGCAAAACAACAGCCCATGCGTGATCATGGTTTGCGGCGTCAACGGAGCGGGTAAAACCACTTCAATTGGTAAACTCACCCAACACTTGGGCGCTCAGTCCTACAGCGTTCTTTTGGCCGCAGCCGACACCTTTCGCGCTGCAGCTCGTGAGCAACTAGAGACCTGGGCCGATCGCAATCAAGTGGAGATCATCAGCCAAGTGGGAGCTGACCCTGCAGCAGTTGCCTTCGATTCGGTGAGTGCGGGCTTGGCACGCAAAAAAGATGTGGTGATCATTGACACCGCTGGCAGACTCCCCACTCAACTGCATTTGATGCAGGAGCTTGAAAAAATCAAACGCGTCATCCAAAAAGCACACCCCAGTGCGCCCCACGAGGTGTTGCTTGTGGTGGACGGCAACACTGGCCAAAATGCCTTGGCGCAGGTCAAAGCGTTTGATCAGTCTTTGGATCTGACGGGCTTGATCGTGACCAAGCTTGATGGAACAGCCAAAGGCGGCATGCTGGCCTCGATTGCACTTTGGGGCGAGGAACGCAAAAAAACCAAGGGCAGCAATGTACCGGTCTACTTCATTGGCGTTGGCGAACAGCTCCAAGATCTTCAATCCTTTGTGGCCCAGGAATTTGCCCAAGCCTTGATTGAGGCTTGAACCCCTCTTGCGCTCCTGAGCTTTCTTGAAAAGCCCCAGCCTGAGCCCCTGAGATCAGTTGTCGCTAAAATGGGAGCAAAGTGTTGATGATGCTCAAGCTCGTGGT
>CAIPII010000077.1 GCA_903865035.1 uncultured Burkholderiales bacterium | reverse complement strand
TTCTTGACCTTCTTTGTTTTCTTTTGAGTTCAAAGTCGAACTCAAACCAGCACCATCCTCCAACCCCTCTTCCAACAACTCATCTTCATCCAAGCTTGAATCTGATGGTGGTTTTTTGGGCGCCATGAACTCTGCAATGGCACGCGCCATGGCGGAGTCAGGCATTTCAGTCTCCACATGATCTTCGGCCTTTTCTGCAACATTGAGGGGTGCAGGATTTGTTTCTTTTTCTACAACTCGCCTTGCCAAAATTTTTTTCTTGAGCAACTCGGACTCGGGCATGGGCGCGCCATAGGTTTCCAATTGAAACTCCGAGGGATCTGAGACCACTCGAGCCATTTTGGGCGGCTCCATTTTTCGAAACAAAGCAGTTGAATACTTGACCTTGGGCACATCGTCCCAATCCTGGGCGTTGAAACGCCCGTCCCCTTTGTCGTCTTTATACAAAGTTGGATCAATGGTCCAAGCATTGTTTTGGACCTCAGGGTGGCTCAGATTAAACAAAATCTGCGCCTCCAAGGATCAATTCGCCAGAGTCGGAGAGTTTTCTGGCCAAACGCATGATCTTCTTCTGAGCGTCTTCCACGTCGGCCATGCGCACTGGGCCCTTGGCTTCCATGTCGTCGACAAACATGCCGCGTGCACGCTCGGACATGTTGTCCAAGAAACGCTGCTTGACCTCGTCTCCAGCACCCTTCAACGCCACCATCAACTGATCGGGCTCCACATTGCGCATGAGCACCTGGATACCCTTGTTGTCCACGGTTGCAAGATTTTCGAAAGTGAACATGTTGTCTTGGATCTTGAGCATGATGTCTGGATCGAGCTCTGCCAATCCATTCATGATCTCGGCCTCTAGACCTGTTTTGGTCATGTTCATGATCTTGGCAGCCGCTTCCACTCCGCCAAAACTTGAAGATTTTGAAGTTGCGGTCTTTGCAAACTGCGACAACATGATGTTTTCCAATTCCGCCATGGCTGAAGGCTGGACCGTGTCCAAGCTTGCCACCCTTTGGATGACCTCAGAGCGAATTTCAGGGGGCAAGTAGATCAAAACGTCGGCCGCCACGTTGGCTTCCAAAAGAGACAAAATGATCGCCACCACTTGTGGGTGCTCGGTGCGAATCATCTCTGCAATGCTTCTTGCATCCATCCAACTCAAAATGTCCAAGCCCTTGCTGGCTTGGTTGGGCATGATGCGGTTCAATACGGAGGCTGCTTTGCTGTCGCCCAAAGCTTTTTTCATCACGTTTTCAACGTAATCTGAATTTCCAAGGCTCAAACTGGTTTGTTTCTTCAAGAGTTCAACAAACTCGTCCAAAACCACGTTCACCGCTTCTTGAGAGAGTTCAGCAGCTGCCACCATGGCGGCTCCCAAAGCTTGAACCTCTTTGGGGTTCAAATACTTGATGATGTCAGCGGCTTGGTCTTCACCGAGAAGCAGCATCAACACCGCTGCCCTTTGGGTAGACGTCATCGCATCCATTTCAGCTCTGAGCGCTGGGGACCAGGTCGCTGGGTTGGAAGGGTTAAATTCAGCCATTTGTTTACTCCAAAACCTTGTGTTCTTTTGTGGTCTTTGATCAACGGATCATGTTCTTCAACACACTGGCCATTCTGGCACGGGTGTTTTCTTCTGACACGATCATTCGAATCAAAGCCACTTTATCGTCGTACGTATTGGCCGTGTTCAGCATGTCTGCAGAAATCGTGGGCTTCTTGGGCTTCAAGGCGCTCATTCTTGCCTTGATTTCTTCCAAGGTCTCACCCTCTTCGATTTCAATGTCTTCACCGATCTCTTCTTTGAGTGCAGCGGCTTCGGCCTCGGCCTGTAAACGCAGTCTCTCCTCGGTCTCTTGCTCGGCCTTGATGCGAGCCTCTTCAAGAAGCCTCAAACGCTCAGCTTCGGCTGCAGCCTCTGCGGCTGCTCGGTCTGCCACCACCTTGGCAGCGGCTGCTGCAACGGCTTCAGCAATTCTCTCGGCTTTCAGTCTCTCAGCTGCAGACGCCTCTCTCGCTGCGGCTTCGGCCGCTGCAGTGGCCATGGCCGCTGCATCAAAGGGAGGTGTGGTGAGCTTTTTAACCATGGGGCGAACGACCACGATCAAGAAAATCAAGAACAAAATCGCAATCACTGTGCTGTTGGCAACCCCAGCGATGGTCTCGTCTTTGTACCAAGGCACGGCATCGGGGTCAACTGGTGGCTCAAAATGTGTGGACACCACGGTCACCACGTCACCACGGTCTTCACTGTAACCCACAGCACCTCTCACCAATTGATTCAAACGGTCCAACTCTTCTTGTGTGTAAGGAATGGTGGTTTGGGGCGCTGTGCCGTCGGCTGGTTTTTCAACCTTCATGCCTGCAGGAATGGGGCGCTCGTTGATCAACACACCCACACCGATCTTTTGGATGGTGCCCATGGCCGACTTCACGTGTCTCACCGAGCGGTCCAACTCATAATTCTTGGTGCTTCTGGCAATCGTTTGAATGCCTTTTTCGGTTTGTCCCTTGGCAATGTCAGCCGCAGTGTCCGCTGTTGCAGCAGGATTTTGGGGAGGATTGGGAGGCGTGTTGGACAAAGATCCTGGGATACCGACCGCGTCTTTGAAGGTTGCACGGTCTTCGACGTAGAGCTCAGAGCGGGTTTTGGGTCCCTTGTCTGAGTGGTCAAAGTCCTCTGTCGTAGTCTCTTGCTGGTTGAAGTCAAGCGACATGCTCACCTGAGCAGTCACGTTCTCTTCACCAACAATGGGGGCCAAGAGTTGAATCAAACGGGTTCTGTACAAATCTTCCATTTGTTGCTTTTGTTGCAACTGTGCTGAGGTGAGTCCCAGGGGTTGCTCGGTGAGCATTTCGTTCATCAAGCTGCCAAAGTTGTCCACGACGGACACGTTCTCAGGCGCCAAATAAGGAACGCTAGACGCCACCAACTGAATGATGGCTTGCACGTTGGCAGAAGAGACCGATTTACCTGGAGCTCTTGTGATGATCACAGAGGCTTTGGTAGGAACGCGGTCACGCACGAAAACACTTTGCTTAGGAGCCGCCAAATGAACTCTAGCGCTTCGAATGCCAGAAATTTGAGAAATCGTTTTGGCCAGTTCTTGCTCCATCGCATTGTTGTAGCGAACTTGCTCCATGAACTGACTCGTCGTCATGGCAGGCATGTCTTTCAAGCTGTCCATGCCAGTTGACTCGGTTCTGGGAAGACCTTTGGAGGCCACCAGCAACTTGGCTTCTTGAAACTTGGCCTCGGGCACCATGATTTGGCCTGAATTGCTGTCCATTTGTGGAGCAAAATCAGCGTCTCTCAAAGCTTGAAGGGCCACTTCTTTGTCTGCATCTGAAAGCATCATGGTGAGCGGCTTCATGGGAGCAGACTTCATGTTCATCGAGGCCAGTCCAAAGGCTGCCAAGACAAACAAGATCACAAACATGGGCAATAGCTTCTTGACGGTGGGCTGTCTCACCATGTCTTTGATGGTGCCCATGGGGTCCGTCATCAACTGATTGGAGACCGAGCGCGCCACGTCACCGGGCTTCAAAATGCTCGATCCTGGAGGCGCTTTGGGTCCGGGCAAGGCTGGAGACGCTCCATTGTTGGCGGCAGAGTTGTCCCCTGAACCTGTGGTCATGGGTGAGTTCATTGTTCCTGCTGTGGTGGTCATGGTCTTCTTTCAGTCTTAAACCGGCATGTTCATGATGTCTTCATAAGCTTTGAGCACTTTGTTTCTCACTTGGAGAGTTGCTTCAAAGGCCAAGGAGGACTTTTGCATATTGAGGACCACGTCCGTCAAGGGAACATCTTCCCCTCTTTGGTAGGCCTCACCCAACTTGTCTGCATAGTTGTCTTGATCGTTGACTTTGGAGATCAAGTTCTTCACCGAGTCGGTAAAACTTGGGGTTTGGGGTTTTTCAACCCGTGTCAAATCACTTTGTGCGGTGAGCGCTTTAGAAAACGCGGACTCGCCAACCTCAACCGGCTTGGCCTGGGCTTGAGTTTGGTAAGACCGAATGGTCTCCAGCATCGATTGGATACTGGCAGCGGATGTTGCATCAATCATGATCATTTACCCCCTTGGCTTTTCTCATTCGCCCACTGAAACACTCAAACCGCTGTCTCTGAATTGAGCCAGTTTGTATCTCAGGGTTCTTGGACTGATGCCGAGCTTTTGCGCGGCTTCTGTTCGGCTTTGAGTGGTTTGCAAGACTTGCAAAATCACTTGGTGTTCGCTGCTTTTGATCGCATCGGCCAAATTGATGGCTTGAGGAGCTTGTGCCACAGACTCGGTCAACACGTCTTTGACCAATTGGGTCGTCGATTGAGCCATCAAGGCGTGCTCTGGGTTCATGGAGACAGGAGCCTCCGTGAAACTGCCTGTCATGGGGTTCACACCTGGGAGGGTGAAGGTGGGTGAAGCTTGAGCGCCGTGTCCGTAGGATGCAGCAAATGGAGCTGCTGCGCTTTGTGAAGCGACATATCCGTGTGCATTGGAGTAGCTTGGTGCCGCCACAGGTGCACCCACATTGGAGGTCGCTACAAAGCTGTGCTTGTTGGCATTGACCTGCCCTTGTTCGTTCAAAATGGGCGCATCGGGTTGCATGAGCAACTCGTGGCTGACACTTTCGTCAAACATCAAATGCCCAACAGAAATGGTTTTACCTGAACACAACACAACAGCGCGTTGAACCACGTTTTCCAATTCGCGCACATTACCAGGCCATGGATACTGCTCCAACACGCGTTGCGCGTCCAAAGTCAGTTCGTAAGGGACTTTGTCCTTGGAGTGACGCGCAAAAGACTGGGTCACCAAGGGCAGGATGTCTCCAGGTCTTTGTGACAAGGGAGAAATCTTGAGCTTAAAAGTGCTGATGCGGAAGTACAAGTCTTCTCTGAACTCGTGCTTTTCGATGGCGAGCTTCAAATCTT
>CAIPII010000076.1 GCA_903865035.1 uncultured Burkholderiales bacterium | reverse complement strand
TTGAGAGGCTGATCCTGTATTTGAGTCCAAGCTTGGTGCTGCTGCTCAGTTGGTTGGTCTACAAAAGACCTGTCACCAAAGCCAGATTTTTGGCGCTGGCCCTCAGTTATGCGGGCGTTGTGGTGGTGTTTGCCAAGGAGCTCAGCTTACAAGGACAAAATGTCCTTTTGGGCTCTGCATTGGTTTTCATGAGTGCGAGCACCTACGCGGTTTATTTGATGCTCAGCGAGCACATGCTGAAAAAAATCTCCTCACTGGGTCTGGTTGGCAGTGCAAGCTTGGTGGCCTCACTTTGTTGCATCGTGCAGTTTTTGGTCTTGAGACCGATGAGTGCTGCCGATGTGCCCGTAGAAGTGATTCATTTGTCAATCCTCAATGCCCTCTTTTGCACGGTGCTTCCCATCTTCATGGTCATGAAAGCCATTGAGCTCATGGGGCCAGCCCTCACGTCTCAAATCGGTATGATTGGCCCCATGTCAACGATTTTGATGGGCTATTTGTTTTTGAACGAGCCGCTCAATGTGTGGACAGGTCTTGGGACGTTGTTCGTTGTGAGCGGTGTGTTTTGTGTTTCTAAGTTTGGAGAAAAATAATGGATTTGGGACTATCAGGAAAATGGGCTTTGGTGTGTGGTGCCTCCAAGGGGCTGGGGTATGGATGCGCCCAAGCGTTGGTGCAAGAAGGTGTGAATGTGGTGATAGTGGCCAGAAACGCTGCACCACTGAGCGAAGCGCAGAAAAGTCTTCAAGCCCTGAACCCTCAGGTGCATGTGCTCTCGGTTGCTGCAGACATCACCACCGAGCAAGGTCGTGCATCGGCTTTTGCGGCCCCAGGTGGCCCAGCAAGTGCGTTTGACATCGTGGTGACCAATGCAGGAGGTCCTCCTCCTGGAGACTTTAGAAATTGGTCCAGAGAGGACTGGGTGAGTGCCGTGGACGCCAACATGCTCACCCCCATTGAGCTCATCAAAGCGACGGTGGACCAAATGGCCCAAAGGGGCTTTGGCCGCATTGTCAACATCACCTCCAGTGCCGTGAAGGCACCATTGGATAACTTGGGTCTCTCAAACGGTGCACGCAGTGGCCTCACCGGCTTTGTGGCAGGACTGGCAAGAACGGAGAAGTTGGCGGGTAAAAACGTCACCATCAACAACCTCTTGCCGGGCGCATTTGACACCGATCGCATTCGTCAAACCATGCAAGGTGCCGTGCAAAAGACGGGCAAGACGATGGAGGAAGTGCGCGCTTTGAGAATAGCGACCATTCCTGCGGGTCGATTTGGTACTCCAGAGGAGTTCGGTCAAGCCTGCGCTTATCTGTGTAGCCAGCAAGCGAGCTACATCACAGGACAAAACATCTTGATCGATGGCGGCAGCTACAAAGGCACCTACTGAGCCGCAAAGGGTTTTATGACTCAGCGTTGGCTTTGGGTGTGAATTTCTTAGAAGAAATCCAAATGCCACTCACAATGAGTAAAAAAGCCAAGACGTGAAAAGGCTTGGGTGCGTCTCCAAGAGCCAAGGTGGACAACGTGGCGGCGAAGACGGGGGTCAAGTTGGAGAAAAAACCAGCCACGCTGGGGCTGGTGCGACTGATCCCCAAGCCCCAACAACGGTAGGCAATGAGAGCAGGCCCAATGCTCAAATACAAAAGCGTTGCGGCAAGGGGCCAGCCCAACACCAATTTGGGTTCTTCAAGCGTCCACTCCAGCGCAGTGAAGCAGCCTGACCACATGAGGCCAAAGACCATTTGACCCATGAGCAACGTGGACCAAGAGTGAACCCGATCGGGATCGGCTGCGTCCTTTGACAAAAGCCAACTGTACAGTCCCCAGCAGGCCGTGGCCAACAAGATGTAGGCGTCTCCCATCACAAAGTGCACTTGGTCCAAGAGCGCCACATTGCCTCTGCAAAGCACCACGATGACACCGCAGATGGACAAAATGGCCCCTGCAATTTGTGCAAGCCTGATCCTTTGGTGAAAGAAAACGGCACCCAGCAGCAAAATGAATACGGGGGAGATGGAGGCGACCAAGGTGGTGTTGATGGGGGTGGACGTTTTGAGTGCCAGGTACTGTAGGCTGTTGTAGCTGCCAACTCCCAAGAAGCCCAAAACCGCGAATTTTTTGGAGTTCCTGAAAATGGGTCCTTCAAGTCCGAACTCTCGGTAGGTGAGGGGCAGTAAAAAGAGAAAAGCAAACACCCAACGCAAAAAATTAAGCGTCATGGGCGGACAGATCTCCGTCATCATGCGCCCAACCACTGCGTTTCCCGCCCAAAGCAAAGGTGCCAGGGTGAGTAAAAAAACGTCAAACAACTTCAAATCGCTTCCTTGTCTCGTCGTGTCATTTTGATGCTCGCCTAGACCCATGAGTCGGGGTTTGGAGCACATTGTTAGAGCATTCTATGAGCATTGGGTTTGTCGGGCGTGAACTTCAAAATTTCAGCATAATCGGACTTGTCAATGCGCCATTGCTCAGCCAGAGCGTGGGCGCAGATTCAAGCCAAAATTTCAGCAAAAAAACCCCAAGTACAGGAGATGATTCGATCATGACTCAAACCGCTAAAACCATCATCATTGAACAGCACGGAGGCCCAGAGCAGTTAAAGCTCGTGGACCTGCCGATTGGGGAGCCCGGACCTGGTGAGATTCGCATTCGCCACAAAGCGGTGGGATTGAACTACATCGATGTCTACCAACGCATGGGGCTTTACGCCATGCCCATGCCCCTCAAAATGGGCATGGAAGCCTCCGGGGTGGTGGAGGCTGTGGGGGAAGGGGTCACACACTTGAAGGTGGGAGACCGCGCTGCCTACGCGAGCAACCCGCCTGGGAGCTACAGTGAGGCGCGGGTGATGCCTGCCATGTGTGTGGTCAAGTTGCCCGATGGCATTGATTTTGAGACGGGTGCTGCCATGATGCTCAAAGGCATGACGGCGCAGTACCTCTTAAACCGCACGCTCCCTCAAGGGGGCTTGCAGGCGGGAGACCACATCCTTTTTCATGCTGCGGCGGGTGGCGTGGGTTTGATCGCTTGCCAATGGGCCAAGGCGTTGGGTTTGAACTTGATTGGCACGGCTGGATCTGACGAAAAATGCAAATTGGCCCTCGAGCACGGTGCAAGTCACGTCATCAATTACAGCAAAGAGGATTTTGTTTCGCGCGTCAAAGAGATCACCCACGGCAAAGGGGTGAAGGCGGTCTATGACTCGGTGGGTAAGGATACTTGGGACAAATCATTGGATTGTTTGGCTCAATTTGGTTTGATGGCCAGTTTTGGAAATGCCTCTGGTCCTGTGCCCGCGTTTGCGCCGGGTATTTTGGCGGGCAAGGGTTGTTTGTACGTGACGCGCCAAACGCTTTTTGGACACATCACTTCGACAGAGAACACGCTTGCCATCGCCAGCGATTTGTTTGACAAGGTGCTCAAAGGACTGGTCAAGATCCGAATCGATCAGAAATATCCCTTGGAGCACATCGAGCAAGCTCACCGCGATTTGGAAGCCCGCAAAACCACCGGGTGCACGATCCTCACCTTGGATTGATTCTGAGGGCGCGCGCAGTACCCAAGATACCCAAGAGCAACAGTCTTGAGTCCACCCTATAGGGTGGACTCAAGGTCTTCACTCATGCTTGAGGCGTGTTGGTGTCTTGGGTGGGGGGAGATTTTTTAAAAAACTCTTCAACGATCAAGAGGATTGCGCCGCCTGTGATGGCGCTGTCGGCCAAATTGAAGGCGGCGAAGTGGGCTTGGGCCCAGTGAAAATCCAAAAAATCGATCACATAGCCATAAAGCAAACGATCGATCACATTGCCCAAGGCGCCCGCCATGATGAGCGAGAGTGCGAGGCAAAACACTTTTTGCGACGCGTGTGTTTTGATGATCCAAAACAAAATGGCCGATGCGCCGCATCCAAGCACAGAGAAAAACCAGCGCTGCCAGCCTTCATCGGAGGCCAAAAAGGAGAAGGCCGCGCCGGTGTTGTGAGCGCGCACAACATTCAATACCTCCAAGACCGGTGAGCTTTGTCCCAACAAAAAGTTTTCTTTGATCCAATGCTTGGAGCTTTGATCGAGCACCAAAATCACCACACACAAGACAAGCCAAGGCCAGTAGGGGCTGGTCTTCTCAGACGCTTGCACGTTGTTCATGCGTGCGCTCTGTGCTCACCTGTGCCGGTGAGGTTGGAGATGCATCTCTTGCAAAGCGAGGGGTGTGAGGCATCCTCGCCCACATCGGCCTCGTAGTGCCAGCAGCGTTCACACTTGGTGCTTTGGCACACGCTGGGCGTGATGCTCAATTTTTCAGCCTCGCTCAAGTGCACCTCAGAGGTGATGAAAGCAAACTTCAAATCTTCTCCCAGGCTTTGCAGCAATTCGAAGTCTGCTTTGGGCGCAGAAAGTGAGAGGCTGACTTGCAAGGAGGCTCCGACTTGACCTGCACTCCTGAGGGTTTCGATTTCTTTGCTGGCGAGGTCTTTGATCTCGCGAATGCGAGACCACTTGTTGATCAAATCGCGTTTCTCGGTTTGTTTGGGGTAGGTTTGTGTGAAATAGCTATCATGGTGACCCAGGACCGCCCAGACCTCTTCAGCGGTGAAGCTCAAAAAGGGCGCCATCCAAGACAAGAGCGAGTGCGTGATGTGCCAAAGGGCAGATTGAGCACTCAGTCGTGCATGAGACTTTTGTGCGGTGGTGTACAAACGGTCTTTGAGGATGTCGAGGTAAAAAGCCCCCAACTCCTCAGAGCAATAGATTTGCAACTTGCTCACCACTGGGTGGAACTCATAAGCTCCGAAGAGCCCGCCTTCGTACACGCCAGTGCTGGGATTCAAAGTTCCAACGATCTCAGACTGCATTTGTCCCAAGCGTTGCAGGGCGTATTGGTCTATTTCAAGCATGTCTTTGACGTCCACCATTTCTTTGGCGGCGTCAAAATCGCTCACATTGGCCAAGAGGAACCTGAGGGTGTTGCGAATGCGACGGTAGGCGTCAACCACGCGCGCCAAGATTTTGTCATCGATGTTCAAGTCACCCGAGTAATCGGTGGAGGCAACCCACAAGCGCACAATCTCGGCACCAAGCTTTTCGCTCACCGTTTGCGGCAGCACCACGTTGCCCAGAGATTTGCTCATTTTTCTGCCTTGCCCATCGGTTGCAAAACCGTGGGTCAAAAGCGCCTTGTAGGGGGCTCTTCCGTAAAGCGCGCATCCAAGCAAGAGAGAGCTGTGGAACCAGCCCCGGTGCTGATCGTGACCTTCCAAGTAGAGATCTGCCTCTGGTCCCTCGGTGTGATAAGGCACTCTGTCATAGGCCTTGGCATGGGAGCCTCTGAGCACGTGCTCAAAGGTTGAGCCCGAATCAAACCACACTTCCAAAATGTCGGTGCTCTTGCTGTAGTGAAGGGCGTCCTCAGCACCCAAGACATCGGAGGCGCTCAAGCGACTCCACGCTTCAATGCCGCCTTGTTCGATCACGTCTGCGGCTTGGTCCAAAATCTCCATGGTGCGGGGGTGCAACTCGGAGGTTTCGTGGTGGATGAAAAAAGGCAGAGGAACGCCCCAACTGCGTTGACGCGAGATGCACCAATCGGGGCGATTGGCGATCATGTCTTTCAAACGCGTCTTGCCATTTTGAGGATAGAACTCAGTGTGCTCAATGGCATTGAGTGCCAGTTGTCGAAGCGTTTGTGGTGACTTGTCTTTGGTGAAGATGCCCTCACCCTCGTCCATGCGAATGAACCACTGGGCAGCCGCGCGGTAGATCACGGGCGTTTTGTGTCTCCAGCAATGGGGATAACTGTGCGTGATGGGTGTGGTGCTGAGGAGTCGATCGGCGCCTCTCAAAGCATCCAAAATGTTGGGAATGGCTTTCCAAATGTGCTCGCCACCAAAGAGGGGAAAATCGCTTGCATAAACGCCATGCCCTTGCACAGGATTCAAGATGTCATCAAAGCGCATGCCATGAGCCACGCAGCTGTTGAAGTCATCCACACCGTATGCAGGCGCTGAGTGCACGATACCTGTGCCATCAGAGGCCGTTGCGTATTCGGCCAAGTAAACGGGGGAGTGGCGTTTGTAGCCTTCGTGAACGTGAGACAAGGGATGCTCAAATTCGATGCCATCCAATCGCTCACCCAAGGTGTTGGCCAAAACTTCACCTGTGAGGCCCCAGCGGGTGAGACAAGCCTCAACGAGGTCGGTTGCACACATCAAGAGGCCTTTTTCGGTTTTGATGAGCGAGTATTGGAGTTCGGGGTTCAAGTTGAGGGCCTGATTGGCTGGAATGGTCCACGCGGTGGTGGTCCAAATCACCGCATAGGCGGGCTCATTGAGCTGGGGCAAGCCAAAGGCTTGTGCAAGCGCTTGGGGTTGAGCGCACAAAAAGGCCACATCCAAGGTGTCACTCTTTTTGTCCGCGTATTCGATCTCAAACTCTGCAAGCGAGGAGGCGCAGTCAAAGCACCAGTAAACGGGTTTGAGGCCGCGGTAGACAAAGCCCCTTTCGATGACACGCTTGAAGGCGCGCAATTGACCTGCCTCGTTGGCGGGATCCATCGTTTTATAAGGACGGGTCCAGTCGCCCAAAACGCCCAGGCGCTGGAAGTCTGCTTTTTGTTGCTCGATTTGTTCGTTGGCAAACGCTCGGCTTTTGGCCTGCATGTCGTCACGGCTGAGTTTTCTGCCGTGCAGTTTTTCAATGGCGTTCTCAATGGGCAGGCCGTGACAGTCCCAGCCTGGGATGTATTGCGCATCAAAGCCCGCGAGTTGCTTGGATTTGACAATCATGTCTTTGAGCACTTTGTTCAAAGCGTGACCAATGTGCAAGGCGCCATTGGCATAGGGTGGGCCATCGTGCAGCACAAAGAGGGGTGCACCGTGGCGCGAGACGCGAAGGCGTTGATAAACCCCTTGATCTGCCCATGACTTGGCCCAAGCTGGCTCACGCTTGGGGAGATCGCCGCGCATCGGAAAGGGCGTGTCTGGCAAATTCAATGTGGAGCGGTAATCGTTGGTTTGGGTCATAAAGCAGGGTGCTGGAGCACGGTCATCAAATTAGGAACACAGGTCTTGGGTGAGGAAAGTGTGGTGCAACTCAGGCCAACAAGCATCATGGCCCCTGGAGGGCTCACAAAGCAGTGGGATCAAGCTTTAGGGCATGCCATCAAGGGTGAGCATCAAACCAAGCCCGGGCTTGGTCCACATCTCTTTGAATGCCCAGTTGCAAAGCATCCAAGCTCTCGTACTTTAACTCGTCATGGAGTTTTTCCAAAAGCTCGACCTTGATGATTTTACCGTACCCGCCCTCCATGGACAGGGAGTCTGGCCAAGAGAGGATGTGGGTCTCCAAAAGGACTTGGCCACGGTTGACGTCATTGGGGTCCAAGGTGGGGCGCACCCCTAAATTGGCGACGCCTGCAAGGGGCTTGTCGCTGATGCCGTGCACGCGAACGACAAAGATGCCTTGGGTGGCAGGGCGTTTGGCGTTGAATCGCACATTGAGTGTGCGTGCGTTCAGGCTCCTGCCCAGTTGTCTACCGTAAACCACGTGACCAGAAATGCTGTAGGGGCGACCAAGCAGTTTTTGTGTTTCGTCCATGAGACCCTCTGAGAGGGCTTGACGCACAGCAGAGCTTGAGACCCTGAGGCTTGATGGGCCAGAGTTGGGGAGGGTGTCGTGTTTGGAGACTTCGTAGCTGTTCATGCGGGCCACATCAAAGCCCAGCTTGGGACCTTCCTGTGCCAATAAATCGTAGTCACCCATTCGAGCTGCACCGAACTTGAAATCGTCTCCCACCAAGATGTAGCGCGCGTGCAATCCTTGCAGGAGCACTTGCGTTAAAAAATCCATGGCACCCAAAGTGGCCAATGACTCGTTGAACCTGAGCACCACGCATTGATCGACGCCACAACCTTCGAGCTCGGCGAGTTTGTCCCTGAGGTTGGCAATGCGAGCTGGAGCGAGCTCGGGTTTGCCAGCGCGCATCGCAAAGTAGTCTCTGGGGTGGGGCTCAAAGGTGAGCACGCAGCTTGGAATGCCGCGGTGCTTGGCCTCTGAGCGCAACAAGGCGAGCATGGCTTGGTGACCTCGATGAACGCCATCAAAGTTGCCAATGGTCAACGCACATGCGCTGGCCAGTCCAGGGTGATTGAAGCCGCGAAATATTCTCATGCTCTTGGTTCCCCTTGAGGGCAAGGGGAGATGTGGAAAAGTGTCATCAAAACAGGTTATATTGTCTCTGATTAATGGCCAAAGTTAGAAAACAAATGCTGAATGGGCGTCAAGGTTGAACAAACCGAGGTGCGTTTTGAGGAAATTTTCTTATTTTTTGTCGGGACCGCAAACCGGTTCTAGAGGAGCGAATACGTGAAGGTATTGAAGCTTTCAGCCCAAGGGCTGCCTCAGTCTTGGATCTCCCTTGAACAAGCGGTGATCCACTATGCGTGTGACGATGTGAGGTGGGAGGCGGGTGAGCAAGTGGCGGTCTTTCGAGGAGGCCACAACGCGATCACCGGTGTGCAGTCCGAGATCACCGTCAACAGCATCATTGGCACGCGAGGCGTGCCCAACATCAATCCCTTTGAATTAAAGCCTGGTCTCACCAACAGCAAGCTCTTTGCCCGAGACAGAAATTTGTGCGCCTACTGTGGTGGACTCTTCAGGGAGCTCGATCTCACAAGGGAGCACATCGTGCCCTTTGCACAAAACGGAGTGGACACGTGGATGAATGTGGTGACGGCTTGCAAGTCGTGCAACCACCGAAAAAGCTCACGCACCCCGGAGCAAGCGCGCATGCCTTTGCTCTACACCCCTTATGTGCCATCCTTGTGGGAGGATTTCATCTTGAGAAATCGTCGCATCCTGCACGATCAGATGGAGTTTTTGATGGCCCATCTTCCCAAAACGTCCAGACTCATCGCTTGAGGTGTTCTTCGATCACCCGGGGATAGAGTTGGTGCTCAGCGCGCAGCACCCTTAGGGCCAAGCTGTGCTCATCATCGGTTTGCAAGATGGGCACCACCGCTTGATCGATGATGTTGCCCGCATCGAGCTCCTCGCTCACCCAGTGGACAGTGGCGCCAGCAAATTTGCAACCTGCATCCAGCGCTCTTTGATGCGTGTTGAGTCCCGTGAAGGCGGGCAACAAGGAGGGGTGGATGTTCATCATTCGGCCCTCATAGTGGCGCGTGGTCTCGGGACTTAAGATGCGCATGAAGCCCGCGAGCACCACCAAATGCGGCTCCAAAGGGTCGATGGCTTGAATCAATTGTGCTTCAAAGGCGCTTCTCGGGTTTGGGGCTTCTTTGAAGGCGCGGTGATCAACCACTTGGGCGGGAAGACCATGCTCTTTGGCCCACACAAGCCCTTTGGCGTTTGGCGTTGAGCTCAAGACCAAGGCCACGCGCGCATTAAAGCGCGCTTGCCAGTTTTGTGTTTTCGCCCTTTGCACGATGGCGCTCATGTTGGAGCCTGTGCCAGAGATCAAGATGACGATGTTTTTCATGTGCAGGAATGTGGCTGGATCAAATTAAGGTCAAGTGTTGTGTTCAGCTCAATGGACTAAAGCGCGCAACCCATTGGCCATCCACCATGACTTGTTCCAAGAACATCTCAGCACTCCTCACCCACACCTCGCCGCCCTCTCTCAAGGCTCGGTAGACCACCAAGGTCTGCAAAGACTCGCTGTCCAAGGCCATGTGCAAGACTTGGTAGAGCCCGCCTTTGTAGTGTCGATATTGAATGGGTGCAATAAATAATTGCGGATCTGGTTTAGGCTCGTTCATGGGTGAGAGAATACACGCATATGCATCCAAAATTACTTCTTCAAGCTTGCAGCGACTTGGTTCGCTTGACTTTAACCTTTGAACACCCGGCTGACTCGGTGGTTTCTAAGTTTTTTCGAGACAATCGAAAAAATTATGCCTTGGGCCAAAGGGAGCGAGCTCTCTTGGCCGAAACCGTTTACAACGTTTTGCGCTACAAGCTCAGGTACGACCACTTTGCGCCCTCAGGCTCGGGCCCCAAGGAGAGAAGACTGGCCATCTTGGGTTTTGCCCAACATTTGATGGACCATTCGCCAACTGGTGCACCCCTGCCAGGGGCGACCCCACCTCCCAAGCGCCAAGAGGGTGCATCAAGCCGCAACCGATTTGTGCCCAAAGTTCATGCGACCAGTCCCATCGAATTCTTGAAAAGTGCCCTCACCGAACAAGAGGTGGTCTGGGTTGAGGCGTGTTTGAAGATCAATGTCGAGGACCTCTTGGAGCGTCATCGCCACAATTTGCCCGAGTGGATGGTGGACCCATTGAAGGCTCAAGTGGGAGAGGGGTTTTGGCCTTTGGTGGAGAGTTTGAACAAAAGCGCAGCCCTTGATTTGCGAGTCAACGACTGGCTTGCCAAACGAGAGGACGTGCAAGGCCAACTCAAGGAGTTGGGCATCAAGTCCGTTTTGACACCCATGAGTCCATGGGGCTTGCGCATCTCAGGCAAACCCCCCTTGGCCGATTTGGCGCCTTTCAAAGCGGGTTTGATTGAGGTCCAAGACGAGGGCTCACAGATGTTGGCCTTGCTCTTGGATGCCAAACGCGGCGAGATGGTGGTGGACTTTTGTGCAGGAGCAGGGGGCAAGACCTTGGCCGTAGGGGCGAGCATGCGCAACACGGGACGCTTGTACGCGTTTGACACCTCCGCTCACCGTTTGGATGCGTTAAAGCCCAGGTTGGCCAAGAGCCAACTCTCCAACGTGCACCCAGCCGTCATCGCGCATGAGCGCGATGAGCGCGTGAAGCGTTTGAGCGGCAAAATCGACCGGGTCTTGGTCGATTCACCTTGCTCGGGACTTGGAACCATTCGCCGCAATCCAGATCTCAAATGGAGGCAAAGCCCCACCAGTGTGGCCGAGTTGGGTGTGAAGCAGCGCTCGATTTTGCAAAGTGCAGCCAAGTTGCTCAAAGTGGGGGGGCGATTGATCTATGCGACTTGTAGTTTTTTGGTTGAAGAAAACGAACAAGTTGCCCAAGAGTTTTCCCTGGCTCATTCAGGCTTTAGGCCTTTGTCGGTGAGTGAGTTGCTCACCCAATTGAAGGTCAGTCACCCAGAGACGCTTTGCACCGCTGATGGCATGTACTTGAGGCTTTGGCCACATTTGCACCAGTGCGATGGCTTTTTTGCTGCAGCTTGGGTGCGTGAGAGCTGAAGATCACATCAACACCCTGTGCTCAATCCCCTTCAATTCAAAGATAGGGGGCTTGATTTGAGTGGGGCTAGGGCTAGAATGGAGCGAAATTATTTTTTCTCCATGGGCGTTAAGCCTTAAGGTTCAAATCTGATATGTTGTCATTCAATCTTCCCCCCTTCCTCTACGACCTCTTGAGTGCATTGAACACCGGTTTACTGGGAGGGGACTTGTGGACTGCGTTGTGGGTGAGTTTATTCTTCACTCACATCACCATTGCGTCTGTGACGATTTACTTGCATCGCCACCAAGCCCATCGTTCCATTGATTTGCATCCAGCGCCAGCGCATTTCTTTCGCTTTTGGTTGTGGCTCACCACCGCCATGCAAACCCGCCAGTGGGCTGCGATCCACAGAAAACACCACGCCAAGTGTGAGACACACGAGGATCCCCACAGCCCACAAACGCGAGGCATCAAAACGGTGTTTTGGACGGGTGCGGAGTTGTACGCCCTGGAGGCCTTGAACGACGAGACCATGGAGAAGTATGGCCACGGTACTCCCAACGATTGGCTCGAGCGCAATGTCTACACGCGCTTCACCTGGCAAGGTGTAGCTTTGATGTTGATCGCTGACGTTGCTTTGTTTGGCATGAAGGGACTGGCCATTTGGGCCGTTCAAATGATTTGGATTCCTGTGACAGCTGCAGGCATCATCAATGGCATTGGTCACTACTGGGGATACCGCAATTTTGAGGCAGCCGATGCCAGCACGAACATCTTTCCTTGGGGGATCTTGATTGGTGGCGAGGAACTCCACAACAATCACCACACCTATCCCACTTCGGCCAAGCTCTCCATTAAAAAGTATGAGTTCGATTTGGGCTTTGTCTACATCAAGATCTTGAGCGCGTTGGGTTTGGCCACGATCAAGAAAACGGCGCCTGTGTTGCACTTGGGCGAGGTGAGGGGACAAGCCGATGAGAAAACGCTTGAGGCTTTGATAGCCAACCGTTATGCGATGATGGCTCAGTACGCCAAGGGCCTTAGAGATGTGTACCGCCAAGACATCAAGGACTTGAACACCCGTGTTGAGGATCAGGTTTTGAAGTTGAGCAAAAGATGGTTGCACCGGGATTTGGACAAGGTCCCCATGTTTGCCATTCCTGCACTCACCCAGGCGCGTGAATTGATGCCTCGCATTGACACCATGATCCAAATGCGCGAAGAGTTGAGGTCTTTGTGGTTGTCAACCACCAAGACCAGAGATCAACTCACCCTTGAGCTCCAAGAGTGGTGTCACCGTGCAGAGCAAAGTGGCATTGCTGCGCTCAATGACTTTTCATTGCGATTGAGGGCTGTGAAAATCTGATGGTCAGTTCAAAGTGGAGTTGACTCAAAAGACTTGAGCCACGAAGTTTGAGGCCGAAAGCAGGCCAATGGTAAAAAAGCCCGGTGATCATTTTCAGATCATCAGGCTTTTTGTTTTCAAACCAAGACAAAACGAGTGTCTTGGTAGAAGAGGGGGCTTATTTCAGCTTGGTCTCTTTGTATTCAACGTGCTTGCGAGCTTTGGGATCAAACTTCATGATCGCCATTTTCTCGGGCATGGTTTTTTTGTTTTTGCTGGTGGTGTAGAAGTGACCGGTTCCAGCTGTTGATTCGAGTTTGATTTTCTCGCGTCCGCCTTTTGAAGCCATGATGGTGTCCTTTTAGTGAGGGTGTGAATCAAGCTTGACCACGAGCGCGCAAATCGGCGAGCACAGTGTCAATCCCTTTTTTATCGATCAATCTGAGAGCGGCACTAGAGACGCGCAAACGGACCCAGCGGTTTTCAGTCTCAACCCAAAATCTGCGGTATTGCAAATTGGGCATGAAGCGACGTTTTGTTTTGTTGTTGGCGTGAGAAACGTTGTTTCCCACCATTGGGCCTTTGCCCGTGACTTGACATACGCGTGCCATGTGGACACTCCTTCAAATAAACCGGTTGTTGCTCACGCAAGAACCTCACCTCGCCTTGTAGGGGGGCGGTATCCCCATGGTGTCCAATGTTTGGGTGATGTCAAAGCCGATGACTTTTTCCATCCACTCCAATCAGTGAAGCCTTCGATTATAGCTCTTTTTGCTCCCTTCAGTCCACTCTTGAGGCTTGGATGGGGCTCAAAAGGGCGTGAGTTTGGGTAAAAACCCACGCCTTATAGGGAGTCATTTGATAACTTTAGGGTTAATTTTGCTCTAAAAAGCGTTGAGCATCCAAAGCGGCCATGCAGCCTGTGCCTGCACTGGTGATGGCTTGTCTGTAGATGTGGTCTTGCACGTCCCCCGCGGCGAACACGCCCTCAACACTGGTCATGGTTGCAAAGCCTTGCAAGCCACTGCGTGTGACGATGTAGCCGTCCTTCATCTCCAGTTGACCTTTGAAGATGTCGGTGTTGGGTTGGTGACCAATGGCAATGAAGCAGCCTTGAACGGCCAATTCAGTGTTGGCCTCAGGTGTTGCAAGCGTGGACTTGAGCTTCACGCCTGTGACGCCAGAGGCGTCTCCGAGGACCTCAAGGAGTTCGCGGTGCAAGTGCAGTTCGATCTTGCCTTCTTTGACTTTTTCCATCACTTTGTCGATCATGATGGGCTCTGCTTTGAATTTATCTCTGCGGTGAATGAGGTGCACTTTGGTGGCGATGTTGGAGAGGTAGAGTGCTTCTTCAACAGCGGTGTTGCCTCCGCCGACCACGCAAACGGGTTGCTCTCTGTAGAAAAAGCCGTCGCACGTGGCGCAGCCCGAGACCCCACGTCCCATGAATTGGGTCTCGCTCTCAAGGCCCAAGTACTTGGCAGATGCACCCGTTGCAATGATCAAGGCGTCGCAAGTGTAGGTGCCTGAGTCACCTGTCAGTGTGAATGGTCTTTTCGAAAAATCAACTTGGTTGATGTGATCGAAAATCATTTTGGTCTTGAACCTCTCGGCATGCTCTAAAAAGCGCTGCATGAGGTCTGGGCCTTGAACGCCATGCACGTCGGCTGGCCAGTTGTCGACCTCTGTGGTGGTCATGAGTTGTCCGCCTTGGGCAATGCCTGTGATGAGCACGGGCTCAAGGTTGGCGCGAGCGGCGTAGATGGCTGCGGTGTAGCCTGCTGGGCCGGAGCCCAGAATCAGAACTTTGGCGTGTTGTGCTTGTGTCATGGTAAGGGGTCAATCAGAGAGAAAACCAAGGGGTGCGCTCACATGGAGCGCTTTGATGCAAAAGGGGTGTGACTGCTCTAAGGGCCAATTCATTGCAGCTTGTTGGGGAGCAAGCCAACACCTTTTGCCATCGATCAAGCCATTGTAGAGAAAAAGCCATGTCCTTTCGGCTGGGTAGGGCCTTTTTGGAATTTCTTTGCAACACAAGGGGCGGTAATTCGCGAAAGCCTCTAAAAAAGGGGAAAATTGCGCCTGATCTCCCCCAATGAACCCATTAGCGGGGTTTAGACTGTTTCTTCAAAGATGACCTATTCTCTCAATACATTGACCCAAGACCGAAAAGACCGAATGGATGCTCCTCCGCTCACTGGCTTTAGGCGATTCACGCAAGAGATTGCGCTCACAGTTGGTTTTGTTTTTTTGATTTTTTGGTTGATCTCGATGTTCACCCACCACGCCCAAGATCCTGCGTGGACCACTTCAGGCTTGTCGGCCAGACCCCTCAATTGGGGAGGCAGGCTGGGGGCTTGGATGAGTGACTTGAGCCTGTTTTTGTTGGGCTACTCGGTGTGGTGGGTCTACTTGGCTGGGTTCACCACTTGGGCTCGTGCGCTCATCGATCGGGTGAGAGCCGAGGGATTTGAAGGGTCCAACGAAGCAGCCTCTGGCTATGACTCTGGCAACGACAGCGAAGAGCATACCCATTGGCTTGCCACTCCATGGTCCTTTTGGAGTGGGTTGGTGTTGTTGTTGGTCTCAAGCACTGGGCTTGAATGGACTCGTCTATACAGAATGGACAGCCAGTTGCCGGGACATTTCTCTGGCGGAGTGCTGGGCTACTTGAGTGGCTCCTTTGGTTTGAAGTGGATGGGCTTCAATGGCTCGGGTTTGATTTTCATCATCTTCATGGTGGTGGGATGCTCATGGGTGTTTCGTTTTTCTTGGATCGAAGTGGCCGAGTCCTTGGGTGAGCTGGTCGACGACTGGATCAAGGTCTGGCAAGAAAGGCGCGAGATTCAAGAAGATTTGGCCATGGGCCAAGCCGCAGCCAAAGAGCGCGATGAAGCGCCTCACGAAACACACGAAGTTCACATTGAGGCACCTGCAGCTGTTTTGGCACCCAAAGTGGTCTATGAGACCGAGGTCATTGAAGTGCCCAAGAGCACGCGTGTGGCCAGAGAGCGGCAAAAGCCGCTCTTCACCGATTTGCCCGATTCCACTTTGCCTCAGGTTGATTTGCTTGACAGCACTTCTGTCAGGCAAGACACGGTCTCGCCTGAAACGCTTGAGATGACGAGTCGATTGATTGAGAAAAAACTCAAAGACTTTGGTGTGGAGGTGAGGGTCGTGGCCGCAGCCCCAGGGCCCGTCATCACGCGATACGAAATCGAGCCCGCAACCGGTGTCAAAGGCTCTCAGGTGGTCAATTTGGCCAAGGACTTGGCGCGCTCACTCAGTTTGATCTCCATTCGAGTGATTGAGACCATTCCGGGCAAGAATTTCATGGCGCTTGAGCTCCCCAATGCGCGCAGACAGTCCATCAAGTTGAGTGAAATCTTGGGCTCACAAATCTACAACGAAGCGCGCTCCATGTTGACGCTTGGGTTGGGCAAAGACATCGTGGGCAATCCAGTGGTCGTGGATTTGGCCAAAATGCCTCACGTCTTGGTGGCGGGTACGACGGGCTCAGGTAAATCGGTCGGTATCAACGCCATGATTTTGTCTCTTCTGTACAAAGCCGAGGCCCGTGACGTGCGCTTGATCATGATCGATCCCAAGATGCTTGAGATGTCCGTCTACGAGGGCATCCCGCACTTGTTGGCTCCCGTGGTGACCGACATGAGGCAAGCGGCTCATGCGCTCAATTGGTGTGTGATCGAGATGGAGCGACGCTACAAACTGATGAGCAAGTTGGGCGTCAGAAATTTGGCAGGATACAACACCAAGATCGATGAAGCCTCTGCCCAAGAAACCTTCATCTACAACCCCTTTAGCTTGACGCCCGATTCGCCTGAGCCTTTGAACCGCTTGCCCCATGTGGTGGTGGTGATCGATGAGTTGGCGGACTTGATGATGGTGGTGGGCAAGAAGATTGAGGAGCTCATTGCACGCTTGGCACAAAAGGCGAGGGCTGCGGGTATCCATTTGATTTTGGCCACACAGCGCCCAAGCGTGGACGTGATCACAGGACTCATCAAGGCCAACATTCCAACCCGGATCGCTTTCCAAGTGAGCTCGAAAATTGACTCTCGCACCATTCTCGATCAAATGGGGGCCGAGGCGCTCCTTGGGATGGGTGACATGCTCTACATGCCCAGTGGCACGGGATTTCCCATTCGTGTGCACGGCGCCTTTGTGAGTGACGAGGAAGTGCACCGTGTGGTGAGTTACTTGAAAACACAAGGTGCGCCCGATTATGTCGAGGGCATTTTGGAGGGCGGCGTGGTGGACGCGGAGACAGGAGAGGTCGATCTCTTTGGAGAAACCAGCGCTGAGAAAGATCCTTTGTATGACCAAGCGGTGGAAGTGGTGCTCAAAAATAGACGCGCCAGCATCTCCTTGGTTCAGCGTCACTTGAAAATTGGCTACAACCGTGCGGCCCGTTTGGTCGAAGAGATGGAAAAAGCAGGCCTGGTGGGAGCCATGAGTTCGAGCGGGCAGCGCGAAATTTTGGTGCCCGATCGCTCCACATGAAAGCGCACCGCTGCATGAATACATTGCCTCTTGTTTTGAAACGCTTTGGTCTTGTGCGAATGGTCACGGGCCTTGTTGTCTTTGCCCTTTGTGGTTTTGCGCACGCAGATGCGCTCGATACATTGGCTCTTTTTTTAAAGAGCACGCCAAAAGTCAGCACTCATTTTGTGCAAGCGGTGAGCGCTCCCAAAAAACCGGGTGCTGACAAAGACGCGGCGCCCAAAGTGAAGATCTCCAAGGGCAGTTTTGAATTCATCAGGCCCGATCGTTTTCGCTTTGACTACACCACTCCCTACCCCCAATCGATCGTGGCCGATGGGCACACGCTTTGGATTCATGACATCGATTTGGCGCAAATCACCTCCAAGTCTGAAGCCGAGGCTTTGGCCAACACGCCTGCCTCCTTGATTGCACGGTCAAGCGACATTGCCGATTTGTCAAAAGCGTTCGTGCTCGAGTCTCAAAACAACTCGGATGGCTTGGAGTGGGTCAAGGCCACGCCCCGCGTGAGCGATGGACCCATTCAGTTCATTCGCATGGGGTTCAAAACCACAGCCAGTGGCGTTCAGTTGTCTCGCTTGGAGATGTTGGACGCTTTCAATCAAAGCTCAACACTCACTTTTGAGGATTTTCAAATCAATCCGAGCTCCTTGAATGCGCAGCGCTTTGTCTTCAAACCACCTGCTGGTGTTGAGGTGATCAAGCAATGAGTGAGTCGCTCTTTGAGCCTGAAGGCGCCAAAGCCCCATTGGGTTCAGAGCCATTGGCCGAGCGACTGCGCCCCAAAACGCTGGAAGAGGTGATTGGTCAATCCCATTTGTTGGCACCTGGTCGCTCCTTGCGTGTGGCGCTGGACAAGGGGCTTGTGCACAGTTGCATTTTGTGGGGACCACCAGGGGTGGGCAAGACCACATTGGCGCGCTTGATGGGCAAGTGCTTTGATGCTCAATTTTTGATGATCAGCGCCGTCTTGGGAGGGGTGAAGGAAATCCGAGAAGCGGTTGATCTGGCTCGCGCCCACCAACTCACCCACCCACACCAAAGGACAGTGGTGTTTGTGGACGAGGTGCACCGCTTCAACAAATCCCAACAAGATGCTTTTTTGCCGCATGTGGAGTCCGGTTTGCTCACCTTCATTGGCGCCACCACCGAGAACCCCTCCTTTGAGGTCAACTCGGCCTTGCTCTCGCGTGCTCAGGTCTATGTCTTGCAGCCTTTGAATGAAGGGGATCTGAGGCGCTTGTATGAGAGAGCTTCAAAAGAGGTGAGCATGCCCACACTGCAAGAGGATGCACTTGCTCGGCTCTTGTCTTATGCGGATGGGGATGCAAGAAGACTTCTGAACACGGTGGAGATGATCTCCAATTTGAATGCGCAAGGTGACGCATTGACTGCGCAGTCTGAGCTAGAGGTGGGCTCCTTGGCGTGGCTTGAGCACACCTTGGGTGAGCAAATGAGAAGGCACGACAAAGGGGGAGAGCAGTTCTACGACACCATCAGTGCTTTGCACAAATCGGTGCGCGGATCAGACCCCAATGCAGCCCTGTATTGGTTTGCACGCATGTTGGATGGGGGCGTCTCGCCTCAATACATCTCAAGAAGGCTTGTGCGCATGGCCAGTGAAGACATCGGTTTGGCCGACCCCAGGGCCTTGGGATTGGCCATGGATGCAGCACAAGCCATGGAGAGACTGGGCTCTCCGGAGGGCGAGTTGGCACTCGCGCAGTGTGTCGTCTATTTGTCTGTGGCCCCCAAATCCAATGCCGTTTACAAAGCGTTCAATGAGGCCAAGCGCTTTGTCAAACAAGATCAAACGCGTGGCGTGCCACTTCGACTTCGCAATGCGCCCACTCAACTGATGAAAAATTTGCAATATGGTCAAGCCTATCGTTACGCGCACGATGAACCGCAAGGCTTTGCAGCGGGCGAACATTATTTTCCCGATGACTTGCCCGCTCAACGCTTTTATCAGCCGGTTGAGAGGGGCATGGAGATCAAAATTGCGGAAAAGCTCGCTCACCTTGAGGCCTTGAACGCCAAAGAGCGAGCTCGCAACAAGGGTGGCGCTTCCCAATGAGCCCTTTTAAAAACATGAAAATGAGGTTGTGTTGATGGACGTCTTGGGGCAACAACTCATCAATGGTCTGGTCATGGGAAGCCTTTATGCGTTGGTCGCATTGGGTTACACCATGGTTTACGGCATCATCAATTTGATCAATTTCGCGCATGGCGAGGTCTTGATGGTGGGTGCCATCACGAGTTGGAGTGTGATGGAGTTTTTTGCCCAATACACGCCTGGCATGCCGCTTTGGGTGGCGTTTTTGATCTCCATGGTGCTCGCTGCCCTGGTGTGCGCACTGATCAATGTGGTCATTGAAAAGCTGGCTTATCGACCCCTTAGAAATGCCCCCAAACTCGCGCCCTTGATCACGGCCATTGGTGTGTCCATTCTTTTGCAAACTTTGGTGATGATCATCTTTCGCCCCACCTACAAGTCCTACAACAACCCCTTGCCCAGCGAGCCCTTGAACTTGGGTCCTTGGGTCATCACGCCCACACAAATCACCATTTTGGTGGTGACAGCGATGCTTCTTTTTGCGCTTAATTTGCTGGTCAATCACACCGCCTTGGGTCGTGCGATGCGGGCCACGTCCGAGAACCCCGCCATGGCGAGTTTGATGGGCGTCAAAGTGGACCGCATCATCTCATGGACCTTTGCCATTGGGGCAGTGCTGGCCGCTGTGGCAGGGGTGCTGTGGGCAGCCAACTTTGGCACCGTGCACCACGCGATGGGCTTCATGCCGGGACTCAAAGCCTTTACCGCAGCGGTGCTTGGAGGCATTGGCAATTTGCCCGGCGCTGTCTTGGGCGGTCTTTGCTTGGGTCTCATCGAGTCCATTGGCTCAGGCTACTTGGGTGCCTTGAGTGGTGGCGTGCTGGGGAGCCAATACAGCGATATTTTTGCTTTTGGTGTGTTGATTGTGATGCTCACCTTGCGACCTGCAGGTCTCTTGGGTGAGCGCGTGGCCGAGCGAGCTTGAGGCGACAAGAAAGAGGATGAAGCTCATGCACATGAACACACGCACTCAAAAAATTCTCTTCGCACTCTTGGTGCTTTGTTTGCCGCTGGTGCTCCTCACCTTTGGCAACGCTTGGGTGCGCATTTTGGACATGGCGCTGATCTATGTGCTCTTGGCCCTGGGTTTGAACATCGTGGTGGGTTTTGCAGGTTTGTTGGATCTGGGCTATGTGGCCTTTTTTGCTTTGGGTGCCTACCTCTACGCATTGCTTGCATCCCCTCAACTGCTTGAGACCTTTGCACAGTTGGCACCCTATTTTGAAAACGGATTGCACACCCCATGGTGGGTGGTGATGCCGCTTGCTGCCTTGCTCGCAGCCTTCATGGGGGCGCTCCTTGGCGCACCCACCTTGAAGCTCAGGGGCGACTACTTGGCCATTGTGACTTTGGGGTTTGGAGAGATCATTCGCGTGTTTGTGAACAACATGGATCAACCCATCAACATCACCAATGGACCCAAGGGGCTGGGCAGCATTGATCCCATTGTTCTTTTTGGACATCCGATGTCCAAAAAAATTGAGCTCTTTGGCGTGTCTTGGCCTGGGGTGGTGCAGTATTACTATTTCTTTTTGTTGGTGGTGGTGATCTTTGTTGTTCTGTGCTCAAGGCTTGAGCACTCTCGCATTGGGCGAGCTTGGATGGCGATTCGTGAGGATGAGATTGCTGCGCAAGCGATGGGGCTGAACACACGCAATTTAAAACTTTTGGCCTTTGCCTTAGGGGCCAGCATTGGGGGGGTTGGCGGGTGTTTGTTCGCGGCTTTTCAAACCTTCATCTCTCCCGAGTCCTTTGGGCTCATGGAGTCGGTGATGATCGTGGCCATGGTGGTGCTGGGTGGCATTGGGCATTTGCCCGGTGTGATCTTGGGTGCTGTGCTCCTCGCCTCTTTGCCTGAGGCACTGCGCTTTGTGGCAGCACCCCTTCAAAGCATCATGGGAGAGAGGGTCGATGCTTCTATTTTGAGACAGTTGTTGATCGCGCTCACCATGATTTTTGTGATGCTCATCAGACCTCAAGGACTGTGGCCCAAATCTTTTCAGCTCTCTCGCCAGCACTCTGCCAAGGGCAAATCCAAAGAGGAGGGCAAGGCATGACCTTCTCACAACCTTTGCTCAAAGTCACAGGTGTTGGCAAGCACTTTGGCGGACTGCACGCGCTCAAAGGCGTTGATTTGAGCATTCAAGAGGGCTCAATTCATGGTCTCATTGGCCCCAACGGTGCGGGCAAGACCACGCTCTTTAATGTGATCACGGGGTTGTACAAGGCCGATCAAGGTGAGTTTTACTTTGAGGGCCGCCCCTATGAGCCAAGTTCTGTGGCCGATGTGGTCAAGCAAGGCGTGGCCAGAACCTTCCAAAACATTCGGCTCTTTAAGAACATGACGGTGCTCGATAACGTCAAAGTGGGACTTCACACCCAAACGCACTCAGGTGTATGGGGTGCTCTCACTCAAAACCAAGCCAACCGCAATGAAGAAGCCAAAACCGTGGTTGTGGCTCAGTCGTGGTTGGACTTTGTGGGTTTGGGGGGGCTTGAACATGAGCCTGCGCACAGCTTGAGCTATGGAGATCAAAGGCGACTGGAGATTGCCAGGGCCCTTGCCACCAACCCCAAGTTGTTGGCACTCGATGAGCCTGCAGCAGGCATGAATGCATCTGAGAAACTGACGCTCAAAGCGTTGATCCTCAAAATCAAAGCTTCTGGGGTCACTGTGCTCTTGATTGAGCACGATGTGAAGTTGGTGATGGGTTTGTGCTCCTCTTTGAGCGTGCTCGATGAGGGGCGACTCATTTGTGAGGGCAATCCAAGGGAGGTGCAATCCAACCCCAAAGTGATTGAGGCTTATTTAGGTGTTGGGAGTGTGCCCCATGTTGAGTGAAACGTTGAATCCTGCGTTGAGGGCTCAAACACAGTCCACGCAACCCATGCTCAAACTCTCCAATTTGAGTTTGAGTTATGGCGAGATCAAGGCCTTGAAGGGTGTGAATTTGGAGGTCAAAAGGGGCGAGTGTGTGAGCCTCATTGGCTCCAATGGAGCGGGTAAAACCTCGCTCTTGAAAGCCATCACCAAGTTGTGCAGCAGTCGCTTTGATGCACTGCAATTTGAAGGCAGAGACCTCACCTCTTTGGCAAGCAGTGATTTGGTGGGTCTAGGGCTTGTGATGGTGCCCGAGGGCAGGGGGGTGTTTTCTCGCATGACGGTGCTTGAGAATTTGCTCATGGGCGCCTATGTGAGAGAGGATGCTCAAGTCGTGCAAGAGGACGTGGAGCGCATGATGGCTCTCTTTCCAAGGCTCAAAGAGCGCGTGTCTCATTTGGCGGGCCATTTGTCAGGTGGCGAGCAACAAATGCTCTCCATGGCCCGCGCATTGATGGCGCGCCCACGCATGATGCTCTTGGATGAACCCTCCATGGGGCTCTCGCCCATCATGGTCGATAAGATCTTTGAGGTCATTGGCCAACTTCGCTCAGAGGGCATGACGATTTTATTGGTGGAGCAAAACGCCATGCGTGCCCTTGAAATGGCCGATCGTGCTTACGTGATGGATTCCGGGCTCATCACTTTGGAGGGCCCAGCTCAGAGTCTCTTGAACAACCCCAGTGTCCAAGCCGCCTATTTGGGGCTTGGAGAGTGATTGAATTCACTCAAAGTGCGCGGGCAAGACCTCAGTTGGACGTGTGTTTGTCGGCCTCTGAGGTGAAGGCGTCCGCATAAAACGCCTCTTCAGGCAAATGAGCCATTTGGGTGAAATCTCTTCTTGCAGACTCAATCACAATGGGTGCTCCGCAGGCGTAGACCTCCATGTCACGCATGTCGGGGTGATCTTCAAGAGCGGCCAAATGCACAAAGCCTGTTCGTCCACTCCACTGCGTGGATGCACTGGGCTCAGAGAGCACGGGCACAAAATGCAGATGGGGTATGCGTTTTTGCGCTTCATGAATCCACTCCATCATGTACAAGTCCTGTGCATCCCGCCCTCCCCAGTACAGGCTCATCTCGCGAGGCACAAAAGGTGTGTTGGGGTCTGAGGGGTTGAGCCTTTGCTGAGCTTGTTCAAGCTCAATCGATTCAATGAGCGCTTTGATGGGGGCGAATCCCGTGCCAGAGGCGAGAAAGAGAATGGGCTTGTTGTTTTTGCGCAGAAAGAAGCTGCCCATGGGGCCCTCGATGCGCAAAATTTCTTTCTCTTTCAATTTGCCAAAGACATGTTCTGTAAAGAGTCCGCCTGGCAAATGTCGAATGTGCAGTTCTATGAATTGAGTGGGTGCACTCAAGTTTTCATGGCTGAGGAGCAAGGGCTTTGCATTGGCAATGGAGTAGCTGCGCTTTTGTCCATCTTTGAGCAAGAAATCAATGTACTGGCCAGGCAGGTATTCAAAGGAGTCGGAGGCGGGCAGCTGCAGTTTGATGAGCATCACGTCGCTTGCAAGGCGTTGAAAGCTCGCCACACGAACGGGCATTTTTTTGATGGGTGGAAGACCCACTTCCATGACTTGTTTGACTTGGAGCACCAAGTCGCTTTGGGCTGTGGCGCAGCAAGTGAGCACATAGCCCTCTTGCTCCTCTTGAGCTGACAACGCCTTGACTTGATGCGGGCCGTGGGTGACCTCGCCCTCTAAAAGTTTGCATTTGCAAGATCCACACGCACCGTCCTTGCATCCATAAGGCAAAGGGATGCCTGCCTCTAGGGCGCTTGCAAGCAAGGTCTGGCCTGGCTCGTTTTGAAAGCTTCGCTCACTGGGTTTCAAAGTGATGTTAAAAGGTATCATGTCTTGAAGCGTTGTTGTCTTGATGGACAATGGGTTGTGTTGCTTTTCTCAGGTACTGAATTTTGCCCTCAAATCAAGCTCCTTTGGGCGCCAAGCCCGCAGTCTTTAGAAAATCTCGCCTTTTGGTGGTGGGGTGTGGCGATGTGGGTCAAAGGCTCTTGACTCTTTTGGACTCACGCTGGCGTGTTTTGGTGCTCACCAGCGACGCCTCAAAGGTCCCCTCTTTCAGGTCTCAAGGTGTTCGTGCTTTGGTGGGCAATTTGGACCACCCCAGGTCTTTGGCACGCCTGAGCGGTTTGGCGCACAGGGTGGCTCACTTGGCCCCACCTGCCTCACAAGGGACGCAGGACTTGAGAACCAGAAATTTGTTGCAAGTTTTGAGTTTGAGGAGTGCGCCTGAGCATTTGGTCTACGCATCCACCTCAGGGGTCTACGGGGACTGTGATGGCGAGTGGGTGAGCGAGTTGAGAGCCCTAAAGGCGCAAACGAGCAGAGGGGTCAGGCGCGTGGATGCCGAGATGCGAGTGCGCCACTTGGGGCGTCTCAAAATGGGGCAAACCAAAACCGCTGCACTGAGAATCCCTGGCATTTACGCCTTGGACCGCGAGGGGGGAACGCCCTTGGAGAGACTCCAAAAGGGCTTGCCCGTTTTAAAGCCCGAGCAAGACGTCTACACCAATCACATCCATGCAGACGATTTGGCGCGAGCCGTCTTTCGCGCCTTGTTGCTCCAAAGCACTCTCAGGTCATTCAACGTGAGCGACGATTCACAACTCAAGATGGGGGAGTACTTTGCTTGGGCAGCCCAAGCTTTTGGTTTGCCAAGTCCGCCCCAAATGGATCGCCAGACCATCCAAACACACTTGAGCCCCATGCAGTTCAGCTTCATGCAGGAGTCCAGGCGGCTCTTGAACTTGCGCATGAAGCGCGAGCTCAAGTTGGTTTTGCGCTACCCCACCATCCAAGATGGTTTGAGACCAAAGGCTTGATGCTTTTTTGAGGGTTGTGTCTCACCTGCGGCAAGACCCATCTCCCTAGGATTTTGGAGGTACGCTAAAGACCTTGGAGGCCTCTTGGGGCAAGCAGCGCCAGTACTGAGGACTGGCGTTCACGTGACCTCCCAACTGCGCAGCAGCCTCCCAAGGCCAGCGAGGTTTGTACAAAAGCACCCGCGCAATGGCGATCATGTCGGCTTGGTCCGAGTCCAGAATGGCTTGGGCTTGTTCAGGCGTCGTGATGAGACCCACGGCCATGGTGGGCAATTGAGAGGTTTTCTTGACCAAATTTGCAAACTCCACTTGGTAGCCTGGAGTGGGCACGATTTTTTGTTGTGGCGATAAGCCACCAGAGGAGATGTGTGCAAAGTCTGCACCCAAGGATTTGAGTCTCACACACAGCTGCGCAGTTTCCTCGGGCGTCCATCCGCCCTCAACCCAATCGGTGGCGGAGATGCGCATGCCCAAGGGGCCAGAGAACGCATCTCTCACGGCTTTGAAGACTTCAAGCGGAAAGCGAATGCGACCCTCAAAGTCACCACCATAGGCATCTTCGCGGTGATTGGACAAAGGAGAGAGGAATTGATGGAGCAAGTAGCCGTGGGCAGCATGCAACTCAATTGCATCAATGCCAATGTCTTGTGCACGCTTAGCAGCATTCACAAAATCGAGCACGATGCGCTGCATGCCGTTCACATCCAAAGCCTTGGGTGTTGAGTCATTGGGATTGTGGGGCAATGCACTGGGAGCCACGGTGCTCCATCCACCGCTTTTGAGATCGAGTTGGGCGCCACCCATCCAAGGCGCTGCACTTGAAGCTTTGCGTCCTGCATGAGAGAGTTGAATGGCCACGGGTGTGGGAGGGGCCAATTTCTTGGCACGCCCCAAGTTCTCGGACAAGGCATGGGCACACGCATCATCAAAAAGCCCCAAGCAGAGAGGCGTGATTCGACCCTCAGGACTCACGCCTGTGGCCTCAAGGGTCACGAGCGCAGCGCCCGAGTTCAATAGGCTGCTCCAGTGTGCCAAGTGCCAATCGGTGGC
>CAIPII010000075.1 GCA_903865035.1 uncultured Burkholderiales bacterium | reverse complement strand
GCTCATGCTTCCCTTGAACATCCCAACGAAGTTCGCATTGCATTCGATGGTGACGCGGTACTCTTCTCCGACGAGGCCGAGCGGGTCTTTCAAACGCAAGGACTCTCTGCCTTTCAAGCGCATGAAAAAGCCAATGCAAGCTTGCCCCTGACCCCAGGACCCTTCAAACCCTTGCTTGAAGCGCTGCACCAACTTCAACGAGTGGGTACTGCAAAAATGAGAATTCGAACCGCTTTGGTAACCGCTCGAAGTGCACCTGCACACGAGAGAGCCATCCGCACCCTCATGAATTGGAACATTCAAGTCGATGAGGCCATGTTCTTGGGTGGCTTAGACAAGAGTGGCTTTCTGCGCGAGTTCGAACCGGACTTTTTCTTTGATGACCAAACCGGTCACATTGAACGCGCATCCAAACACGTCCCCTCCGGACATGTGGTGAGCGGTCTCACCAACGACCCTCGTTAGAACAACTGCCCTTGCTCTGCTGAATTGCTGGGGTTTGGATTGACAACGCTTGGAGCTCGTTTGCGAGAAGCTTTAGAAATCGGTGCCAGTTGTGCTTTCAAGGCTGGCATCTGCTCCCCACTGAGCCAATGCTTTGCGTCCTCATGACCGCCCTCGAGCCAAGGCTTGAATTGATCCACGGTGAGTACCAGGGGGGTCCTTTTTTCTTCCCCCAGCGCATGCATGCGAGACATCACCGGGTGCCTGTCTGCGTTCAGTGTCAGCATCGAAAAGGACAAGATTCTGGACGTGTCCGCAAGTTGTGATTGATCCGGGTTTTGCACCTCTTTCCACTTTTGTTGATCGGCTGCATTTGTCCACTCGTCCCAAAGACAAGCAATCCCAAATGGCTCATCGTCCAGCAAAGAAATGCGCATCCTTTGCGCCTGACCACTTTCATAGCTGGGTTCAAAAAAATCTTTCAGCAATACCACACCCCAATGCCTTTGTCGAAAAGGCAATCTGTAACTGGGCTTGGTGCTCACCGACTCGCTTCTTGCGTTGTAGGTGTATCGAGAAATGCGTTGCACCTCACCAGGCTGTGTCCAGTGAGGCACCAGTCCAAAGCGCGCAGGTCTCAAGTTGAAAGAAGTCTGGCCAGAAACGTTTTTTTCAAGCCTCAAAAAGGGTGCCAAGTATCCTGGGTAAGCTTCAAGGGGAAGATCGTGGGTGAGCACAATCCCTAAGTGCTTGAGACTCCATTGCCCATCCAAGTTGGAAGAGAAATTCGTACACATAAAAGGACAAACCGATTCAATCAAACAAGGCTAGGTTAGCCACTGCTCAATGAGGGTATCTAGGTTGGCAAGAACCGCCACACCCAATAGCGCAAAAATACCGCCTGCGATGGCATGCATGAGTTTCATGGGAATTTTTTGCGCCAAGTGTTGACCCACAAACACAGCGGGCCCATCGGCGAGCATCATCCCAAGCGTAGTCCCCGCCACCACTTCGACAGTACTTGGGTAATGGGCGGCCAGTGCAATGGTTGCGATTTGTGTTTTATCTCCCATTTCCGCTAAAAAGAAGGTCACCAAAGTGGTTGTGAAAACGCCCATGGTTTTGAGACTCACCGTTTCTTCTTCATCAATCGTGTCGGGTATCAAGATCCAAACTGCCATGGCCAAAAAGGATCCACCCAAGATCCACCTCAACCACTGTGGATCAATCAGAGTGGTGATCCATGCCCCAAAAGCGCCTGCCAATCCGTGGTTGATCAGGGTGGCGATCAAAATACCCAGCAAGATGGGTATTGGCTTTTTGAATCGTGCAGCCAAGATGAAGGCCAACAATTGCGTTTTATCGCCCACTTCAGCCAAAGTGACCGCGCCTGCACTGACCATCAGAGCTTGCATGTTGATTTCCAAAGGTTAAGGTGGATGTATTTTAGTTGCAGGACATCTTTCAATTGACTGTTTTCACTTGATGCGGAAAGTGTGAGACTGCATGAGTGATATTTTCCCCAGCCACCTGGTTTTGAAGTTCTGTCGAATCTGTGATGAATTTGAATCTCAACCCAAGACTCAAATTCAAGTGACAAGATGCTCCACTGTCTTGGAATGGTTTTGCAAGTGAGTTTGCAAGCAATTCAGCGTACTGTTTTTAGCCTTTTCAATCCAATTTAGCCATAGTGACAGGCTATTGGTCGACAAAGAATTACTCAAAATTTATGCAGAAACCCGAGCAGAACGAGAGCGAATACGAGTCGTCTTAGATGTACTCTGGGGAATTGAAGAACGCTCAACACCAAGGTGATCAATAACCACAGGTGGGCGATTCGGAAATTGAGCGACCAACTCTAGCTTCCCGCCCATGCTCTCCACATAATGACGAAGCGTGGATAACAACATATCAGTGCGTTTTTCTAAGCGTGAAATTGTGTCTTGACCTACCCCAAGTGCAGCCGCCAAATCTTCTTGAGTTTGCTCTGCCGCCTTGCGAAGATCTTTGAGCGTGGCCAACTCCATCGCACGATCATTAATTTGAGCTCTGCGCTTTGCGGGCAATGCTGACATGATGTCATCGAGTTTTCTTGCCATTTTTAGTCTCCTTTGCTATTGCGTCATTTAACGTTGCCAGATGTTGGCTGTAACGGTTATCCGCTACAAAAATCAGACGTTTGTAAAACCTTTTCTGATCTACCCAGCTTTTTGTCTCCACCAACAAGCAAAACCGCTTGACGCTGTGGATCGAATGCAAAAGCAACGCGCCAAACATCCCCCATCCAGTTAAATCGCATTTCCTTCATATTGGCGTGCGAAGTACCTTTAAGCGTGTCTACTGTGGGGGCGCCCCAAATTGGGACCGAACTCAGCTAGTAACTTGGCATGAGCCAACAGTTCATCTTGTAATTTTTCATCCAAAGCCGTCAACTCATCCGCAAAGTCGTCGCGAAGAAGAACAGTCCACGTCATAAGCTTAATTATGTCTTTAAATACATATGTAGTCAAGTCCATCTATCTGATCAAAACACTCTTTCAACAGGCACCACAATTGCGACAGCATAGTCGTACTCTTTGTTTCAGAATGGTCTTAAAAGAGACGGTTTAGGTCTTTTTAAAACTCAATTTCCATTTAGAAAAAAACACCCTGCAGCCTTTGCGAATAAAAATATGAATGTTTAAACGCGAATAAACCTCCTAATCTGGCTTACTCAACAGTGACGGACTTGGCCAAGTTTCTGGGCTTATCCACATCAGATCCACGCGCTAATGCGGTGTGATAGGCCAACAATTGAAGAGGCACGACGTGCAAAATAGGAGAAAGCGCACCGTAATGCTCAGGCATTCGAATCACATGCAATCCCTCTTGCGACTCGATGTGAGTGTCTGCATCGGCCAAACAATACAACACCCCGCCCCTGGCTTGAACCTCTTGCATGTTGCTTTTGAGTTTTTCAAGCAAGGCATCGTTGGGCGCCACCGTCACCACAGGCATGGCATTCGTGACCAAGGCGAGTGGCCCATGCTTTAACTCACCCGCCGGGTAAGCCTCTGCATGGATGTAACTGATCTCCTTGAGTTTGAGCGCACCTTCAAGTGCTATGGGGTAATGCAAGCCACGCCCCAAAAAGAGCGCATGCTCCTTGGGTGTGAACTCTTGGGCCCAAGCCATGATTTGAGGCTCCAGCGCCAAGACCGATTGCAAAGCCACGGGCAAGTGCCTCATGGCCTCTAAGTGCTCTCTTTCTTGTGCCATGCTCAGATGTCCGCGTTGTTTGGCCAAAACCAAAGTCAACAAAAACAATCCTGCGAGTTGCGTGGTGAAGGCTTTTGTAGAGGCCACCCCCACCTCCACGCCTGCTCGCGTGATGTAAGCCAAAGAGGACTCTCGTACCATGGCAGAAGAGGCCACATTGCAAATGGTCAATGTGTCCTTCAATCCCAAGGAGACCGCGTGTCTCACCGCCGCCAAGGTGTCCGCCGTCTCCCCCGACTGGGTGATGCTCACCACCAAAGTACCCGGCTCCTGAACCGATTCACGGTATCGGTACTCGCTGGCTATCTCCACTTGTGTTGGGATTTTCGCAATGCTCTCGAGCCAATACTTGGCGGTGCTGCCACTGTAGTAACTGGTGCCACACGCCAAAATCAAAATTCGCTCAACGCGCTCAAAAACCCCTTTGGCACTGGGCTTGCCAGCCATCTCAAAGAGCTCAGGACCAATCGAGACCACGCCCTCCAAGGTGTCAGCAATCGCTTGAGGTTGCTCAAAAATTTCTTTTTGCATGTAATGCTGATAAGGCCCCAATTGAGCCCCTTGGGTGTATGAGGCCAAAGCGCGAAGCTCTCGCTTGACCTCTTGACCACTGGCATTCTCGATTCGGTAGCCATCAAGGCCCAAGTCAACCCGATCCCCTTCTTCTAAAAACAAGAAGGATTCGGTGACCCCAGCCAAGGCCATTGCGTCGCTGGCCAAAAAGTACCCCGCAGCTGTTCCTTGGGGCTTGGATGCACCGGAGTCGCAACCCAGCACCAAAGGAGAACCCACCCGAGCGCCCACCAAGCGCTTGGGCTCTGCATCGCAAATCACAGCCAATGCATAAGCGCCTTTGAGCTCCTTCAAACTTGCCTTCAAAGCCTGTGCCAAGTCACCTTGGTAGTGCGAATGAATCAAATGGGCCACGACCTCTGTATCGGTCTGGCTCACAAAGGTATACCCAAGTGCAATCAGCTTGGCCTTCAGAACCTCAAAATTTTCGATGATGCCGTTGTGCACCAAACCAATTTTGACGTGCGAGTGAGAGGTTCTTTGAGTTGGAAAATCGCTGAAATGGGGATGCGCATTGTGCTCTTTGGGTGCGCCGTGTGTGGCCCACCTGGTGTGGGCAATGCCGCAGCCGCCCTCCAGCGCTTGGTGCACTTGAGACTCCAGCTCTGCAACCCTAGCAGTGCTTCTGGCGCGCTGCAGACCTGGCAATTGAGCCAGTTGCTCGCTGTGACCCACCACAGCCACACCACACGAATCGTACCCGCGGTACTCCAGCCGCCTCAAGCCTTCCAGCAAGATGGGGACCACGTTTTGTTGAGATACACCGGCCACGATGCCACACATAAATCTAATCCTTAATTTGCTCGTTCACCAAGCGTTGATCTTTTTGATACATTTTCACCGATTTTGATGCGCGAGGGCACCAAGAGGCAGGGCTTAGAGTAGCTAGGGTTTGTCTTTTTTGCTGGGTCTGGACCAGTTGGACAAAGTGACCGCTTTGGCACGAGAGACGGTGAGCGCTCCACTGGGCGTGTCTTTTGTGATGGTTGATCCGGCGCCCACCGTTCCACCTGCCCCAAGGGTCAGAGGTGCCACGAGCACGCTGTTGGAGCCCACATGGACATCGTCTTCGATGGTGGTCTTGTGTTTGTTCGCGCCGTCGTAGTTGGCCGTGATGCTGCCTGCTCCGTAGTTCACTCTCGCGCCCACGCTCGCATCCCCTAAATACGCCAAGTGATTCGCCTTCGAACCTTCTCCCAAAGTTGAGTTTTTGATTTCAACAAAGTTGCCCACATGCACTTGAGCGCCCAAGCGTGTACCCGGCCTGATGCGAGAGAAAGGACCCAATTGCGCGCCCTCTCCTATGCTCACTGCTTCGCTTTCCTTCAGGCCCCCTTCGATGTGCGTGAAAGGCTTGAGGGTGACCCCAGGCCCCACCTCCACATTGGAGAGCACACAATACGCCCCCACCTTGGTGCCTTGTCCCAAGCTCACCCGCCCCTCAAACACGCAACCCACATCAATGCTCACCTCAGAGCCGCACACGAGCTCGCCTCGAACATCAATGCGCTTGGGGTCTGCCAAGCGAACGCCATTAAGCATCAGAGCGTGCGCCAGCCTCTCTTGGTGAGCACGCTCCAAAAAGGCCAACTGTGCAGGGTCGTTCACGCCACTCACCTCCACCACATCGTGGGTTTGGTGAGAGAGCACCACGTGCCCAGATTCGACAGCGATTTTCACCAAATCGGTCAAGTAGTATTCTTTTTGGACGTTGTGGTTGGCAAGCTTGGCGAGCCACGCCTTCAAGTGCACATTTGGGATGACCATGACGCCGGTGTAGACCTCTTGAATCAGACGTTCCTTGGGGCTCGCATCTTTTTCTTCCACAATGCCCACGATCTCCGTTTGCCCCAAACGCTGAGATTGCAACTTCAGCACACGGCCATAGCCGAATGGGTTGGGCGCATTGAGGGTCAAAAGGGTCAAGTGTTCGCCCGCACTCACCTGCAAGAGTTTCGTCAAAGTCTCTGGCGTGATCAAGGGTACATCGCCCGAGAGCACCAAGGTAACGCCTTGCTCAGACACGTAGGGCTGGGCCATTTGAACCGCGTGACCTGTACCGAGTTGAGGCTCTTGAAGCGCAAAAGTCAGATCAGGGTGCGCACTCAATGCGGCCTGAACCTCTGCAGCTTGGTGTCCAACCACCACAATTTTTCGACTCGCACCCAAGGATTGGGCAACTTTGATAACATGCTCTATCAAGGTTTGACCGCCCAATTCATTGAGCACCTTGGGTAACTTGCTTTTCATGCGCGTGCCTTTGCCGCCCGCCATGATGACCACATTTAAATCGTTCATTGAACTGTCTTTCTCATGCATGTATCCATTATCCGTGTTCTTGGGCGCCTTGAACCAAAAAATTGGCCCCCTGGCGCGACCAAACTCTGCCTGGCTTTGAGCCTGAGTCTGGGTCTTTTTCTGGGAGGATGCAGTGTGCTGCAGTCCTTGTTTGAAAACAGCCCCCAACTCTTGTTTTGGTGGATCGATGGCTTTGTCGATTTTGATGGGGCTCAAACCCCAAAGGTCAAAGCAGCCCTCAATGCACTTCAAGCCCAAGTTCGACAAAAGGAGCTTCCCTTCTTGCTTGAACAAGTCAAAACCTTCGAGGCTGTAGCCCAAGGAGACCTCTCGCCCGATCTCACCTGCCAAGCACTGCCTTCATTGTTCTCAAGGGTGCCCCCGCTCTTGCACGCCCTCACCCCAGCCTTGACTGAGATCCTCCCCACGCTCAGTGAGACTCAGATCAAACACATTCGCAAGCGCTTTGAGGACAAAAACAAAGAATGGAGCGAAGAATGGATCAAACCACAAGCGAACAAGGTGCTTGATCAACAAATGGACAAGGGCATTGAGCAAGCTCAAGATCTCTATGGGAAATTGAGCTCCGAGCAAAAGCTACTCATTCGCGCATCCGCCAAGGCTTCTGGCTACAACGCCCAAACCTCTCTTGCCATTCGCTTGGAACACCAGTCCCTCACCCTCAGCACCTTGAATCAGATCCGAGAGACCAGAGAAAAACCCCTCACGCAAGACGAGGTCGAGGAGTTACTTCAATCTTGGGCGCAAAAATTGATGCACTCAAGCAATCCCGAATTTCGCACCTATCAAGACAACCGAGCATCTTTCAATTGTCTGGCCGTCAGTCAATTTCATGCCTCAACCAGCGCTGAGCAGCGCTTGAACGCGCTCAAACAACTCAAGCGATATGAGAAAGATTTGGTCGAATTGATTGCCAACAAGCCCTGAGTCGTCTGGCTCAAAGGAAGGCATGCCCTTTAGGGGCCTTGTGGCGCTTCAGCGCTCTCTAGGGGTCAAGGGAGCAACGGGCCAGACCACGCCATGCTCGTTGAGCAAAGCGTCAAGTGGCACATCGTGCTCTTCTGGGGTGAAGTCATCCAAATACCCTTGCGCAAAGCCCAAACCCACGGTGAAAGGCTTTGGACTCAACTGGGCCAATGTGCGGTCGTAAAACCCACCGCCATATCCCAACCGATATCCACCCGGTGCATAGCCCAAACAAGGCACAAAAAGGAGAGTGGGCACAATCTCTTCGGTGTCCTTGGGCTTGGGAATGTTGTAAGCATCCTCTTGCATGGGGCAGCCGGGGTACCACACGTGAAAGCTCAAAGTCTTGGTCTGTGGATCGACCACGGGCAAACCAATGCGCCTCCTGAGCGGCTCCTCCAACAACTCTCCATCTTCCTTCCAGCGGTGAAGCGCTGGCAACGGGTCAAACTCGCCCTTGATGGGCCAGTAGGCACCAATCACGACCTCATCGCGCCCCACCAACCAAATGCGCATCACACGCTGGAGCTGCTCCAGCTTTTGTGCTCGATCGGACATTTGCAAGCGATCGTGCAACAACTGATCGCGCAATGCTTTTTTTTCATCGGGGTTGGACATGGCTTGCGAAAATTAAAGTGTGGTTTGGTTTGTGGCTCTAGCGTCATGATAATGGGAATTGACTCAAATGAGCCCTACAATTTGTCCAGTTGTTGTTTTAGTTTTATCGAACCTGGGTTTCACGAATGCATTTGCTGGGCGTCTTGCTGATCACTGTTTACGCGCTCTTGAACGCCTCGAGTGCCATTGCCTCAACTCCAAGTGATGAGAAAAAAGATTCGTCCTTGCCCAAGCATGTGACCCCCACTCACACCCCTGCTGCCCACCCCCATCACAATAAAAAGCCTGGCCCCCAAGCCTCGCCAAACACCAAGAGCCCTCCCCTCGCTCCTCTTGCTGCGCCCCCTCAAGCAGCATCACCGAGCTCAAAAATTGAGAGCAAAAGCGCCTTTGCTTCGAGCGAGACCACTCCACTCAACTGGCCCAGCAGTCACGACAAGGACGCCCTCATCCTTCAAATGTCAGAGGCCTTTGCCAGAGGCGACAGGTCCAAGTTGACCTCCCTCTTGCCCCAAGTCCTCACCCACCCCTTGGCCCCTTGGGCGGCCTACTGGGAACTCAAAGCACGCCTTGAGGATGCTTCGATTGAAGAGATCCGGGCCTTTTTGCAAACCTATGCCAACACCTACCAAGAAGATCGACTGCGGGCGGACTGGCTGGATCTCTTGGGATCCAGGCGAGACTGGACCACCTATGCGCAGGAGTACCCTTCCTACCGCATGAAAGACGATCCGGAGCTGGAGTGCTACGGACTCATGATCGCTCACTTGGAGCTCATGCAACAAAGCAGCCCTACCGCCCAAAGCCTAGAGAACCAAATCAAAGCGGCATGGAAGAGGCAACGCGATGCGGACGAGGGTTGCACCTGGGCCATCGATCGACTCTTGGACGCCAAGAAAATCACGCCCCTTGAGGTCTGGCAAAAGGTTCGCTACGCCGCGCAAAACAACCATTTTCGACTGGCCAGGGACCTCACGCAAAGCTTAGACACCAGCGCTGTGCCACTTTTGAAGGCCGCTTGGGGTCAGCCCACTCGGTTTTTGAAAGACCATTTGGCCGCACCCCAAAAAATCAATCAAGAACTCTTGGTGTTGGCCCTTTTGAGGCTGGCCACTCAAGACCCCATGCAAACGAAAGAGCTGCTCCTCTCCAAATGGGGGCCCTATTTGAGCAGCGAAGAGAGGCATTGGATCTGGGGCTTTGTGGGCATGCAATTGGCCTACAACCACGACCCTGACACCTTGAGCTACTTTGAGCGTGCAAGCAACCCCAAGGACTTGAGCGACGAGATGCTGGGCTGGTACGTGAGAACCCTTTTGAGGAATGAGCAAATCAATTGGCTGCAAGTCGAAAAATTGATTGAGCTCATGAGCAACGAGCAAAAGAAGGACCCCACGTGGGTGTATTGGCTAGCCAAAGCGCAACTCGCTTTGGCCCCCAAAGATGCAAAGGCAAGGGAAAAACCTCTCGCACTTCTACGCTCAATTGCTGGACCAAAAGGTTTCTATGAACTCTTGGCCATGGACGAGTTGGGGCTTGGCGTCACACTCTCCAACCCACCAAGTGCTCCCTCAGCCGAGACACTTGCCCGCATCCACAACCACCCTGGGCTCAATCGAGCTTTGTATGCAATCAAACTCGGACTACGCTCACCCGGTGTTCGCGAGTGGAATTACTCCACCTCCTTGGTGAACGCTCAAGGCCAATCTGGTCGCATGAACGATGAAGAACTCTTGGCCGCAGCCCAATGGGCTGCGCAAGAAGGTTTTTGGGACCGCAGCATTTTCACCAGCGAAAAGGCGCTGGGTTACTCGGACCCCAATTTGCTCTACCCCATGCCCTTCAAAGACTCGGTGCTCAAAGCGAGCGAAAAATATGGCGTTCCAGCCTCCTTTGTATACGGATTGATCCGGCAAGAAAGCCGCTTTGTGATGGACATCCATTCCTCAGTGGGCGCCTCAGGGCTCATGCAAGTCATGCCCAAGACGGCCAAATGGACCGCCAAGAAAATTGGCATCAACCCCTTTAGCGTGGAGATGCTCCACGACAAAGACATCAACACCGCGATTGGCACAGGCTACATGCATTTGGTGCTTGAGAGTTTTGATGGCTCCAAGGCCTTGGCCGCCGCCGCCTACAACGCCGGGCCCTCACGCTCCAGGCGTTGGAGGGAAGGCCCAGATGTGGAAGGCGCCATTTGGGTGGAGAACATTCCCTTTAACGAAACACGCGATTACGTGAAAAAGGTTCTCACCAACACCACCCTGTACGACAGCTTGCTCACCAATCAACCCCAGTTCATTCACAATCACTTGGGGCTCATTGGTCCACACTATCCGCCAAGCACAGGCTCAGCAGACGCTCAAAATCCAGATCTCCCCTGAGAGCACTAGACCCAAATATTCTTTTCTCGGTTTGTGAATTTAGGCTGTGACCAGCGCTGGATCTTGCGATTGCTGCAAGGACCACATCTGAGCATAGACTGCACCGAGCTCCAACAATTGAGCGTGAGTTCCTCGCTCCAAAATGCGCCCCTCTCCCATCACCAAAATCTCATCCGCACTCACCACCGTTGAGAGCCGATGCGCAATCACCAGCGTCGTTTTGTTCTTGGCCACGCCTTTGAGCTCGGACTGAATGTCGCGCTCATTGGCGCTGTCCAACGCAGAGGTGGCCTCATCAAAAATCAAGATTTGCGGGTTCTTCAAGAGCGTTCTCGCAATCGCGACCCGTTGCTTTTCTCCGCCCGACAATTTCAAACCACGCTCACCCACCATGGTCTCATAGCCCTTGGGGGTGCTTGCGATGAAGTCGTGGATGTGCGCGCTCTTGGCTGCTTGGATCACTTCTTCTTGGCTCGCGCTCACTCGTCCATACGCAATGTTGTAACTCACGGTGTCGTTAAAGAGCACTGTGTC
>CAIPII010000074.1 GCA_903865035.1 uncultured Burkholderiales bacterium | reverse complement strand
GTATTTCTCTGAGGCCCGACTCTCTCTCATCCAAACCGACCACCCAAGCCTTGATCTCACAACTGCGCTTGACGCATTGCCCCAAAGCCCTTGGATCCTTCTTGATGAGCTGATCCATGTGCTCTTCAAGCCAATTTAAAAACAAAGGATCTGCAATGGGTCCATACTTGATCACTTCAGCCAAGCCCGCACTGAGTTCCTCGCTGGGCAAGGTGTTCAAAAGGCTCAAGTCGCAAATGACGCGCTCAGGCTGATAAAAGGCCCCGATCATGTTCTTGCCCAAGGGGTGATTGATCGCGGTTTTACCGCCAACAGACGAATCGACTTGGGCGAGCAAAGTGGTTGGCACTTGCACAAAGGGCACGCCTCGCATGAAACTGGCCGCGGCAAATCCGGTGAGATCACCAACCACACCTCCACCGAGTGCGAAGAGCACCGTTTTGCGATCTGCTCCAGAGACGAGGAGTTTTTCAAAAATGAGGTTCAAACTCTCCCACGTTTTGTGCTCCTCACCGTCTGGCAAACGGATGCTCCAAACCGCCTTGTATTGGCTCTCCAAGCGTTGCCTGAGTTTTTCTTCATAAAGGGCCCCAACGGTGGTGTTGGTCACAATGAGCGCCGCATGCGCTTTGGGCAAATCGGCCCAAACCTCATCTCTTGAGAGCAAAGACTCACCAATGAAGATGGTGTAACTGCGCTCAGGGCCCAATTCAATGTGAACCTCCTCCAAACCCTTGGCGCCAAGCAAAGGGTTAAAAGCGCTCAAGGTCACTTGCGTTGAGCGCTCTGTCGGGTTCAAGGGTGCAGTGGAGAGGGTCATGAACAAAATAGTTTGTGTGGAGTGCCAAGTGATGGAGTTAGATCAGCGCCTGTGAAGCATCTTGAAAGCCCAGCGTTGCTCTGAGTGTAGGACAAAACCAAGGACTCAGACCAGAAGAAAACCTTCAAACCCCATGCTTCTTTCGCTTTGAAGGCGCATCAAAGGCGCTACTGGGCGCTCAAGGATTTGGAGGGTTGAATGTGCTTCAAAATCGAAGCCACCAAGGTCCCCACATGGGGTCTGGAATTCTCGATCACATGGTGAGCGGTGTCTTTGTAGAGCGGGTCGCGAATCGCAAAGAGTTCTCTGAGTCTTCCCAAGGGGTCAGAGACTTGCAGCAGAGGGCGGCTTTGGTCGTGTCGCAAACGCCTGAAAACATCTTCAGGTGTGGTTCTGAGGTAAAAGACCATGCCTTGTGCCTTCAAGCGTTCGCGGTTGAGCGATCTCAAGACCGAGCCGCCACCCGTTGAGAGCACGCCCTCGCCTCGCCCTAAGAGTTCAGCCAAGACCTCGCTCTCCAAGTCACGAAACCGCTCCTCACCCTCGACCTCAAAGTACTCACGCACCGTGCAGCCCAAACGCTCCTCGATGGCGTGATCCGAGTCAATGAATGGCAAAGCGAGCTTTCTTGCCAGATGGCGACCGACTGTGGACTTTCCACTCCCGGGCAATCCCACCAAAACATACACGTTAAAGCCCCTTGAATAAGATGGACCTGCCAGACCCATGAAGGGGGGCAGGGGTTCAAAGTCAACCTTTGAACCTTTTGATACCCCATTTTAAACGTGAAAGCCAAGGCCCAAAGACCCAAAGGGGGGCGACGCGCTTTGAGGGCCTTGGCCTCCTTGCTTTGAGGCGCTTTCACAATCACTTCTCTGGTTAGAGGTAGACTGTGGGCTGGGTTGGATCCCTTCGACCCACTTGAGACACAGCCCAAAGCCTCTGAGACCCTGAACATCATGACCGATCGAAACAACAAAGACGAAGCGTCTTCAGAGCCACGGGCTTTGAAACAACACGCACCCAAGACCAACCTTTGGGGGCTGTTGGTGAGTTTTTTCTCCTGGACGATTGGCTTGGGCACTGCCTTTGTGCTGTGTGGCCTGTTGCTCATTGG
>CAIPII010000073.1 GCA_903865035.1 uncultured Burkholderiales bacterium | reverse complement strand
AGGTTGGATGACCCTGAGGTGATTCAATCCATTCATCAACGAGACCCACAGGCCCAAACACCGCAAACGCTTTTGGGCGCTTTGAGAGAATGGAAAAACACATTTTGAAGCACTTTTTATTGGCCCTTTCTGTCTTTGGCATCCTCTTCTTGAGTGCATGCCAGAGCTTGAATTCCCCTGGAGTTGATCTGAGCTCCAACGCTTCTCAACTTCCAGCGCCAATCACCAAAGCGCCATCCTCCCCTCAAACAGCCTTCAAGTCCAACACCAGGACTTCCGCTTTGCAGCCCCTGTCCCAATCGGATTTGAGCACTGGAGGGGTCAAGCACCTGAGCCTGCCCAACGACTTATGGGAGCGAATCAGAAGGGGCTTTGCCATGCCCGTTCTAGAGAGTGATTTGGTACAAGACCGCGTGCAGTGGTACTCGACAAAACCCGACTACATCGAGCGCATGACCTCTCGCTCAAGCAAGTACCTCTACTACATCGTGGAGGAATTAGAGGCGCGCAAAATGCCATCCGAGTTGGCTTTGCTCCCATTTGTTGAGAGCGCCTTCAACCCCCAAGCTCTCTCCAGCGCAAGAGCGAGTGGAATGTGGCAATTCATGCCCAAGACAGGCAAGAACTTTGACCTCAAGCAAAACGTTTTCAGAGATGACCGCAAAGACGTGATGGCTTCAACCAAAGCGGCTTTGGACTACTTGCAACTGCTGTACACCAAGTTTGGTGACTGGCACCTCGCTTTGGCAGCCTACAACTGGGGCGAAGGCAACGTCACCAAAGCCATCGCAAAGAATCAACACATGGGGCTTGGTACCTCCTACTTGGATCTGAACATGCCCATGGAGACACGCATGTACGTGCCCAAACTCCAGGCTGTCAAAAACATCATCGCCACACCCGAAGCGTTTCACTTGAGTCTGAGTGAAATTCCCAATCACCCCTACTTTCAAACGGTTCCCCTTCGCAGAGACATTGATGTCACTTTGGCGGCCAAGTTGGCTGAAGTTCCACTCGAGGACTTCAAAGCACTGAACCCTTCAGCCACAAGGCCAGTCCTCTTGGCCGCTGGGACCACGCAAATTTTGCTACCCTGGGACAATGCGGAGATCTTTCAAAAGAACTTTGAAACCTACACCGGCCCACGCATGGCCAGTTGGACCGCTTGGATTGCACCTAAAACTTTATCGGTCAGTGAGGCTGCAAAAACCATTGGCATGAGCGAGAGCGAGCTCAAAGAGATCAACAACATTCCACAAAAAATGCTCATCAAAGCGGGCTCCGCACTCTTGGTGCCACGCACAGCAAAGAAAGACCAAGACGTGGGCACTCAAGTGGCCGATCAAGGTCAGTTGGAGTTCTCCCCTGAACAACCCCCAGGCAAGAAACTCAAAGTCAAGGTTGGCAAAAAAGACACCTTGGCGAGTCTCGCCAAGAAATACCATGTGAGCGAGTCACAAATTTTGTCTTGGAATGGACTCAGCGCCAAAAGCACATTGAGCCCTGGAGAAAACATCACGCTCTTTGTGGCGTCTAAAGCAACTCACAATAAGAAAAAAGCAAGCTCCAAATCACAAAAGGCTTGAGCGTGCGCTCAAGTGGTGGATTTGCGATCAAACAGTGCGTGTGCAATGGTGCCCAAGTCAACAAATTCCAATTCACTGCCCAAGGGCACGCCCCGTGCCAAGCGGGTCACCTCAACCCCTCTTTTGGACAAAGCCTGCGTCAGCACATGTGCCGTCGCCTCTCCCTCTGGGGTGAAGTTGGTGGCCATGATGACCTCTTGAACCACACCATCGCTTGCGCGCTCAAAGAGCGCTTTGACACCCAAGTCCTGAGGGCCCAACCCCTCCATCGGACTCAACGCGCCCATCAACACAAAGTAGTGCCCTTTGTAGGCCAAGGTGCGCTCAATGGCCTCTTTGTCTGTGGGTGACTCCACGACGCACAATCGCGTGGGGTCTCGCTTGGAGTCCAAACAAGTTGCACAAACCTCGCTTGATGTCAGGGTGTAGCAACTCTTGCAGTGGCCAATGTCATTGACCGCCTGAGTCAATGCTTGCGCCAGCAATTGAGCACCCGCTCGGTCGTGTTGGAGCAAGTGATAAGCCATTCGAGATGCAGACTTTTGCCCCACACCGGGCAACTTCCTCAGGGCTTGAATGAGTGCCTCAAGGGCAGAGAGTTCGCTCATTAAAACGGCAGTTTCATGCCCCCTGGCAGTCCAGGCATGCCTTGGGTGAGTTTGCCCATCTTGGCCTCAGAGGTTTCCTCCGCTTTTTTGCTCGCATCGTTAAAGGCAACGGCCAACAAATCTTCGAGCATCTCTGCGTCCTCGCTCATGAGCTTGGGATCAATTTGCACGCGCTTGACTTGGTGTTTACAAGTCATGGTGATCTTGATGCCACCACTTGCAGACTCACCAGTGACTTCGATGAAAGCGAGCTCATCTTGAGCTTTTTTCAAGTTCTCTTGCATCGCTTGGGCTTGCTTCATCAAGCCGGCGAGTTGTCCTTTGTTAAACATGTTGGATGACTTTCTGATAAAAAAACAAATTGATCTTCAAACGCTCTTGATCGATCCAGGGATGATTTTGGCATCATACTGACTCATCAATTGCAACACAAAGGGGTCGTTCAAAATTTTTGCCTCCGCTTGCATTTGAGCCTCTAGCGCCAAGTGCGCTTGGCGCAGGGCTGGAGAATCGGTGACTTGCCCAAGTTCAAAATTAAGCACCACCTCGTGACCCACTGCCTTCAAGGCTTGCGACAAACGCTCGCGGCTGTTCACGCTTGACAGAGACTCTCTCTCAATGCGCAACAACCAAGCCCCCTCATCTCGTCCAATCAACTGGGACTGAAGGGCGAGCTCGCGACTCAAGGAGCTCACCCTTTGCTCTTCGACCAAACTGGTGACCAAAGCCATCCAAAAATCTCCCTCAGGTGTCACTTGAACCTTGGGGAGTGAATCGCGCTTTTGTGATGCACCCAGATCTGGATTTTGGCTCGCATTTCTCACACTCACAGAGACAACCCCTTTGGGTGCATCGGTCAATGAAGAGGGTGCACTTTGTGCACGTTGGGCCATGTCCTTGATGGGTAGTTGACGCCCTTCAGGTGCGACCCTGGAGTGATCCTGGTTGCTTTGAGCCAAAGGCGCTTGTCGCTCAAGGTTTTGCCCTTGCGCGCTGGGTGCTTTGGACTGGGGTGGGACTTCAGCAGGGCTTTGCTCTGTGGGCTCCCAAGGTGGCGAATCTTCTTGCGCTGTGGACGCCTTTTGCACCGAAGGGGGAGGTGAGCTGGTTGAACCCAGTGCAATTGGTGCACGGGTTGAACCATTTGATGAAGTCGCGCTAAAAGTTAGAGTTTTTTTTTCAGCCTGTGCCAAATGCTCTTCTTGTTGCGACTCATGAGAGCTCTCTTTGGGCGGCTCTTTGAAGGCCAACAAGCGCAGCAACACCATCATGAGACCCGAGTACTCGTCGGGCGCCAATGGAATTTCCGATCTTCCTCGAATGCAGATGTTGTAGAGGAGTTGGGTCTCATCCTTGGGCAACGAATGCGCCAAGGCTTGAAGCTTGTCATGGTCTGGATCAACACCCAAATCCATGGACTCTGCGCCCGATGAATTGGCGCCGAACTGCACACAAGCCATGCGCTGCAGGGCGTAAGCCATGTCCTCCAAGGCCATCACCGCGCTCACACCCAGATCTTGGAGTTGATTGCAAATGGCGATCACTTGCTCGCCACTGCCCTGCGCCAAAGCACCAATCAAATTGAAGACATGCTCTTGGCCCACATTGCCCAGCATGGAGCGCACTTCGCTCTCCACCAATGCACCTCCTCCAAATGCAATGGCTTGATCGGTCAAGGACAATGCATCTCTCATAGACCCCTTGGCGGCTCGAGAGACCAAGGTGAGTGCCGAGGGCTCAAAGTTCAAATGCTCTTGGGTGAGCACATGGGACAAATGCTCAACAATCGTTTGTGGCGCCATGGGACGCAAATTGAATTGCAAGCACCTAGAGAGTACCGTGACAGGCACTTTTTGCGGATCGGTGGTTGCCAAAACAAATTTCAAATACTCAGGGGGCTCTTCCAAAGTTTTCAGCATCGCATTGAATGCTGTATTGGTGAGCATGTGCACCTCATCAATCATGAAGACTTTGAAGCGTCCTTGCACGGGTTTATAGACCGCTTGCTCCAAGAGCTGCTGCACCTCTTCAACCCCGCGGTTAGAGGCAGCGTCAAGCTCTGTGTAATCAACAAATCGACCCGAATCAATGGCCAAACAAATCTCACACACACCACAAGGCTCTGCGGTGATCCCTCGCTCACAGTTGAGTGACTTGGCCAATATTCTGGAGACGGTGGTCTTGCCCACACCCCGTGTGCCTGTGAACAAGTAAGCATGATGCAGTCGTTGTTGAGTCAACGCATTGCTCAAGGCCTGAACCACGTGAGACTGCCCAACCAACTCAGAGAAGGTTTTGGGTCGGTACTTTCGGGCCAAGACAAGATAAGACATGCGTGCATTCTAAAGGGTAAGTGGAGGGCCTTGGCTCAAAGGCCTGGTGCACCAAGTATTTCTGAAACCAAGCTTGCAAGTGGCTTTCGTCGTACAATCGAGTGTGACGGGCCTTCCCGCATGGGGAAGTAGCCAACCGGGTCAGGTGGGGAACCAAGCAGCCCTAACTAAAGAACCAGTGCCGGGGTCAAGGCTCGTCAACTCCCCCCACCCCATTTAGAAGATCTTTCCGCGCAAAGCTTGGCAGATCGCCCCTATGGATCAGGCCTCTGCGAGTGCCTCATTCATGGCTTGAAGCAAAACGCTTTCATCTTGTGCACCCGACACACCCAATGTGCCATTGAAGATGAAAAATGGAACACCATTGATGCCCAATTGCCTGGCCGAGAGGTCTTTTTCTCTGACCGCTTGGTGGATACTCTCTTCGCTCAAGGCAGCATCAATGTCTTTTTGCGCCATGCCCACGGAGTTTGCGATTTGAGCCAAGGTGGAATCAGCACTCAAATCCGCACCATCGATGAAATAAGCCTGCAAAATGGCTTCTTTGAGCCTGAACTGCAGCTCGGGATTTGCAGCCACCATGAGCAAACTGTGAGCCTTTAAGGTGTTGGGCTGGCGCGTGATCAAATCAAATCGAAATTCAATGCCCACACTCAGCCCCACACCTTTGACCCGCTCGTAGATCTCATTTGAGCGGTTGCCAAATTTTTCACTCAAATATTTCTCTCGTGAGATCCCTTCAAGCGCGAGCTCTGGATTGAGTTGAAAAGCACTCCACCTCACCAATGGCGCTGCTTGATCGGGATGCGCCTTGGCAAACAACTCAAGTGCGCGCTCTAGCCGCCTCTTGCCAATGAAGCACCAAGGGCACACCACATCAGAAAAAACGTCGATCGACAAAGGGGTTGTAGCCATGGTCATATCACTCCAAATCAATGAATGCGTCAACTTGACGCTGCGCCATTTGATCACGATTTGATCAAAATTAATCCACAAAAAAACACAGTGGTATTGTTTCTGTCAAAATAGACCCCAGTTTAAGAGGTATTCGCCCACCAGCACAAAGGAAAACACAATGGCCAACGAACTCATCAAACACATCACAGACGCCTCCTTCGAAGCCGACGTCCTCCAATCCTCACAACCCGTGTTGGTCGATTACTGGGCTGAGTGGTGTGGTCCTTGCAAAATGATCGCTCCCATATTGGACGAAGTGGCCACTGGCTACGAGGGCAAGTTGCAGATCACGAAGATGAATGTCGATGAAAACCGTGACATTCCCTCCAAATTTGGCATTCGTGGCATTCCTACTCTCATGCTCTTCAAGGACGGACAACTCGCCGCCACCAAAGTGGGCGCGCTGAGCAAAGCGCAACTGACAGCCTTCATCGACCAGCAATTGGGCTGATTCAGGCCCCAATGAGACAAAACTGTTGATTTGATTCACATTTTTGTGCGAACGGGACCCCAAGGGGTCCCGTTTCGTTTTTCAGGTGCACAAGTTTCAATCAAGTTTTGCCCCCCTCGCCTAGAGCATGAACCACTTTTTACACCCTATCGTGTAAAACTTATTCACAAAGCATTTTTTTCCTGACATAATAAGACTTGTCATGAGCAGCTTGTGAGCAAGCGCAGCCCATTGACCGGTCCCAGAGCTTTCAGCTCATTTTTCTCGGACCTCCTCCCAATCTTTTTACAACACACTCCTCACTGGAGAGTCCCCCCATGCATCTGAACGAACTCAAGGCACTGCACGTGTCTGAAGTACTCAAACAAGCTGAAGCGCTTGAAATTGAAAACACTGGCCGCATGCGCAAACAAGAGCTCATGTTTGCCATCATCAAAAAGCGCGCACGTGCTGGCGAACAAGTCTTTGCCGATGGAGTGCTTGAGATTTTGCCCGATGGATTTGGTTTTTTAAGAAGCCCCGACACCAGCTTCACAGCCAGCACAGATGACATCTACATCAGTCCAAGCCAGGTGAGAAGATTCAATTTGCACACGGGTGACATGATTGAGGGCGAAGTGCGCATTCCCAAAGACGGCGAGCGTTACTTTGCACTGACCAAGCTCGACAAGGTCAATGGAGACCTGCCAGAGAACAACAAGCACAAGATCATGTTTGAGAACTTGACGCCCCTCTTTCCCAAAGAGCAAATGCGTCTTGAGCGCGACATCAAGAGTGAGGAAAACATCACCGGTCGCATGATCGACATCATCGCCCCAATTGGCAAAGGCCAGCGCGCCTTGTTGGTGGCCCCTCCTAAGAGCGGTAAAACAGTGATGATGCAACACATCGCTCACGCCATCACCACCAATTACCCCGACTCTCACGTCATGGTGCTCTTGGTCGACGAGCGCCCCGAAGAGGTCACCGAGATGCAACGCAGTGTGCGCGGTGAGGTGATTGCGTCCACTTTTGACGAACCTGCTGCGCGCCATGTGCACGTGGCCGAAATGGTCATTGAAAGAGCAAAAAGACTCACCGAACTCAAAAAAGATGTGGTCATTTTGCTTGATTCCATCACCCGCTTGGCCCGCGCCTACAACAACGTGGTTCCCAGCTCGGGCAAAGTCCTCACCGGTGGTGTGGACGCCAACGCCTTGCAAAGACCCAAACGTTTCTTTGGTGCTGCTCGCAACATTGAAGAAGGCGGCTCACTCACCATCATCGCCACAGCCCTCATCGACACGGGCTCACGCATGGATGAGGTGATCTTTGAAGAGTTCAAGGGAACCGGTAACTGCGAAATTCACTTGGATCGTCGTCTGTACGAAAAACGCGTCTTCCCAGCCATTCAACTCAACCGAAGTGGCACCCGAAAAGAGGAAATGCTATTGGCCCCCGAAATTCTGCAAAAAACCCGGATTTTGCGCCAATTCATCTACAACATGGATGAAGTGGAGTCGATGGAGCTCATGCTCAAGAACATGCGCGCGACCAAAACCAACGTTGATTTCTTTGACCTCATGCGTCGAGGTGGTTGATTAACGCCAAAAAACCACAATTAACACCCAAAATCATCGCTTTCGGGCTATAATCTTGGGTTCTACGGAAAGTGCGGGAGATTGGCTCGCGTGGCTACCGAATAATTTTTTGAGAAAAGAGATTCCCCATGAAAGAAGGCATTCACCCCAACTACCGTGACATTTGCTTCCAAGATTTGTCCAATGGTTTCAAGTTCGTGACACGTTCATGCGCCAACACCAAAGAGATGATCAAAATGGAAGATGGCCGCGAGTTACCTTTGTACAAACTCGATACGTCCAGTGAATCTCACCCCTTCTACACAGGAACACAAAAATCAGTGGACAACATGGGCGGCCGTGTTGAGCGCTTTAGAAACAAATACGGTAAAACTCCCGTCAAAGCTTAAAGAGTTTTTGGGCACCCCGTGCCCCAAGCTTTGCGTTTCACACAGAAAGCGGCAGCACCTTCAGTGGCGCTGCCGTTTTTTTTAGTGCGATCACAAAGGCAATCCAAGCAGTTTCTCACCCAAGCAAAACTTCACATGACCTCACAACCCTCCCCCGCCATCGTGACCCAAGAGGGTGTGCGTGGGTTGCCACGTGTGGCGTTGTTTTTGTTTTGTCTCTCCTATGTGCTGCCAGGCTTTTTGTTCAGAGACGCTTGGAAATCCGTTGACCTGATCTCCTTGGGCTTCATGATGAGCTTGTCCCAAGGTGCCAGCGATTGGTGGCACCCAACCTTCATGGGTCAGTCACCAGAACTTGCCGCACTCCTGCCCTATTGGCTGGGAGCTGGCTTCATTCACATTTTGAGCCCCTGGATTGAACCCCAATACGCAGCACGCGTGCCCTTCATCGCAAGCACGTTTCTCTCGATGGGAGCATGCTGGTTTGCGGTCTTTTATTTGAGCAAGTCCACCAAAGCCCAGCCAGTTGCTTTTGCTTTTGGGGGTGAGGCCAATGAAGGGGACTATGCCCGCACCATGGCAGATGCAGCCCTACTTGCACTCATCGCCTCCTTGGGTCTGGCGCTTCCCAGCCACGAAGTCACACCCATGCTCATTCAACTGTGTTGCGTGTGCATGGCCTTTTGCGCAATCAGCATGATGGTTCACGAGAAGAAGAAAAGTCTGCTCCTGGGAACCCTTTCTTTGTTGGGTCTGAGTCTCTCGGGTGCCCCATCTTTGTCCTTTGGAATGGGCCTCATTGGCTCAACCCTCATCGCACTGGATCCCGAAGGCAAGAAAGGCCAAAAAATCCATGCCCTCTTGTGCCTCACCCTCACCGTCTTGGTCTCGCTCGTCACGCCTCAGGAGCTTTGGCAATGGAGGCTGGTAACTCCCAAGATGACTTGGCAAGCTTGGAGTGGCGTATTGAACCTTTTGGTGTGGTTCACTTGGCCCGCTTGGCCGCTCTCGCTTTGGACCCTATGGAGATGGCGACACCATTGGCTCTCAAGCCAGTGGAGTCGACACCTCCTCATCCCCCTGTCCTTGGGAGTGTTCTTTTGCGTGAGCGCCATTTTGAGCGTACCACCAGATCGCATCTTGCTGCTATCCTTGCCTTTTTGGGCCGCTTTGGCCGCCTTTGCGCTGCCCACACTTCAAAGGAGTGTGAGTGCCTTGATCGATTGGTTCACCTTGATCTTCTTTTGTGGCTGCGCCTTCATCATTTGGGTCGTTTGGTTGGCCATGCAAACGGGCTGGCCTGCTCAACCTGCTAAAAATGTAGCTCGTCTGCTCCCTGGTTTTGTACCTGAGTTTGATGCATTGGGGTTTTTGAGCGCCCTAGTGGCCACTTTGGTGTGGATTGCCCTCGTGCACTGGAGGGTGGGTAGAAAACGCCATGCGCTGTGGGTTCGTCTGGTCTTGCCAGCAGGAGGTGCAGCGCTTTGCTGGTTGTTGCTCATGAGCCTTTGGCTTCCCCTTCTTGACTACGCCAGAAGCTACAAGCCCTTGGTTGCTCAAGTTCAAGCCATCGTCCAACCCGAGGGCTGCGTGCAAGTCAGTGGCCTGGGACTGGCTCAAATCAGTGCATTTCAAATTCACTCCAATCTGCGCGTGATCGAGCTCGATGAGAGCCATCAAAGCCTAGCCCCTGAATCTTGCAACTGGCTCTTGGTTGAGGCGCCAACCAAAGGGAGCGAGGAACAACGCACCAAGGCACATTGGGTCTTTGTGAAAACCATTCCACGTGCATCAGATGACAACCAAGACATGGACATCTACCATAGAGCCACCCCAGAGTCTGCTTTGCCATGATCACCAAAAAAGGCGAGCGCACCCTCATCACGCAACACGCTGGAACCGTCTTGGTGGGACAACTGGCCGTCATGGCCTTTGGCATCACTGACACTTTGGTCGCGGGTCGCTACGACCAACACGCGCTTGCCGCTTTATCGGTGGGCTCAGCCGTCTTCATCAGCGTCTTTTTGGCGCTGATGGGTTTGTTGCAAGCGCTTTTGCCCGTGCTCTCAGAAAGACACGGCGCACACCAACCCCTGGAAGTCGGTCGCCAATTCAGACAAGGCCTTTACTTGCTCCTTGGCACCACGGTGCTGGGTGTATCCCTCTTGAATGCCCCAGGCTTGCTCTTGGAGTGGACCCATGTTCCAGAGGGATTGAGGGCCAATGTGAGCGAATACCTGCGCATTTTGTCCTTTGGACTACCGATGACGCTTTTGTTTCGCATGTTCAGCACCTTGAACCAATCGATCGGCAAGCCCAGACTGGTCACCTGGGTACAGTTGGTGGGCCTTGCCATCAAAATCCCGATGTCCATGGCCTTGACCTTTGGTCTTGGAGGATTTGCAGAAATGGGCGTTGTGGGATGCGCTTGGGCCACACTCATTGTGAACACAGCCATGGTGGTTTTGTGCTTGGGGCTGCTCAAGACCCAACACATCTATCGCCCTTTTGAAATTTGGCAGGCTCTTGAAAAGCCCCACTGGGTGAGCTTAAAAGCGCTCTTGAGACTGGGACTACCCAACGCTTTATCGGTGACGGTGGAGATCACATCATTCACCCTGATGGCCCTCTTCATTGCGCGTCAAGGCAGCGTCGCCTCAGCAAGTCACCAAATCATCACCAGCGTTGCGGCTCTCATGTACATGGTGCCACTGTCTTTGTCCATTGCCACCAGTGCCCGCGTGAGCTATTGGCTTGGAGCACAAAACCCGCACCAAGCCCGACTCTCCATGATTGAGGGCTTTAAAGTGCTTTGGAGCTGTGCGTTGGTGATCAGCGTGAGCATTTTGCTGCTGCACCCATGGGTTGCCACGCTCTTTTCCAAGCAAGCTCAGGTGGCTGCAACCGCTGCTGGGGTGCTCATTTGGTTGAGCCTTTACCACTGGGCAGATGCCACGCAGGTGATGTGCTTCTTTCTCTTGCGCTGCTACAAAATCACCGTCAAACCGGTCTTCATCTATGCCGTTTTCCTATGGGGCCTGGGTCTGATGGGCGGTTATCAATTGGCCTATCAAGGCTTGCCTTGGTTAGGGATTGAAGCCATGCCAACTCCAAAAACATTTTGGTTGGCCAATGCAAGCGCTGTGTTTTGCTCAGCAAGCACCATGCTTTATTTGTTGATCAAAGCGAGTCAAAAATACAAAAACCTAATCAGCTCAATACACTGAAGCTCTGATCCCCCAAAAAAAAGCCCCAACACCTGAGCATGGGGCTTTCACAGGATTGCCAAACTTAGGCAACCAACACTCAAGGCGCAATGGCTATGCCAACTTGCCTTTTCCATGCCAGCCACTGCCTGGCCAAACCATAGCCTTCTCTTTCATCGATCAGCCTGGCCTCTTCAGGATTCAAGTACTTGATGGGTCCCCCCAAAGCCATGGCTTGCTGTTGCAAGGTGGCGTTTTTGACGAGAAAGACTGCGCGCCCGATGAGCCTGGGCAAAGACGGCCCTACCACCGTTGCTCCATGTCCGCGCATGAGAACAGCAGGATGGTCACCCAAAGACTTAGCCAAAGCTTGTCCATGAGCGGAGTTTCGAATCAACATATCGGTCATGCCAAAGTCATCTGCAATGTCAAACAAAGGAATGCCTTGAGCCACGAATGCAGCGCGGTGGTACAAGGGCTTCATCGCCACATTCGTCACGGTGAAAGGAATCAAGGGTGGAGCATGGGTGTGCAACACAGCGTTGACTTGGGGGTGAGCTCTGTAGATTTCGCCGTGAATGAAGCGCTCTGTGTACAGCGCTTCCTTGGAACCATTGACCGGCACGCTGTTGAAGTCGAACTCCAAGATGTCCTTGGCCGTCACCAACTCAGCAGCCAAATTGCGCGCCATGAAGTAATGCGTTGGGTCTTTGGGATTTCTGACACTCACATGTCCCCAGCCATCCAAAATCCCCTCTGCGGCCAAAATTTTGTTGGCTGCAACTAAGTCCTCTATCACCTGAGGATCAATGGCGGATGGCGTTTGAGCTTGACCTTGAGTGGCCAACAGGCCGCCCACAAGGCAAGAGAGCATGAGCGCTTTTTTGAATTGAAGACCGATGATTTTGAACATTTAAGAATTTTCCCTTCATAGATTGCCATGTATTAGAAATGATTAAATGCAAAAGTCAATCGGTTCAATCCCAGATGCAAATTGGTGTTTTGAAAACCATCCATTGCTTGAAGTTGGACGGGTGAATCACGATTTTGTTGGCGCCCAACGCTCAAGCAACTTTGGGGCGACTTCTGAGCCACCACTGCGCATCAAAGGTCAACGAAAAGATGGGTCGGTTTGATTCTGGTAAAAGTCCTCATGCGATGCTTTGAGTCGTGACTTGGGCAAAGTAAACGAGAAGTTCGAGCCTCGACCCAAAATACTTTGTATGGACATTTCGCCACCATGACGCTGAATGACGTGCTTGACAATGGCCAAACCCAGCCCCGTGCCACCCGTCTCCCTAGAGCGTGAGCGGTCTACTCGGTAAAAACGCTCCGTGAGTCTTGGAAGGTGTTCAGCAGAGATCCCTGGACCCGTATCTTGTACTGCAAAACACCAATCTCCAGTTGCATTGAGTTGACTTGAAACTCGCACTTCGCCACCAGAGGGTGTATAGCGCAATGCGTTGCTGATCAAATTGGACATCGCACTGATGAGCTCTGCTTTGTTGCCAGCCACTTCAAGACCCTGAGAGTTTAAGCTCAGCTCAAAGCTCAATTGATGGGGCTTGAAATGTTCCTGATTGGCGGCCAATGCGCTCAAAAGACCTCGGGCCTCATCCTCACAAATTTTGAGCATCTGCTCCACAGAGTGAAACTGCACACCACTGGGCATTGGACTGCCCTCGAGTTTGGAGAGCGTGAGCAAATCCTCGACCAAAGTTTGCATTCTGCTCGCTTGTGATTGCATCAACATCAAATACCGGGTTTGCTCCTCTGGATTCAAATTCAGGTTTTGCATGGTTTCAACGAAACCAGCTAAAACGGTCAAAGGCGTTCTGATTTCGTGAGACACATTGGCCACAAAGTCACGCCTCATGACTTCAGCTTGCTCCAGGGCTGTGACATCTCGCGTGAGCATCAAGCGCCTACCATCCCCGTAGGGAAAGAGTTGCAACGAGATGCGAAGGGGTTTGTTGATTTGACTTTGGTGGCCCTCAATCACAACCTCATGGTCATAAACGTTAGAGGCAGCATACGCTTGGTAAATGGGGTCTCTCACCAAGTTACCAATGATTTGCTCACGGTCCCTTAACAAGTCAATACCCAGATGGTCATTCGCGGTTTTATTGGACCACTCGATTTTTCCATCCGCTTTGATCAAGATCACACCGTGGGGAGACGCTTGAATGGCCGTTAAGAACTCCATCAAGCGCCTGTCGCTGCTCTCAAGGCTTTGTTGATGAATTCGATTGAGTTTGTGAACTCGCTCTCCCATTTCACCCCAAAGACCAGTCAGAAAGGGAGGGCCATTTTGATGGCCCACCTTGATCCATTCCAAAATTTTGTAGGCACGACGTGCGTCATATAAAAACCAACTCAAGGCAATCGCAAGATCCACCAATAACGCACCCAACCAAGGCGTCTGGACAGGCAAGAAATGCTCACCCACAATGGCACCCAACGCCAAGAAGAAGAAATAAAGGTAAATGCGAACGAACATGATGCTTGAGCTTTACGCCTTTTCGCTTTGGCCCTCAAACAATGCAGGACACAAAAAGTGTGGGTAAATTAAGGCGTTGATTGTAGCGTCTCAGCTCAGAGCGAGAAGACGAGGCATTGGCCTAAATAGGCATGAGATGAGATAAAAGCTCGCTGGCTTGAAAACTCAAGCGGTGCGCATCATTCGAAGATCAAGCAGCAGCGGATGCGTTTTGTCCAGCAGTTGCGGCTGCAGGAGTGGGTAAAACGGCCTGGGACGTGAAACGGTAGCCGGCACCCCTCACGGTCTCAACCATTGCGCCAGCATCGCCCAAGGCTTCCCTGAGTCTTTTGATGTGCACGTCAACGGTTCTCTCTTCAATGAAAACATGATCACCCCACACTTTATCGAGCAATTGGGAGCGTGAATGAACACGCTCAGCGTGGCGCATCAAATAATTGAGCAACTTGAATTCAGTGGGTCCCACTTTGAGGGCTTGTCCACCAAAACTCACCCGGTATGTGGCACCGTCTAGCGTCAGCTCACCCACACTGACGCTGTCAAGCGCTTGCTCTGGAGAGCGACGGCGAAGAACAGCCCTGATTCGAGCCAATAACTCTTGTGTAGAAAAGGGTTTGGTGATGTAGTCATCGGCACCCGCATCCAAGCCAGAGACCTTGTCTCCCTCATCTGAACGCGCTGTGAGCATCACAATGGGAACACCCTTGATCCTGGGGTCTGCTCTCCAGCGTTTGGCCAAGGAAACACCGCTTTGTCCGGGCAGCATCCAATCGAGCAAAATCACATCGGGTAGCACAGAGTCAATTTCTCTTTGAGCGGCCTCGCCATCCTCGGCCCAAATGGGTGATAAACCATTGTGGCGCAAATTGACGGCGATCAATTCAGCGATTGCCGATTCGTCCTCAACGATCAAGACTCTGGGTGGATTGCGCATGATTGTTTTGCCGTTAAAAGTTACTGTAGAGATGACTCGATTTTTTCAATGGAGGTGTGACGAACATCATCGCCTTTGACAATGTAGATGATGAACTCAGCAATGTTCTTGGCATGATCACCAATGCGCTCGATGGCTTTGGCAATGAAGAGCAAGTCCAAACTGGAGGAAATGGTTCTGGGATCTTCCATCATGTAAGTGATCAAGATGCGCAAGAAACCATCAAACTCTTGGTCGATCAAGTCGTCCTCTTTCAAAATGGTGATGGCGGTCTTTGTGTCTAAACGGGCAAAGGCATCCAAAGCTTTTCTCAAGAGTGAGCTTGCCATCTCAGCTGCCACTTTGAGTTCAGATGAGGGGAGTGAGCGAGTGGATCCACTGTTGATGATGGACTTGACCATGCGGGCAATTTTCTCAGCCTCGTCTCCAACACGCTCCAAATTCGCTGTGGTCTTGGAGATGGCCATGAGCAAACGCAAATCAACCGCTGTGGGCTGGCGTCTTCCAATGATGGATGCCAACTCTCTGTCGATCTCGACTTCCAAAGAGTTGACATGAGCTTCTTGCTCAATCACTTGATCAGCAACCTCAGAGCTGAATTGGGACAAAGCAAAAACGGCTTGGCGAATTTGTGACTCAACCAAACCACCGAGCTCCATCACACGAGAAGAGACGTTGTTGAGTTCGGTATCGAATTGGGTAGAGAGATGTTTATCTGGCATATGAATCCTAGACTTAAAAGCTTGCTGTTTGTGAATACAAAAAATTAACCAAAACGACCCGTGATGTAATCTTCGGTCTCTTTGCGCTGGGGCTTGAAGAACATCTGTTCTGTGGGTCCAAACTCCACCAAATCACCCAAATACATGTAGGCAGTGAAGTCACTGCACCTGGCCGCTTGCTGCATGTTGTGGGTCACGATCACAACAGTGTAATCGGCCTTGAGCTCAATGATCAACTCCTCGACCTTTGCGGTCGAGATGGGATCCAAAGCTGAGCAGGGCTCATCCAAGAGCAAAACCTCGGGCTTGATTGCAATACCGCGTGCGATACACAAGCGCTGCTGCTGTCCGCCAGACAGACCTGAGCCACTTTGTTGCAATTTATCTTTGACCTCACCCCATAATGCAGCTTTGCGCAAGGCCCACTCTACTCGCTCTTCCATGTCAGTGCGGCTCAAATTTTCAAACAATTTCACACCAAATGCGATGTTGTCGAAAATGGACATGGGAAAAGGGGTTGGCTTTTGAAAGACCATGCCAACTTTTGCACGAATCAATGCGACATCTTGCTTGGAGGTGAGCAAGTTCTCACCGTCCAGCATGATGGAGCCCTCAGCACGCTGCTCGGGATAGAGCTCAAACATGCGGTTGAAGGTTCTGAGCAGAGTGGATTTACCACAACCGGAAGGACCAATGAAGGCTGTGACTTGGTTCTCAGGAATGTCCAAATTGATGTTCTTGAGCGCGTGAAATTTACCGTAGTAAAAATTCAAGTCTTTCACGGCGATTTTTGATGAGTTAGGTGATGCTACTTGCATTTGAAATCCTATGAAAAAACTTTAAATCAATGTTTTTGGCGAGTCAAAACACGCGCCAAAATGTTCAATCCCAACACGGCCATGGTGATCAAAAAGACCCCGGCCCATGCCAACTGCTGCCAATTTTGGTATGGGCTCATGGCGAACTTAAAAATGGTGACCGGCAAGCTGGCCACGGGTCCCGAAAGACTTGAAGCCCAGAACTGGTTGTTCAAAGCTGTGAAGAGCAAAGGTGCGGTCTCACCAGAGATGCGAGCAACGGCCAACAAAATACCAGTGACCACGCCTGACCTGGCCGCCTTGTGCGTGATGGACATGCTCACTTTCCATTTAGGCGTACCCAAGGCATAGGCAGCTTCTCTCAGACCCGCTGGCACCAAAAGAAGCATGTTCTCCGATGTGCGAATCACAACTGGGATCACAATCAACGCCAAAGCCATGACACCTGCCCAGCCTGAAAACGTATTGAAACGAGCCACCACCAAGGTGTAAACAAACAGACCAATCACGATCGAGGGGGCTGAGAGCAAAATCTCATTGACAAATCGCGTCACATTAGAGAGCCTGCTGTGAGGGCTGTATTCGGCCAGGTAAATACCTGCCATGATTCCAATGGGAGTTCCAATCACGGTGGCCAAGCCAACCATTACAAAGGAGCCGTAAATGGCATTGGCCAAACCACCATCATCGTTTGGAGCTGGGGTCATCTGTGTGAAAGTGGAAAGCGTCAAGCCCCCCACTCCCAAAATGATGGTTTCCCACAAAATCCAAATCAACCACACCAGTCCAAATGCCATCGCAGACATGGACAGTGCAATCGCAACTTTGTTGACCAAATTGCGCTTGGCGTATTTTCTTTGACGCTCATCCATCATGATTTGGTTCCTTCATTTTTGCGCATTTGAGCCAACAAGAGTTTGGATAAGCTGAGCACCACGAAAGTGATGAAAAACAGCACCAAGCCTAAGTAAATCAAAGAGGCTTGGTGCAATCCGTTGGAGGCCTCTGCAAATTCATTGGCCAGAGCAGATGTAATGGAGTTGGCAGGCTCAAAGACGCTGATGGAGTTGAGTTGATTCATGTTGCCAATCACAAAAGTCACGGCCATGGTCTCACCCAAAGCTCGACCCAATCCAAGCATGATGCCACCCACCACGCCGGCTTTGGTGTAAGGCAAAACGACTTGGTAAACAACTTCCCATGTGGTTGAACCCAAACCGTATGCAGACTCTTTCAAAAGGGGTGGCGTGACTTCAAAAACGTCCCTCATCACCGATGCAATAAAAGGGATGATCATGATCGCCAAAATGATGCCGGCCGCCAAAATGCCAATACCCACTGGTGGACCTGCGAACAATGCACCAATGAAAGGCACACCACCAAACAAGTGCTGCAAGGGCAATTGCACATAGGTCGACAAAATCGGACTAAAGATCAACAAGCCCCACATTCCATAAACAATCGATGGAATGGCGGCCAACAATTCGATGGCAATACCAAGCGGACGCTTGAGCCAAGCAGGAGACAATTCTGTCAAAAACAAAGCGATACCAAAACTCACGGGTACCGCAATCAACAACGCAATGATTGAAGTGATGAGGGTGCCATAAATCATGACCAAACCGCCAAATTCATTTTGGACAGGATCCCAAACACTTCGAGTCAAAAAGCCCAAGCCATATTGACTGATTGCAGGCCAAGCGCCTACAAACAAAGAAAACAAAATTCCCGTGAGCATGCTCAAGGTCAAAATAACCGCACCTAGTGCAGACCAACCAAACAAGCGGTCCATTAAACCACTGAGGTTTCGATTTGGAACAGGAACGGGTGTATTCATAGAGGTCATCAAGTTTTGCTTGAAGTTAAAAATCGCTCAGGAACACCTCAACCCTGCACGCTTGGCTGGTTGATGGTGTTCCTGAGACTTTATCGAAAGATCAAAGTAAAGTCAGATCAGTAAGCGATGGCTTTGCCTGAACCGTCTTTGATGGAAGCCCATGACTGACGAATTTCTTCTTTAACAGCGGCAGGCATTGTGACGTAGTCCAAATCAATGGCTGCTTTGTCGCCGTTTTTGAAGCTCCAGTCAAAGAACTTCAAAACTGCAGAAGCGTTGGCAGGCTTGTCTTGCACTTTGTGCATGATCACAAAAGTTGCACCTGTGATGGGCCATGATGCTTTGCCAGCTTGATTGGTCAACACTTGGTAAAAGCTCTTTTTCCAGTCTGCATTGGCTGCAGCTGCTTTGAAAGCTTCTTCATCGGGCTCAACATAAGCACCAGTTGAATTGGCAACTTTGACATAAGTCATTTTGTTTTGCTTGACATAAGCGTACTCAACATAACCAATGGAGTTGGGAATGCGGTTCACAAAAGCTGCAACACCTTCGTTACCCTTGCCACCCAAACCAACAGGCCAGTTCACTGCAGTGTCAAAACCAACTTTGGTTTTCCACTCAGGGCTGACTTTGCTCAAATAGTTGGTGAACAAAAAGGAAGTCCCTGAACCATCAGAACGACGAACAGGAGCAATCAATGCATCGGGCAAGCTGAGTGTAGGATTCAAGGCCTTGATGGCAGCATCGTCCCATTTTTGGACTTTGCCCAAATAGATCTCAGCCAACAACTCGCCTGTGAGCTTCATGGCACCAGGAGCCACGCCAGCGATGTTCACCACAGGAATCACGCCACCGATCACGGTTGGGAATTGAACTTGACCTTTTTTGGCCAAGTCTTCATCTGTCAAAGGCATGTCAGATGCACCAAAATCAACTGTTTTGGCATCGATTTGTTTGATACCAGCGCCAGAACCAATTGATTGATAGTTCAGCTTGTTGCCAGTCAATTTGTTGTACTCGGCAGCCCACTTGCTGTAAATGGGGTTGGCAAAGGATGAACCTGCACCAGTCATGTCATCAGCTTTGACTGCTGTGACACCAAAAGCTGCAACCATGGCAGCGATGAGAGAGAGTCTTTTGATCATAAAAATATCCAAAGTTGTTGAAGTAGCAGCGCAACTGTATTACTCAAATGTGACAATAATGTGACTAAAATCCTATCAAGGCACTTCTTACACCTAACACATAACGAGTAATTTGACATGACTTTGTAATATTTCAGTCATAAGATCGATAAGAGCCTGAGTCAATTTAGGCATAAAATAAATACTTTATGATGCAAAACGGTTCTCTTCTCGCTGCCCTGGACTTGGGCTCAAACAGCTATCGCCTTGAAATCGCAAGACTAGACCATGGACAGATCAGCCGAACCGAGTACATCAAAGAGACCGTGCGACAAGGCAATGGCCTGGATGAGAACCGCAACCTAACACCACAAGCCATGCAACGGGGCTGGGACTGCTTGGCCCGCTTTGGCGAGAGGCTGGCTGGGTTCAAGAAGTCAAATGTCAGGGCCGTAGCCACCCAGACACTGCGCGAAGCCAGAAACCGAGATGAGTTCTTGGCCAAAGGGCAGGCCATTTTGGGGTTTCCCATTGAAGTGATTTCTGGCCGAGAGGAAGCGCGCATGATCTACCAAGGGGTGGCTCACATGCTGCCCGAGACCGACGAGAGAAGATTGGTCATTGACATTGGTGGGCGCTCCACAGAAATCATCTTGGGGCATCACTTCGAGCCCCAAGTCATGGAATCCTACAGAACGGGGAGCGTGGCGTGGAGCATGAAGTACTTTGCGGACGGTCAATTCACACCCGACGCCTTTCACCGAGCTCAAATTGCCGCCAAAGCGGTTTTAGACGAAGCCATTGACTTGTATCCCAAAGAGGAGTGGGACCAAGCCTATGGCTCATCAGGAACGGTCGGAGCAGTTGCCGATGCATTAGGTGCGAGCGGATGGTCCTCTGAGATCATCACTTGGGAGGGTTTGGTCTGGCTTGAGAAGACTTTGATTCGAGCACAATCTTTGGATAAATTAAGGATTGATGGCATCAAAGAAGATAGAAAAGCGGTGATCGGTGGCGGAATCGCTGTTTTGAAGGCGGTCTTTGAGTTGCTTCAAATCGAGTCTTTGAATTGCGCACAAGGCGCACTCAGACATGGCGTGCTCTATGACTTGATTGAACGCGAAGATTCAAGCACCGACACGAGAACGCTCACCATCAATCGACTGCAAAATTCTTTTCACGTCGATACCGCTCAAGCCCGTCGAGTGGCCAAAGTGGCGCGTCACTTCCTTTCTCAATTGTGCGCTCAAAGAAATGAATCCCTTGACGCCCTGCCTTTGCTCAGAACCGTTGAGTGGGCGGCTCACCTGCATGAAATTGGCGCGTGCATCTCTCACACCGATTACCACAAGCACGGCGCATACATCTTGGATCAAAGTGACGCCGCGGGCTTTGCCCTCTCAGAACTGCATCAATTGAGTTTGTTGGTCCATGGACACAGGGGCAAACTCAAAAAATTAGATGCAGACTTTGAAGATGAGAATTTTTCTTTGCAATTGATGTGTCTTCGCTTGGCTGTGATCGTTTGTCACGCCAGAAGAGACCCACAGTTTGAACAAATACTTCTGCATTTGCCCAAAAAGTCAGCCCAAAGCGTAGAGATCACTCTGCCCCCGCTGTGGACCTTGAATTTCCCACAGTCGGCCCACCTCTTGCACGAAGAGGTCAATGCTTGGCTCAAAACAGGCTGGCATCTGAGCATCCACCAGCTCGAAGCCAAGCCACTGAGCCGCTGAACGATCAGCGCCAATCAGCGCTTGCGTCGTCTCAAGGTTCATTGATTTGCATTTTCACGTCACAAGTTGATCAATTGCAACAGCATGGTTTTAGATTAAAAATAAACAGTATATACTGTATGCTTCGTTTATAGGAGTCACCAACATGGACCCAATCCAAACCACATCACCCACCAAAGCCAAGACAGTGACCAAAAGAGCTCCGTCGGCAAAACCAATCGCCAAAAAAGCCGTGGTAGCCAAGCCAGCAACTGGCGCTGCCGCAAAGAAAAAGACACCTGCGAAGGCGCCCATTAAATCTGTGACAGCTAAATCTGCTCAAAAACCAGCCAATCCGCCAGTCAAGAAAACAGCCTCCCCTTCAACCTCTAACCACACAGAAGTGGTCAAGGCCAAAAAGAGCAAAATCGTTCGCGACAGCTTCACGATTCCAAAGGATGAATACCAAGCTATCCATGCACTCAAAATGAGATCCGCCAGGATTGGCCTGCCTGCCAAAAAGAGCGAGCTCCTCAGAGCTGGCATCAAAGTGCTGACCCTGCTATCGGATTCAGCGTTTGAAAAAGCAATTGCCCAAATCCCCTTGATCAAAACCGGTCGACCACAAAAGAGTTAAGAGCAAAGTACCCGAGTCAAAGGGTGTCTGGGCCTTGCACACAATGAATCGACGTGCGCAGGATGTCACCCTCTTTGACTTTGGTTTTGAGCCACCAAACGGCCCCCTTTTTGATCGAGCATTCGGCCGATTCGGTTTTGATCAATTGGGCCACCGTTTGACCCAAATAAGGCTGGTGACCCACCACCAACACTGGATTTTTGGAGTGAGGCCACTGGGAGAGCTCTAAAACCTCTTGCGCGTGTCCACTGGGGGACAACTCTTCTCTGAGCTTATATCGTCTGCCCAGCGCCAAGACAGTTTGCTCACACCTCTTGGCGGGACTGCAAATGATGCGCGTTCCCTGAGGCAACATGCGATCCAACCAATGGGCCATGCGTTGCGCTTGTCTCTCCCCTCGTGGGGTCAAATACCGTTCTAAATCATTGTCCATCAACTCTGGGTCGATGGCTTCTGCGTGGCGCCATAAAATCAAATCCATGTTCAAACCGCCTTGATCAATACGATTGATTGTGAAGCACCCAAATCAATCCATTTACTATTTTTTGTCTCTGTATCGCGCCATCAATGCATTTTGTGCACTGTGGGTCACACCTTCATGCTTGTCAGAAACTTTTGAGTAGTGTCCCTTTGCATCCAGCTGCCAAGCGTCCTGGGTGTCATACTCATAGGCCAACAAGCATTCATCAATCACGCGCTGCCTGAGCACTGGGTCCTCAATGGGCCAAGCAATCTCGATGCGGCGCATCATGTTTCGGTTCATCCAGTCCGCACTGGACAAGTACAAGGCTTCTTCTTCGCCTTTGGCAAAGTAAAAGACCCTAGAGTGCTCTAAGAATCGACCGATGATAGAGCGAATTTTTATATTTTCTGTGACACCCGGGACCTGAGCAGGCAAAATGCAAGCCCCTCTCACAATCACATCGATTTTCACGCCCGCTTGCCCCGCTTGAACCAAGGCCTTGGCCAAGCGATCATCGGTGAGCGAATTCATTTTGATCACGATTCGTGCGTACTCTCCCCGTTGGGCAGCCTTGGCAACGTCTGCAATGTTAGAAACAATTTTGTCATGCAAATAAAAGGGCGCCACCCATAAATGGTGCAAATGGGGCATGGGACTTTGACTAGACATGTGAACAAACACTTGCTCGACATCGGCGGTGAGCTTGACATTGGCCGTCAAATGGCTGATGTCGGTGTAGAGCTTGGCCGTTTTTGCGTTGTAATTCCCAGTGGACAAATGCGCATAACGAACGAGTTGCTTGCCTTCCTTGCGCGTGACCAAAAGCATCTTGGCATGGGTCTTCAATCCCACCACGCCATAGACCACTTGCGCGCCAATGGATTCGAGCCTTTCGGACCAATTGATGTTGGCCTCCTCATCAAAGCGCGCCTTCAACTCAACCACTGCGGTGACTTCCTTGCCGCGTCGCACAGCTTCCCTGAGCAAATCCATCAACTCAGAGTCAGAGCCCGTGCGATAAATGGTTTGTTTGATGGCCAGCACATCAGGATCGTTGACCGCTTCCTTTAAAAAGGCCAACACCGCTGAGAAACTTTCATAGGGCTGGTGAATCAAGATATCACGCTTTTTGAGCTGAGCAAAAATCGACTCCGTGCTCAAATAAGCCTTTGGAAATGATGCGGCATAGGGCGGAAACGATAACTTGGGGGCATTGATCAAATCAATCATTTGAGACAAACGCACCAAATTCACAGGTCCATGCACTCGGTAGAGCGCACTCTCGGGCAACTGAAACTGCTTCAATAGGAAGTGATAAAGCTCCTGAGAGCAACCAGATGAAACCTCAAGGCGAATGGCTTGCCCAAACTGCCTGTGCTCCAAACCTTGTCTGAGTGCAGTCCTTAAATTTTGAACGTCCTCCTCATCCACGCTGAGTTCGGAGTCACGGGTGACTCGAAATTGGGAAAACTGCCCAACGGTTCGACCCGGGAACAAGTCCTTCAAGTGAGCTCGAATGATGCTGCTCAATGCCACAAAGGCGACGCGCTTGCCCGCCACGCTGGAGGGTAGTTTGATGATCCGTGGTAGCACTCGAGGCACTTTGACGATGGCGATTTCGTTTTCTCTTCCAAACGCGTCAGCGCCAGATAAGCGAACGATGAAGTTCAACGATTTGTTGGCAACCAAAGGAAACGGGTGTGATGGATCCAAACCCACAGGCACCAAAAGGGGTTTGACCTCGTGTTCAAAGTACTGTTTGACCCATTTGGTTTGTGCAGCATTTCGCTCACTGTGAGAGAGCAACACAATGCCCTCCTTTTTAAAGGCAGGCATGAGTTGTTCGTTGTAGAGCTCATACTGCCGATCAACCAAACGGTGAGCATACTCGCTCAGCGCCTTGTAAGAATGCATGCTGTACAAAGCCCGTGCATCGTCCTGAGCCTGAGCCCTCAGATGCAAAGCCATTCGGACCTCAAAAAACTCATCCAAATTGGAGGAGACGATGCACAAATACCTCAACCTCTCCAACAAGGGCACCTCAGACCTAACTGCCCAATCCAGCACCCTCTCATTGAAGGCCAAAATACTCGCATCGCGTTCTAGAAACATCATTGCAACCTAAAGGGGTTCTTCAAGTTCAGAAAAATAGCAACCTTGAACATTTGCCAAAGTTGCCACAAGCTGCTTGTGAACCCATATTGGGATTAAAGTAGGTATTTTACTTTAATCCCCCTCTAGGAAGAGTCAACTAAGAATCGGACAGGGCTTGAGCGGGATCCTCCATGGTGGCTGGATCCCAGAAGATCAGCTCTAGGCGGCCATCGAAATGCTCCACCATGGCAGATCGACTCTCCACCCAGTCCCCGTCGTTGCAATAAAGAACGCCTTGAATGTCCCTGATCTGAGCTCGGTGGATGTGACCACAAACCACCCCTTGGTAGCCGCGCCGGGTGGCCTCATTGGCCAAAGCGTCTTCAAAAGCAGTCACGTAATTCAAAGCCGATTTGACCTTGTGCTTGAGATATGCGGACAAGGACCAATAGGGCAACCCTAGGGCAGCTCGCACATGACTCAAGTAGCGATTGAGCCTGAGGGTGATCTCATACAAGTTATCCCCCACGTGAGCCAACCACTTGGCATATTGCACCACAGCATCAAAATAGTCTCCATGGGTCAACCACAGCACTCGACCATCGGCCATCGTGTGCTCAGCTTCCTCGAGCAATTCAACGCCACCAAACTGATGATTGACAAAGTGCCTGGCAAACTCATCGTGGTTGCCAGGTACGTAGACGACTTTGGTGCCTTTTCTGGCGCGACGCAATAGCTTTTGTATGACGTCGTTGTGCTCTTGGGGCCAAAACCATCGGCGTTTGAGTTGCCAACCATCAACGATATCACCCAACAAATAAAGGGATTCGCTGCTGTTGTACTTCAAAAAACTGAGCAAAGCGTCAGCTTGGCATCCCGGAGTGCCCAGATGCAAGTCAGAGATGAAAATCGCTCTGTAATGCATCAAGCACCCAAGAAGTGCTTTCGGTACCTGTGGGGCAAATCAGCAATGCGCATGAGCATTGGCAAATCCGCAGTGTTGAAGTCTGGATCCCAAGCTGGAGCACCAAGCACTTTGGCGCCAAGTCTTAAGTATCCCTTGATCAAAGCGGGAGGCTCCACCACAGGCTGAGATTCAAAATGCTCCAAGGGCAAAGCCAAACGGGGCCTGACTTGCAACTCGATTGGCGCCAAGTGAGTGTTCTTGAGCTGAGACCAAATGCTAGCAGCCGCTTGACCGCTCACCACGCCGTTGTGAAGCATGGGAATGCTCGCGCAACCAATCATGGTGTCGAGTTGGTTTCGAACCATGAACTCGGCCAATGCACCCCAAAGGGCCATGATGACACCCCCTTGACGGTAATCAGAGTGCACGCATGAGCGGCCCAACTCCACCATGCGGTCTCTCATGGAGCGAAGACGGGTCAAATCGAATTCTGTTTCCGTGTAATTGCCACCGACGCGCTTGGCTTGCACGGGTGTCAATACACGATAAGTACCCACCACCTCTTCGGTGTTTTGATCGCGAACAATCAAGTGCTCGCAATAGTCGTCAAAGAGGTCAATGTCGTGCTCAGGAATGGAGGACTGAATGCGAGCCCCCATCTCTCCCACAAAAATGCTGTACCTCAGTCGTTGTGCTGCACGGACTTCATCGAGGTTGCGCGCCCACGAAACAGAAATGCTGCCACGCTCAGAAGTTTGGGCTTGAGGGGCTGAAGAGGGTTGATTTTCGCTCGGATGAAGTGACCCCCGAGGTAAGGCCAAAGGTGACAAATCTAATGTGGGCGTTGGCAACTCTTTCATGAACACTCCGTGCTGTTGGTTTGTACAAGTGTCTATAACTTTGATGACGAGTTCATGTCCAATTTATGAAACTTTTTTGACAAAGTTGCGCCATTTTTATGAAATCGAGGTTTGGCAACGCTCGCAAGGGCCCTGTGGGGGCTGTTACTCTTTCTCTATCAGTTGAGCCAAACGTTCAGCCCAATGCTTGGCTTGCTCGGCCTGCTTGGCTTCCACCATCACCCTCACCAAAGGCTCGGTACCGCTTGGACGAATGAGGACTCGCCCCTCTCCTGCCAAGGCAATCTCTGCTTCTTTTTGCGCGCTCAACACAGCTCCACTGGCCTTCCAAGGACCTTTGACTTTGACGTTGATCAGCACCTGTGGAAAGAGCTCCACGTCGCTCAACCACTGGCCAAGGCTTTTTTGCGAGCGCTGACACGCTTGGAGCACTTGCAAGGCGCTGATCAATCCATCCCCAGTGGAGTGTTGATCGAGCACCAACAAATGGCCTGAGCCCTCCCCTCCCAAAATCCAATGGTTCTCGATCAAAGACTCCAACACATAACGGTCTCCGACCTTGGCCCGAACCAAATCAATGCCCAATTTTTTCAATCCAATTTCAATGGCCATGTTGGTCATGAGCGTGCCCACCACCCCTTTGATGGATTCACCCCTCTCGAACCTCTCCTTGGCAATGAGATAGAGCAACTCATCTCCGTTGTATAGGCGAGCAGTGGCATCGGCCACCATCAAGCGATCGGCGTCCCCGTCCAAACTGATCCCAAAATGCGCGGCGTGCTCCTGCACAGCATGGGCCATGGTTTGGGGGTGAGTGGCTCCAACCTTGTCGTTGATGTTCAAACCATCAGGGGAGCAACCAATGCTGATGACCTCCGCTCCGAGCTCGTGGAGCAAGGCGGGTGCAATTTGATAAGCAGCACCGTGTGCTGCATCGACCACGATCTTTAATCCGTGCAATGACAACTCAGGATCGAATGTGGACTTGCAAAACTCCAAATACCGCCCTTGAGCGTCATTCAAGCGTCGGGTCTTGCCCAATTGAGCAGAGCTCACCCACTCAGAGGGCTCACGCATCATCTCCTCCACCTCCAACTCCCAAGCATCGGGGAGCTTGCTGCCCTTGTCGGAGAAAAATTTGATGCCATTGTCTGCAAAGGGATTGTGACTGGCACTGATCACCACGCCCAAGCTTGCCCTTTGCGCACGGGTCAGGTACGCAACACCAGGTGTTGGCAAAGGTCCAAGCAGCATGACGTCCACGCCTGCGGAGTTAAAACCTGACTCCAGTGCAGACTCCAGCATGTATCCAGAGATGCGCGTGTCCTTACCAATCAAAACCAAAGGCTTGTCATGGTGTTTTTTGAGCACACGGCCCACGCTGTGAGCCAACTTGAGCATGAAATCTGGCGTGATAGGGCTTTGTCCCACGGTGCCACGAATGCCGTCGGTGCCGAAAAATTGTCGTGTCATGTCTATTGTTTTTATATTGAATTGAACAGTGTAGCTTGCATTGGATGGATCTGACTGAGCTCCTCCCAAAGTGCTTTTAGGAGTCATTGTCCCTTCTTTTTTACCCTATGCATGGAACTCCCAGAAAAGATCTCATCACGCAGGCCTAGATGAGCTTGCGTGCTGCCAAACGGTCAACGCCTCGTGTGTGGCTTGCACATCGTGAACACGCACCACCCTGGCTCCTCTCTCAACGGCCACAAGGGCTGCTGAAACGCTCGCCACCAAACGTTGATGAACCTCCAAACCTGTGACGGCTCCAAGTGAAGACTTTCTACTCCAGCCCACCAAAATCGGCAAAGATAGCTCCATCAAGGTGGATTGCTGCTCAAGCAACGAAAAGTTTTGTTCGACAGTTTTACCAAACCCAATGCCCGGATCAAGCACCAAGCGCTCGCGAGCCACGCCAGCGTCAACGGCGAGTCGCACCTGCTCAAGCAAGAAGTCTTTGACGGCGTGCACCACCTCGCCTTTCATGGGGGAGATCTGCATGGTTGTGGGCTCGGCATGCATGTGCATGAGGCACACCCCGCAGCCAAAAGAAGACACAACGCTCAATGCGCCATCTTGGCGCAAAGCCCACACGTCATTGATGATGTCCACCCCCATGTCCAGCGCCTTTTGCATGGTGGTGGGCTTGTAAGTGTCTACAGACACTGGCACTCCCCACTTGAGCACTTCCTCAAGCACAGGCTCTAAGCGTGCCCATTCCTCCTCCTCGCAGACCGCAACTGCACCCGGGCGTGTGGACTCCGCGCCAATGTCCAAGAGGTGAGCCCCCGCTTTGAGTTGCGCTTGCGACAATTCAATGCTTTTTTGGGTGAGCTCATTTGATCGAGCAAAGGCTTGCCCCTCACCTGTGGAAAACGAGTCTGGCGTGACGTTCACGATCCCCATGATGCGAGGACGCTTCAGATCAATCGCAAAACGAGAGGTCTGCCAAATCGAGTTCAATGGAGATTGAAGCGAGAGCTTGGTCTCAGAAATTCCAGTCAATGGGTGTGCTTGCATAGGATAGATTCACATCTCGAGATTGAATGAAGAAACGCGCCTTTCAGCGCGTTTCTTCATCAGAGATCAAGAGCGCGCAAAGGCGCATCTGCCCCTTAAATTGAGTTCGAAGTGGTCACCGGAGTGGTGTGCACAGCTGGAGTTCCACCCGAGGATCCATCTCCAGAGGGTGGAATTCGAGGTGTCCAGTCTTTGGGGGGCCTTGGAGTGCGGCCCGCCATGATGTCGTCAATTTGCTCGGTGTCGATGGTCTCCCACTCCAGCAAGGCTTTGGCCATTGCATGCATGTGATCTGAGTGCTCTTCGATCAAACGCCTGGCCAACGCGTACTGTCCATCAATGATGCTCCTCACCTCAGCATCCACCTTTTGCATGGTGGCCTCGCTCATGTTCGTGGTCTTGGTGACAGAGCGACCCAAGAAGACCTCTCCCTCGTTTTCAGCGTAAACCATTGGACCCAAAGCTTCGGTCATGCCGTAACGCATGACCATGTCACGTGCGATGGAAGTGGCACGCTCAAAGTCGTTGCTGGCGCCGGTGGTCATTTGATTCATGAACACTTCCTCAGCAATGCGGCCACCAAAAAGCATGCTGATTTGGTTCAACATGTATTCGCGGTCATAGCTGTAGCGATCTTTCTCAGGCAAGCTCATGGTCACGCCCAAGGCGCGGCCACGCGGGATGATGGTGACCTT